>NZ_JBRFJH010000005.1:0-129816 GCF_052932205.1 Finegoldia sp. P1-F-LS | reverse complement strand
ACTATTATAGTTTACTATCATCATTTCATTTTGTCAAGTGTTTTGTAAAATTTTTTTAATTTTATTTTACGTGTATTACTTGTTTTTGAGTAATTTAAAAAGCACTTAACTCAAAGTGCTTTTATATAATATCAGTATAAAAGTTAATTGTCAAGTGCTTTTTGTATTTGGTTTATTTTATTTTAAGAATGCATGATATGCTTTGCTTGTCATGTAGCAATCAGCTTTTGATAATAGTTCAACTGGTGCATGCATTGATAGCATTGCTGTTCCAATGTCAACTACTTCTGCTCCTTGATTAGCAAGTATATATGCTATTGTTCCTCCGCCGCCTTGGTCTATTTTACCAAGTTCAGTTGTTTGCCACATTACTTTTTCTTGTTTGAATAGTTCTCTTAATTCATTTAAGAATTCTGGATTTGCATCATTTGAACTGAATTTTCCACCGTGTCCTGTGAATTTGGCTAATGAAATTCCACATCCACTTAATGCTGTGTTAGAATCTTCAGTTGCATCAGAATACAATGGATCAATAGCTGCAGTAACATCTGCTGACAATACTTTTGAATTTGCCATGATTCTTCTCATTGTTAAATCATTGTAATTTTCATTTTGATTGTTTGCAATTTCTGCAATCATATTTCCCATGTATGGCGCATTCATTGATGTATTACCAACTGATCCTATTTCTTCTTTATCTACGAACAAAGCCACAGCTGTTCTCTTAGGATTTTCAACTTTAAGGATTGCTTCTAGTGTAGCATATGCACAAACTCTGTCGTCATGACCGTGAGATGCAATCATTGCTCCATCAAATCCAACATCTCTTGCTTTTGTAGCTGGAACAATTTCTAATTCTGCTACTTGGAAGTCAGATTCGGTTATTCCATATTTTTCGTTCAAATATTTTAATATGCATTTTTTGATTGGGTTTTCTTTTTCATTTTTAAAGTTGTAGCTATCGTGACCAGCTATTATAGCTAATTTTTCGCCTTCAATTGCTGCTCCCAATGTTTTTGCGTTCAAATCTTTTGACAAGTGAGCTAATAGTTCAGTGATGTAGAATACTGGTTCATCTTCTTTTTCACCGATTTTGATTTCAACTTTTTTGCCTTCATTTGTGAAGATTACGCCATGCATTGCCAATGGAATTGTTGTCCATTGATGTTTTTTAATTCCACCATAGTAGTGTGTCTTCATCATTAGGATGTTTTTATCTTCTGAAAAAGGTACTGCTCTAACATCTAATCTTGGGCAATCCAAGTGTGAGCCAACTATGTTAAGGCCTTCGTTAATGTCTTCACCAATAACAACTAACACACAAGATTTGTCCTTATTGTTTATATAAATTTTGTCGCCTTTTTTGATTTGTCCTTTTAAAGCTTCTTTTAATTCAACAAATCCATGTTCTTTTGCTTGATTAACAATAAATCCTGTGGCTTCTCTTTCAGTTTTGCAGTTATCTAAGAAGTTCTTGTATCTTTCACCGTAAGCGTAGATTTCTTTGTGTTCTTGTTCATCTACAACTTCCCAAATACTTTTCTTTTCGTAATTCAATTCCATAAAATCACTCCATTTCTGTAACATTTTCTATAGGTTCTCCTATAATTTTAGATCCATTAATTTTAAAATCAGATGGATTTTTTGTGACATAATATTTAATGTCACATTTATTTTGATAGTTCCCACAAATCTGATAAATATCTTCACTAAGAGAGTCTGCAGGATCTACAAATGTAATATTTTCTCCTGTATATTCTTTCAGGTATTCAATTAAAATTGGATAATGTGTGCACCCCAAAATTATCGTGTCTGCTCCAAATTCTACAATAGGTTTCAAGTATTCCTCTACTTTTTTTAAAATCTTTTCTTTATCTTTGCAGTCTTCTTCTACAAATCCTACAAAATCGAGACATGCTGATTGGCATACTTCAATGTCATTTTGTTCTAATAATTTTTTATATAACCCATAGTCTACGGTAGCTTTTGTAGCTATCACTCCAACTTTCTTGTTGGACGTTGTTTGTAGGGCAGATTTAACGCCGTATTCAACAACTCCAATTATATCAAAGTTGGCAATTGATCTCATGTGACTTAAAGCTATTGATGTTAATGTATTACACGCTACTACAAGTAAATCTATCTGTTGTTCATTAAAAAACCTAACAATATTTTCGGAAATTTTAATCATTTGTTCTCTAGTTTTGGAGCCATAAGGTACATTTGCACTATCAGCAAAGTAAATATACTCCTTATTGGGCATCAGTTTTTTTACTTTTTTGAATACTGTAAGTCCGCCCAATCCAGAATCCACGAATCCTATTTTGTTATAAGGTTTTTGTTTTGAATACATACTTATATTTATCCTTTAATTTATTGTAGCAATTCTCATAGTCATTATAATTTTCAAAAATCCCAAAAACAGTTGGTCCCGATCCACTCATAAGTGACAAATCACAGCCGAGATTGTTCAACTGTTCCTTTATATCAGAGATTTCTTCGACTAATTTTTCTGATACACTTTCCATCGTGTTAAATGCTTGCCTGTAAAAAGTTTCATAATCTCTGCTATCAATTGCAACAGTAATTTTACCAAGTCCACCGTTTGATTCTTTCAAATTATCATACACATCTTTTGAAGATATACTCATTCCGTTATTTACAATTATTATGTTTTTATTAGAAAAATCAGATAGTCTAACAAACTCATTTCCAATTCCTGTTGCTCTGACACATTTTTTGCTCGTAAAATAGAAAGTGTCTGCTCCTGTTAATCTGCAGATTTCCTTGATTTCTTCATTTGAAAGATTTAACGACAAATCATCATTAACATACATCAAAAATTCGCATGCATTGGAGCTTCCTCCTGCAAGTCCTGCTGATATAGGGATTTGTTTATCTACAAACACATCATAGCCACAGTTGATTTTTCTAAACTTTTTTAAATTTTCAAATATTTTATATATCAAATTAGTTTTATCAGTAGGAAAATTCGAATTGTTGGAGCTAAGTTTTAACTCATTAGTATTATTACGATCTATTTCTATAACATCGTGCAGATCAATCAGGTTCATAATTGTGTCGATGTTATGATATCCATCTTCCCTTAAATCAAGAACATCTAACGATAGATTTATCTTTGCGTAACTATTAATCTTCATCAAACACTCTTAAATCTTCTAATTTTTCAAAAAATACTATCTTTTTGCCATCAGTTATCATAGGAACTCCTACTTTGTTGTCCTTTACAATTGATTCGAATTCATTTCTATTATCTCTATAAGTAAAAAATTCCTTGAGATTTTTCATAGAATCTGTAATATTGATTTCTTCATAATCAATACCGGCATTTTTTAAAAGTTCGATTGCATCTACACAATCTGGGCATTTTTCTGACATATATAATTTTAACTTCATAATACACCTCTAATAATAAATTATACTATTGTTTAAATGTTAAATCAAACTAAAAAAACGACCTAACGGTCGCTTTTTAACATAATTCTAACTTCACTGTTGATGTAAGTATATCTGAGTAAGTATACGATATAGTTCTTTCAGAATCGTATTCGTTTGTTACTTTGATTGTGAATAAACTTGGGAACACTTGACTAATAGTTCCTTTGTTAGTAACAATTTTATTTCGTCCTTTATCTGCCTCGACAATAACATCTTTTCCAATATTACTTCGCACTTGACTTCTAATCATGTTCAAATCGTTAATTTCCTTCACGTTATTCCTCCTAACAGATTCGTCGTTATTCACATTATACCACTGTGTCATTGTAAAGTCAAATTAAATAAATTATTTTACAGTAATATTAAAAATATGTCAATAGTTTTTAAGGATTTTTTTATAATCCAAGAGCTACGTGTGCCATCTCGAAATAAATCAACAAACTCAACGCATCTACTATTGTTGTAATCAACGGTCCTGCCATAATTGCTGGATCTAATTTTAATTTCTTAGCGATTATTGGCAACATTCCACCTATTAATTTTGCTGTCACAATTGTGAATATTAAAGTTAATGAAACAACTAACCCAACTGGTACTGAAACTTTGTCTATAATCATGGTTTTTATGAAACAAACAATGCTCATAACCACAGAAACTATCAGTGCTACTCTGAATTCCTTGAAAAATACTTTTAGCCAATCTGTTGTACTAATCTCTCCAGTTGCAAGTCCACGAATAATAAGCGTCGATGATTGCGAACCTGAATTTCCTCCTGTATCCATTATCATAGGAATAAATGCCGTTAGAATAATAGCTTGTCCCAATAGTGATTCGTAATGAGTCATTATTGATCCTGTAAAAGTAGCAGAAATCATCAGTATCAAAAGCCACGCAATACGTTTTTTTGCTAAATTAAATACGCTTTGATCCAAGTATTCATCTTCATCTGGACTCATACCTGCCATGATTTGGAAGTCTTCTGTTGCCTCTTGTTCCATGACTTCCATGATATCGTCAACTGTTATAATACCAGTAAGTCTTTTTTCGTTATCTACTACAGGAAGAACTACGAATCCGTATTTTTTGAACACATCTGCTACGGTTTCTTGGTCATCGTCAGTATGAACGTAAATTACATCTTCATCCATTAAATCTTCGATTAATGTTTCCGGTTCATTGGTTACTATAGTTCTCAAAGAAATGAATCCTAACAAAGTTTTCTTTTCGTTAGTAACAAAACATGTATATACAGTTTGTTTATCCACGCCTGTTTTTTTAATAACCTCGAGAGCTTTCCTTACAGTATAATAAGATCTCAATTCAATATATTCTATTGTCATCAATGATCCAGCTGAATCTTCAGGATAATTTAAGAATTGATTTATAAGATTTCTTTCGCTTTTGTCCGTATGTCTGAGAACTTTTTTAACAATTCCTGCTGGCATTTCTTCGATTAAGTCAATCATATCGTCGAAATATAGCTCGTCTACTATGAATTTAACTTCCTTATCACTAAATGCTTCTAACAGCCTTGTTTGATGATCCTTTTCCATATGAGAAAACACATCGATACTGTCATCTTTGTTCAATAATCTGAACACAAGCATAGCGCTTTTTAAATCTAATGATTCAATATAATCTGTAATATCAACTGGGTTGTATTTTTGAATTTGGTTTTTTAGTTTTAAATAGTCTTTGTCTTCTAGATATTTGTTAAGCAAATCCATATCTATTTCATGACGTTCAAATTTTTCATCCATCATATTACTCACCACCTATATTTCTATTTCATATTAAATTATAACATAGATATGAAATATTTTTACTTGAATGAACTTAAAGCTTATATTATAATAAGATTATAAATGATGAAAGGGTGATTTTATGGAAATTACTAAAGATATGTTAATTGGAGACATTATTAGAAGCAATCCTGATTCTGTAGAAGTTTTATTCAGAAACGGATTATCTTGTATAGGTTGTCCAGCCAGCCAAATGGAAAGTTTAGAAGAAGCTTGCATGGTTCATGGACTAGATGTAAATTATCTATTAGAACAATTAAACAAAAACTAATATTATTCCCGCTGATTAAAGCGGGTTTTTACATAAAAAAACTACCTGTCAATTGACAAGTAGTTTTTGTTTTTTTATAATCCTAAAGCTTCTTTTAATTTAGCTTGATCAAATCCAACTATTTCTTCATCACCTATGATTGTAACAGGAACACCCATGTGACCTTTTTTCATAAGTTCTTTTCTAGCTTCTTGATCTTGTGATATATTCTTTTCTGTATATTTTACGTTGTTTTCGTCCATATAATCTTTTGCTGCGTGGCAATATTGACATCCATCACTTGTATAAATTACTACATCTTTCATAAAAATACCTCCTTAAAAGTCTGTATTTTATATATACCCTTATTTGAAAATCCTAATCAATTAGACTCAACTTTTTAACAATATTTTTGTAATCTTCTAGTGACAAATTCTCGGCTCTTAAATTTTCCTTTAATCCCAATTCTTGAAGAATTGCCTTTAATTTTTCCTTGTCGACATTTACAAATCCACTGGTGAAACTGTTCAATATGGTTTTTCTTCTTTTGCTAAAGCCTGATCTTATTAATTGGCGTAAAAGTTCTTGGTCAATATCTTCATCTAATTTTTTGAGTTTCATATTGACAACTGCACTGTCTACTTTTGGTTGTGGCATGAACACTGTCTTTGGTGCATTTAGTATTATTTTCGCATCGCTGTTTTGTTTTACAAACAAACTCAATGATGCATAATCTTTACTTCCCACATCAGCTACCATTCTATTTGCCACTTCTTTTTGAACCATAACAGTGATTGATTCGATGATATCTCTGTAATTGAACAAGTGCTCAATAATGGGAGTTGTGATGTAATAAGGAAGATTTGCAACCACTTTGAATTTTTTATCTTCATGATTGAGTTCATTCAAATCCACCTTCAATACATCTTCATTTATTATTTTAAAATTTTCTCTATCGCCAACAGTATATTTCAAAACATCCATAAGTCTTGAATCTATTTCTATAGAATACAAGAACTTACATTTGTCAACAAGTCTTTCTGTCAACGTTCCAAAACCAGGGCCAATTTCAATTACGTAATCGTCTTCTGTAATATCAGAATAATCTATAATATTTTCAATCAAATTACCATCTATAAGAAAATTTTGGCCCAAAGCTTTTGAAAATTTGAATCCAAATTTGTCCAATATTTCCTTTATATAGGAAGGTTGGTGAAGTTTATAACTCATCTATTTATAGCCTCCTCTAATTTTTCTCTTGAAATATTGTAATTGTTAAGCATTCTCAGAAAAGATTTCGCATTTCCGTAACCTATATTTAAGATTTTGCCAACCTTTATTCTAAGTGCTTTGGATTCTTCTCCTACCAATCCGTAGTAAATCATATCATCCATTGTATATTCGTTTTTAGAATCAATCATTGATGGATGAGCGTTTTCTATGGCTATTTTGATATCTTCTTCTTTTGCATTTTCGATTCCAATGTCTTCATCTTTGATACACAAATCTTGTGCAATAAATGCATTTTTTGCGGTTGGAATAAAATCATTAATTCTTTTTCTGATTTTATTTCCAGCGTAGTCTGGATCAGTTAGAATTATTATTCCTCTATCTTGGTCGATTTTTTTGAGTCTTTTGAGTAATTTATCACTAAAATAAATTCCACCAGTGCATACAACTTCACAATCTAGTGCTCTTTTGACTCTTTGTTCATCGTCTCTTCCTTCTACAACTATTATTTCTTTTATCATAATTTACCATCCAAAAATATCATCAGCATTATTACAAATTATCTGTGCCGCTTCTTTTTCCGACATTTTCTTCAACAAACTAACTTCTTGTAACACCAAATTCACATATTTAGGTTCGTTTCTTTTACCACGATATGGATGAGGAGTCAAGTAAGGTGAGTCTGTTTCTACCAGAATTTTATCAATCGGTAGTTTCTCACACGTTTCTTTGACATTTCTTGCGTTCTTAAATGTCACAACTCCACTAAATGAAATATAATATCCCAAATCAATAAATTTCATAGCCATTTCATAACTTCCAGAATAAGAGTGCATTATTCCTCTCACATTAGGATATTTCTTCAAGATATCGTATGTGTCTTGGATTGCATCTCTTGTGTGAATAATAACAGGCAAGTTTTTTCTTTCAGCGATTTGCATTTGCTTTTCGAAAAGATATTTTTGCTTTTGTTTATCGTGTTCATAATGATAGTCAAGCCCAATTTCTCCAATAGCTTTGCATTTTGGATTGTCTGATAATTCTTCTATTTTCAAAATATCTTCATCTGTAAATCTACTGTCTTCTTCAGGATGAATTCCTACAGCATTGTATAAGAAATCATATTTTTCAGACAATTCAATGGCTTTAATGGAGTTTTCTACATTGTCACTTGGAAGCATTGCTTTTATTACAGAATTTGATTTAAGATTTTCGATTATTTTATCTCTATCAAAATCAAATTTCTCATCTGTCAAGTGACAATGTGTGTCGTATATTACATAATCTCCCATTAAGATACAGTCGCTCCGTCTTCAAATTCTGAATCAAGTAAGCTTGCCATTGTCAAGTTATCTCCCTTACTTGCCGCAAGAAGCATACCTTGAGATTCTACTCCTCTTAATTTAACAGGCTTCAAATTGTAAACAACAATAACCTTCTTGCCTATCAAATCATTTGGCTCATACCAATTTTTAATACCAGAAACTATTTGTCTTGTTTCTTCTCCGATTTTAACCTTGAAAACCAAAAGTTTATCGGCATCTGGATGTTGTTTTGCTTCCATGATTTGTCCAACCCTCAAATCAAGCTTGTCAAAATCATCTATAGTGATTTCTTCTTTTGTCTTAGCTTTTTTAGATTTTTTCTTGGATTTTTTAGCAGCTTCTTCATCGTTACCGTCTCTTAATTCAGAAACTTTTTTACCAGTTCTTTCTTCGATTAATTTATCGTTAACCTCATTCAATCTTTCAGTTTCTTTCTTGATATCTAATCTATTGAACAAGTTTTCTCCTCTTTGAACCTTAGTTCCAACAACAGTTTTACCGAACACTCTTCCATCTTCCCATTTTATTTCAGAAAGACCGATTTGTTCTTTTATTTTGTTGCTAGTTTCAGTGATAAATGGAGAAGTTAAAATACAGATAACTCTTATCGCATCCATCAAATTATACAAAACAGTCTTCAATCTTTCTGGATCTTCTTTAATCAAAATCCAAGGAGTAGTTTCATCGATGTATTTGTTGGCTCTTCTAACAACTTTCCAAATTTCTTCAAGCGCATTTGAAAAATCTAGCTCTTCTAATAACTCTTCAACTTTTTCTTGGCATCCTTCAACTACAGATATCAAACTCTTGTCAATATCGTTGTTGGCATTTGGTTGTGGAATAACACCATCAAAATATTTTTCAACCATCGACACTGATCTACTCACAAGATTTCCTAAATCATTTACCAAATCTGAGTTGAACCTGTTCATAAATCTTTCTGTAGTAAAGTTACCATCATTACCAAAAGTAAAATCTCTTAAAATATAGTATTTCAAAGCATCCACACCGTATAAATCAATGATTGGTTCTGGATAATATACATTTCCCTTTGATTTACTCATTTTATCTTCATTGAACAAAATCCATCCATGAGCAAAAACTCTCTTTGGCAATGGCAAATCCAACGCCATCAACAAAGCTGGCCAAATAATTGTGTGGAATCTTACAATTTCTTTTCCAACCAAGTGAATATCGCATGGCCAGAATTTGTTGAATAATTCTTCATCTTGTCCATAACCAATTCCAGTCAAATAGCAGCTAAGCGCATCAATCCAAACGTAAATTATATGTTTATCATCAAACGGAACCTTAACTCCCCAGTCAAAACTTGTACGAGATACAGATAAATCTTCCAATTCACCACTTAAAAAGTTGTTCACCATTTCGTTCTTACGAGATTCCGGTTTTAAGAAGTCCGGATTATCTTTGTATAATTGTAAAATTCTATCTTTGTATTTTGATAATCTAAAAAAGTATGATTCTTCTTCATGATAGTGAACATCTCTTCCACAATCTGGACACTTTCCATCCTTAAGTTGTGATTCTGTCCAAAAAGCTTCACAATCAACACAATAATGTCCTTTGTAAGTAGATTTGTAGATATCTCCCTTATCGTATAATTTTTGGAAAATTTCTTGAACATTTTTTTCGTGCACCTTGTCTGTACTTCTAACAAAACTATCTATATCAATGTCAAGCTTCTTCCACAAATCCTTAGCGCTTTGTACAATTGGATCGATGTAATTTAGTGGATTATCTCCCATGTTTTTTTCTTTTGCTTTTTCGTATAATTTTTGACCATGCTCATCAGTACCTGTAGTCAAAAACACATCATAGCCTTGAATTTTTTTGAATTTTTTCAAAGTATCTGCAATAATTGTCGTATAAGTATGGCCTAAATGTAAATTACTACTTGGATAATAAATCGGCGTAGTAATATAATATGATTTCTTTTCTTCTGACATAATTTCCCTCCAAAATAAATAAACTACAATAAAATAAAAAAGCCCTTATATGACATACATCATATAAGGGCGAAAATCCGCGTTACCACCTTAATTTTAGAATAAAAAATATTCTCTCATTGTTTGGCACTTTCATGCCTAGCATTTGATAACGGATGCTCCCGGAAAAGTTTAAAAGCATAAGCTATTCAACTTTTCAAACTCAAAGACCATATTCTGTAATAATTTAGTATCTTATTCCAGCAAACTAAGACTCTCTTTAAAAAAATTACCACATACTCATCTCATCATAGTCATTTTATACATATATTAAAATAATATCATAAACAAATAATTTGTCAAGCAATAAAAAAGAGAGGCTATTATACATAACCTCTCCATAATTTTATCGACTACTTTAATTCGATAGTAGCTCCAACTTCTTCAAGTTTAGCTTTTAATTCTTCAGCTTCTTCTTTAGAAGCGCCTTCTTTAATTGCTTTTGGTGCTTCGTCTACTAAAGCTTTAGCATCTTTTAATCCTAAACCAGTTAAGTCTTTAACTGCTTTAATAACTTTCATTTTTGCTTCACCAGCTGATGCTAAAATTACATCAAATTCTGATTTTTCTTCTGCTGGTGCTCCACCTGCTGCTGGTGCTCCACCTGCTACTGCTACAGGAGCTGCTGCTGATACTCCAAATTTTTCTTCTGCTTTTTCTACTAATTCATTTAATTCAAGAACAGTTAAGCCTTCAACTGCTTCTAAGATTTCATCTATTGACATTTTTTACCTCCAAATTTTATTTTAATTAATTATTCTTCTACTGTTTCAGTAGTTTCGTTTGATTCAGCTTCTTCTGAACCTTCTGCTTTTGATTTAGCAATAGCATCTGCTAAATATACAAATTTTGATACTGGAGCTTTGAAGCTTCCAAGCATTTTTGTAAGAAGAACTTCTCTTGAAGGAATAGATGCGATTTTCTTCACACCTTCAACATCTAAGAATTTGTCTCCTAAATAACCTGCTTTAATTTCTAAATTTTCGTGATCTGCTGCGAATTCCTTTGCTATTCTGGCTGCTGCGATTGGATCATCCATACTGAATGCAACTGCGTTAGGACCAGATAAGTAATCTAAGAATCCTTCAAATCCTAATTCTTTAAAAGCAAAATTCATCATTGTGTTTTTGTATACTTTGAATAATACATTTTCATTTCTGAATTTTTCTCTTAATTCTGTTGCTTCACTAACATCTAATCCTCTATAATCAACGATAACCATTGATTTAGCATCATTAATGTGTCCTTTAATTTCTTCGACAACAGCTTTCTTTTGATTTAAAACGTGTTCTTTCATTATTTCACCTCCATGAAAAAGGCTACACTAAAAAAGTCTTTCCATCCAAAGACAGAAAGACTGATAAACTCATATCTTATGCTCCTCTGTAGGATGATTAAACTTAATAGTCCCTACTGTCTTCGGTAGCCCAAATTAATTACTTGATTATTATATCATATTCAATGAATATGTCAACACTTTTTTATTATTTTTCTTCAATAATACAAATGTTTTTGTCTTCTAATTTCTTTTTCTTATATCTGTACAATAATTCATAGATTGTAGCAAATATTGGAACGAAAATAAGCATACCAACAATACCACTTACTGCCGCCCCTATGATAACTGCAACTAAAACCCAAATAGATGGAAGTCCCACTGATGATCCAACAATTCTAGGATAAGTTACATTACCATCAAATTGTTGAAGTACAATTATGAAAATCACAAACATAATCGCTTTTGAAAAAGATTCGATTAAAATAATCAAAGCTCCTAGAGCAGCTCCTAGTATAGCTCCAACCAGTGGAATCAACGCTCCAAAACCAATTAATACGCTAACTGTTGCAGCGTTTGGCATCTTCAATAAATACATTCCTATGAAACACATAAACCCAAGCATAAATGCTTCGATAAATTGGCCTTTAAAGAACGAGTAAAATTTTTCGTAAGCGACTTTGAAGAAAACAATAATTCTTTTTGCAGTTTTCCCGCTGAAGAAAACATAAGTTAATTCTGTGAATTGTCTTCTCAACGTTTCTTTTGAGAATAATAAATAAACGGCAAATGTGAACGAGACTACAAAGCTAAGTACAACAGAAAATACTGTACTAATTCCAAAAAATACATTGTTCAATATATCCAATCCATTTTTAGTTAAATAAGGCTTTAATTTTACAAACAAATCATGAGTACTTGTTATAGCGTATGTGTCATAAATTTTATCTAATTGTTTTGCTATTTCTGGATATTTTCTTAACTTTTCAACCAACACCGGAATACCTTGTATTAGTGATTTAATAGCCTCTAAAAAATTAGGAATTATAAGTGTCACTACAAATGTTAATATCGCACTAACTATTACTAAGCTTATTAGAAGAGATATTGCCCTTTTTAGACCTGGCTTTGAAGTCCATTTTTTTAAAAGTTTATTCTCAATAAAATTCATCGGCATATTCAAGACAAAAGCTAATGCAGCACCAATAATAAATGGAGATATAATCGCCATAAAAGTACTTAATGCATTTCCTATTGATTTTCCATTAAACAAAAGATATGCCAAAATAACCGGAACGATTAATATAGTAATTCCTATTTGGATTTTTCTTTTGTCGTCTTTTAATAATTTCATTTTTCCCTCCGAATTTAAGAAAAGCCACCTTTACGGTGGCTAAAAATTTCTTATATATTATTCTTTTGCAAATTGTAATGGATTAACCTTGATTCCAGGGCCCATTGTTGAAGCAATTGTTAAAGATCTAATATATTTACCTTTTGATGAAGCTGGTTTTGCTTTCAATATTGCTTGCATTAACGCATTGATGTTTTCTGCGATTTTTTCTTCTCCGAAAGAAACTTTTCCAACTGGAACGTGAATGATATTGCTTTTATCTGTTCTATATTCAACTTTACCAGCTTTGATTTCTTTGATTGCACTTGTAACGTCCATAGTTACTGTACCAGCTTTAGGGTTTGGCATTAAACCTTGAGGTCCTAAGATTCTACCAATTCTACCTACAACACCCATCATATCTGGAGTAGCTACTGCAACATCAAATCCTAACCAACCTTCTTTTTGGATTTTTTCTGCTAAATCTTCTGCTCCTACGAAATCTGCTCCTGCAGCTTTTGCTTCTTCAGCTTTTTCACCTTTAGCAAATACAGCAACCTTTTGGTCTTTACCTGTACCATGAGGAAGTACGATAGTACCACGAACTTGTTGGTCAGCGTGTCTACTATCTACACCTAATTTTGCGTGTAATTCTACTGATTCGTCAAACTTAGCTTTAGCAGTTTCAACAACTAATTTGCTAGCTTCATCTAATTTATATTCAACTGTTCTATCAATTAATTTTGCACTTTCTTGATATTTTTTACCTTTTTTTGCCATATAATCCTCCTTGTGGTTCTAACGAACTAAATCTCCCACTATTCTTCTACTGTAACTCCCATACTTCTTGCTGTACCTTTGATCATGCTCATAGCAGATTCTAAGTTTGCTGCATTTAAGTCAGGCATTTTAATTTCAGCAATTTTCTTAACTTGTTCTTTAGTTAATTGTCCAACTTTAGTCTTATTAGGTTCTCCTGAAGCAGAATTTAATCCTAATTCTTTTTTGATAAGAACTGGTGCTGGTGGAGTCTTTGTAATAAATGTGAATGATCTGTCTTGGTAAACAGTCATAACAACTGGAATAATCATTCCCATTTGATCTTGAGTTTTTGCGTTGAACTCTTTTGTGAATTGCATTATATTAACACCGTGAGGTCCAAGTGCTGTACCTACTGGTGGTGCAGGTGTTGCTTTACCTGCAGGAATTTGTAACTTTACTATTGCTTGTACTTTTTTAGCCATATTAGTTCCTCCTTAAACTATTGTGGTTATCGGGGCTAACCTCCCACATCGATCTATATGAAATTAATTAAATAACTTATATTCAAATTTATATTTTTTCGATATCATCAAAGCTAATTTCAACAGATGTGTCTCTGCCGAACAAGGAAATTAAAACTTTACAGATAGCTTTTTCGGTATTTATTTCTTCAATAATACCTACTTGATCACTAAACGCTCCAGAAACAATATTTACATTGTCTCCTACGTTAACATCAATTTCTTTTTTAGAATAAGATTGATTTTTAAGAGCGAATTTTTGAATTTCCTTTTCACTAACTGCTACAGGTTTTGATTCTGGTCCTACAAATCCTGTAACACCTCTGGTATTTCTAACCAAATACCATGAGACATCGGTAATTGTCATCTTAACGAAAACATAACCGGGGAAGATCTTTCTTTCTTTTAACTTTTTAGCTCCACCGACCTCTGAAACATATTCTTCAGTAGGTACTACTACTTCAAATATATCGTCGATATAACCACGATTTTCTACCATTTTTTCAATATTAACTTTTACTTTACCTTCGTGTCCAGAGTAAGTATGCACTACATACCATTTTCCCTCTTTGGCACGTTCTTTAAAATCTTCAGTTGCATTTTCAATAAATGTGTTATTTTTTTCGGTCATTGTGGATACTGTTCCTTTCTAATCTAAATAAATAGTCCAATTAAACGTTGGAACACAGTATCTAATCCGTACACGATTAATGCAACTATAAAGGAAATTATTACTACTACTACTGAGTATTCTAAAGTTTCCTTTGGTGTCGGCCAGACAATTTTATTCCATTCAGTCTTCACGCCTTTTAAAAATCCTTGATTTTTTGGGGCTGATTTTTGATTAGAATTTTGCGCATTTTTCGCTGCCATAAGCTCCTCCTATCTTGTTTCCTTGTGTAGAGTGTGCTTTTTACAGAATTTACAATACTTGTTTGTTTCCACTCTATCAGGGTGAAGTTTTTTATTCTTTTTAGTAGTGTAATTTCTGCTCTTGCATTCAGTACATTCTAAAATTACTTTATCTCTCATATTAGACCTCCTCTATTAGTATGGACAAAATCCACCGTACTACTTTATCATAAACGCGTTGAAAAGTCAACAAATACTAAACTCTTGATAAATATTCTCCAGTTCTTGTATCTATTTTAATTTTATCTCCTTCATTTACAAATAAAGGTACATTAACTGTAGCTCCTGTTTCTACAGTGGCTGGTTTTGTAGCTCCTGTTGCAGTGTTACCTTTAATACCAGGTTCTGTTTGAGTGATTTCTAACTCAACAAAGTTTGGTGGAGAAACTTGGAATGCTTTACCTTTGAAAAATTTAATTGTTGCCATATCATTTTCCTTTATGTAAAGAATAGCTTCTTCTACACTAGCTTTATCAATTGGTAATTGTTCATAAGAATCTGGGTCCATGAAATAATATAAAGTTCCGTCGTTGTATAAGTATTGCATTTCTCTTGTTTCAATTCTAGCTTCTTCATATTTTTCGTTAGGATTGAAAGTCATGTCTCTGTTTGAACCAGTCATAACTGATCTGATTTTTGTTCTTACAAAAGCTGCACCTTTACCTGGTTTAACGTGTTGGAAATCTATAATTTGCCATACATCTCCATCCATTTCAAAAGTTGTGCCTTTTCTAAAATCTCCTGCTTGTATCATATATACCTCCTACAATTATCTATCATATATTATACATTACTAATTAATTATGAACAACTATTTTCTCGCACATTCTGATGCATCGCCTTGTAAAATTTTCAAAGCGTGATCTAATGTATCAATTATATATTCCAAACTTTCCTCAACAGCCTTTGGACTACCCGGCATATTGATTATGAGTGAGTTCTTTCTAATAACTGAAACAGCTCTTGAAAGCATTGCTCTTTTTGTAATCGTCATCGAATAATTTCTTATCGCTTCACTAATTCCCAAACAAAGTTTTTCCGAAACTTCTAATGTAGCCTCTGGAGTTACATCTCTTTTTGAAAATCCAGTTCCACCTGTAGTCAAAATCAATTCTATATTATCATTGGAATATTCGATTAACTTTTCTTTTATTAATTCTTTTTCATCTGCTACAATATCATATTTTTCTAATTTATATCCGTTTTTTTCGATGATCTCAATAATCTTCTTACCGCTTAAATCTTCTCTTTTACCTTGAGAACCCTTATCTGATACTGTAAGCACTGCTACTTTATACATATTAAAACCTCTTTGTGTCAATATATTTGCTTGACCTTGATATTATATAAAAATACCAGCCTGTTGTCAACATTAAAATGCGTCAATATAGTGATTTAATTTAAAATTATCCAAATAAATTTCTATTACATCAAATCTCGGCTGATAATCGTACAAATCATGTTTGTCGATATAAATTTCAGTAGTCTTTCTTATCCTGTCTTGTTTTCCTGAAGTTACAAAATCAGAAGGGGCGCCAAATTTATCATCAACTCTTGCTTTTACTTCAACTATTACCAAAAAATTTTCATAAGTACATACTATGTCCAGTTCTCCAATTCTTTCGGAATAATTTCTATCAATTATTTCGTAACCTTTTTCTGTCAAATATTCACAAGCGTAATCCTCGGCAAATTTACCTCGGTTTTTTTCCATTTTCATATAATTTCCTCAAAAAAGTTTTTCTGTGAAGCGGACATTCACCATGTTCTAGTATCATTTCTCGATGTAGTTTCGTTCCGTAGCCTTTGTGTTTTTCAAAACCATATTGTGGATAAATCACAGCCATTTCCTTCATGTACTCATCTCTTATAACTTTAGCAACAATTGATGCGCAAGAGATCGGATATAATTTTTCATCGCCTTTTACAAATGACATTTGTTTAATGTCTGTGTCGATTTCTTCGGCATCAATTACAATTAAATCAGGTTTTATGAATTTATTGTCTTTTGTTTTTAAACTTTCAACAGCTCTTTTCATGGATAATCTTGTAGCTTGCTTGATATTAATCTCATCAATTACACCTTGATCTACAAAATTTACACTGTATGCTAATGCTTGATTCAAAATCATATCCTTGAATTTAATTCTCTTTTTTTCAGAAAGCTTCTTTGAATCAGTGACACCTTCTATTATTTCACAATTTTTAGGCATTATAATAGCACAAGTCACAACAGGCCCTGCCAATGGTCCTCTTCCAACTTCATCTATTCCACAAATTAATTCTTCTTCAAATTCGTTATAATCAATCGCAAACATCTTCTAATGAAATTCTTCCTAACTTTGTTTTTCTAAATTCATCGATAATTATTGATGAAACTTTAGAATAATCAATATTTTTCCCTTTTAATAAACAGCCTCTTCTTATTGCAATATCATCCATTATTTCGATTGTTTCCTTGTTTTGTGTATCAACTGAATATCTCTTCTCTAAAATTTGTGGATCAATACTCATAAGCTTTTCAATGAGTTTGTATGCTAAGTTTTCCTCATCCAAAATTTCATCTTTGATAGCTCCAGTAAATGCCAAGTTCAATCCAATTTCATTATCTTCAAATTTCGGCCACAAAACACCTGGTGTATCCAATAATTCCATCTTGCCTTTTATTCTAATCCATTGATTAGTTCTTGTAACTCCCGGAGTATTTCCCGTTTTTGCAGATTGTCTGTTGGATAGTTTGTTAATTATTGTAGATTTTCCAACATTTGGAATACCAACTATCATCATTCTAATAATTTCTGATTTGATGTTCTTATCTTTTCTATTACTAAGTACATCTTCTAAAATCTTTTTAGTTGTCGGCTCAATTTTATCCAAATTTTTACCGTTTTTGCTATCGATTGGAAGTGCTGTTATATTTTTCTTTGCAAAATAATTAATCCAGTTTTGTGTAATTTTAGGATCTGCCATGTCCATCTTGTTCAATAAAATCAATTGTGGCTTATCCTTTAAAATATCTTCTATCACTGGATTCATGGATGATTTTACAATTCTGCTATCCACAAGTACCAACACTATGTCGACAAGTTTCATGTTTTCTTTAATCTTGTCGATAGCTTTTTTCATGTGACCCGGATACCAGTTTATATTATTAATGTCCATGTTATTTCCTTTCCATCTAAAAAAAGTACTGAGAAATTCTCAGCACTCAAATTAGAATTTTTGTTTTTCTTTAACTTTAGCAGCTTTACCTTCTCTGTGTCTTAAGTAGAATAATTTAGATCTTCTTACTTTACCTTCTCTAACTAATCTTACGTTAGTTACTCTTGGTGAGTTGATTAAGAAAGTTCTTTCTACTCCTACACCGTAAGCTAATCTTCTTACTGTGAAAGTTCTTCTAAGTCCAGTTCCTTGCATTTTAATTACAGTTCCTTCATAAACTTGAACTCTTTCTTTGTTACCTTCTTTAATAAGGTAGTCTACTTTTACAGTATCTCCAACATGAAAGTCGAACTTATTTTCTCTTAATTGTTCATCTTCTAATGTTTTTATAATATCCATTATGATCCTCCTTGGTTTTTTTCTTTCAGATATTTCTGATATATATCTTCTCTTTTAAGTTTAGTGTTGTTTAGTCTTGATTTTTCTCGCCACTGTTCGATTTTTTCGTGATTTCCTGATAATAAAACTTCAGGAACTTCATATCCGTTAAATACTCTGGGTCTTGTGTAGGAATCTTCCTGTAGCAATAAATTGTAGTGCGAATCTGTTTTATAACTTTCATCATTTCCCAAAACATCGTTAATCATTCGGCTTACACAATCTATAAGAACCATAGCACCTAATTCTCCACCAGTCATCACGTAATCTCCAATAGAAATCTCTTCATCACAATAATGATTGATGATTCTACTATCGACACCCTCGTAATGGCCACAAAGAATAACTATTTCTTTTTCTTTTGAAAGTTCGATACACTTTCGTTGATTAAGAACTTTCCCTTGAGGAGACATAAACACAACCTTTGATTGGTTTTTGTTCACATCTTCCAAGCAGTCATAAATTGGTTGGCAAGTCATAAGCATACCAGCACCGCCACCGTATATCTCATCGTCTACTTTTTTGTGTTTATTTTTAGTGTAATCTCTAATATTAACCACTTCAAGTTCAATGAGATTGTTTTGGATTGCTTTTCCTATGACACCGTATGATTTTAAGTAATCAAAACTTTCTGGAAATAATGTGAGAATTATAAATTTCATCACATACCCTCAATTATAACTACATCGATTAATCCATTTTCTAAATCTATTTTTTTAATGAACTCTTTTACAGCAGGTATCATAAATTCTTTTTCATCATTTTTTATTACATAAACATCATTACTATAAATGCTAATAACATCAACTAAATCTCCAATATATTCTCCATTAAAATAAGCCTTTAAGCCTATCAAATCATCAATGTAAAAGCTTCCATCTTTCAATTCGTATCTGTCTTTTTCATCTATATATAAATATTGTTTTTTGAATCCAAGAACTTCATTAATATCGTTAAATTCTTCAAAATCAATGTACAAAAATCCCTTGTACATTCTGTAATTTTGAATAGTTACCTTAACTTTTTTATCCCCGAGATAATAACAAATATCTTCGTCAAATCTTTCGATATTATCAGTCAACGGTCTCATTTTAAGACATCCTTTAATACCGTGAGTATTGAGCACTTCTGCTACAGCTATATATTCCATTATTGCAAAATATCTACGACAACTTTTTCGCCACTCTTAATAGCAGCTGCCTTAGTAATAGTTCTAATTGCCTTGGCAATCTTCCCTTCTTTTCCTATAATTTTTCCCAAATCTTTGGAATCTGCTTTAATTTCTATAATAACCGTATGTTTGTCTTGTCTTGATGTTACTTCAACCGCTTCTTTATTATCAACTAACGCAGTAGCAATTGTTTTAACTAATTTTTCCATGACAACTCCCAACTTGTATTATTATTTTGCTTCGTAAACTCCATTATTTTTGAATAATCTGTCTACTGTATCTGTAGGTTTTGCACCGTTTTTAATCCATTGTTGAACTTTTTCGCTGTCAACTTTAACAGTTTTTTCTTCAACTAATGGGTTATAATATCCGATTTCTTCGATGAATTTACCATCACGAGGACATCTTGAATCTGCGACAACTATTCTATAAAATGGTTTCTTCTTTGCTCCCATTCTTTTCAATCTAATTTTTACTGACATAATTTACCTCCATAACTTATTATCTAAAAAAAGGCATTTTCATTTTACCTTTTTTGCCAAATTTCTTCTGTAGCGCTCCCATATTTTTCATCATAACTTTCATTTCTTTAAATTGTTTCAAAAGTTTATTAACCGCTACTTGATCTTGACCGCATCCTTTAGCAATTCTTTTTCTTCTAGATATGCTAATGATATCTGGATTTTCTCTTTCTTGTTTGGTCATAGATTTTATAATCGCTTCAATCTTGTCAAATTCTTTATTGTCGAAATTAACTTGTTTAAGCATTTTGCTATCTACACCAGGAATCATTGCAAGAATATCTTGCATAGGTCCCATTTTTTTGATTTGCTGCATTTGGTCAAGAAAATCATTAAAGTCAAAACTTTGAGCTTTAATCTTTTCTTCTAACTCTTTTGCCTTTTTCTCGTCAAATTGATTTTGCGCTTTTTCGATAAGGCTAAGAACATCTCCCATTCCCAAGATACGAGATGCCATTCTGTCCGGATGGAACGGCTCTAAATCTCCAAGTTTTTCACCTACACCTATAAATTTAATAGGCTTATCAGCTACTTGTCTAATTGATAAAGCAGCACCACCTCTTGCATCACCGTCTAACTTAGTAAGTATAATTCCTGTAATATCCAAATCTTCGTTAAACTTAGCTGCAACATTCACTGCATCTTGTCCAGTCATCGCATCTACAACTAACAAAATATCTGAAGGATTCACTTCTTGTTTAATATTTTTCAGCTCATCCATCAAAGTATCGTCAATGTGAAGACGACCGGCAGTATCTATAATTACATAATCAATGTTCTTTCTTTTAGCTTCTTCGATTGCTTTTTTAGAAATTTCAACAGGATTTATCTGTCCCATCTCAAAAACTTCTACCCCAACTTTTCCACCGACAACTTGAAGTTGTTTGATGGCAGCAGGTCTGTAAATATCACACGCTACAAGTAGTACGCTTTTATTTTTGTTTTTCAAATTTAATGCAAGCTTTCCGGCATGAGTTGTTTTACCAGCTCCTTGCAAGCCACAAAGCATAATTACTGTAGGCTTCATCGGTGAAACGTTAAGTTTTTCTTCTTTTTCACCCATCATTTTAGTTAATTCTTCATTAACTATCTTGATAACTTGTTGACCTGGAGTAAGACTTTCCAAAACAGAAGAATCAATAGCACGTTCTTTTACCTGAGAGATAAAATCTTTGACAACTTTATAGTTAACGTCCGCTTCCAATAAAGCAAGTTTAACTTCTCTCATTGCAACATCTATATCTTTTTCTGTTAACTTTCCTCTGTTGGTCAATTTTGACAAGGCATTTTGTAATTTATCGGACAAATTTTCAAATATCATTTTCCACATCCTCTAAATCATTTAAGAAATCTTCTATATCTATAATGATATTTTCAATTTCTTTGCTTTTGATTTCTGGTGACAAAGAGAAAAGATCATTTCTGATTTTTCTAAGAAATTGATGACTCTTTTTTGATTTTTCAATTAAGCCAAGTTTTTGTTCGTATTCATAAAGCTTATTTTCAGCTCTTTTCAAACTATCACTTACAGCTTGTTTTGAAATATCACAAATCTGAGCAATCTCATTTAATGACAAATCTTCATTGTAGTATTTGTCAATTACATCGTATTCTCTTTTCGTAAGCAATTTACCATAATAATCAAACATCATGGTAATATTTAATAATTTTTCCATTCAATCACCGTCAACCTTTTTACTTGACTTGTATATTATATAAACTTAAAATCCATTTGTCAAGCATTTTAATCAAAAAAGAAGTGCTTTTTTGCACTTCTAATTTTTATAATTTTCACTAATAAAATTCTTTTTTCAAACTTCTACTGAATAATTTGTCGATTTCTTCTTCACATTTCGAATTTTCGTACAAAACTTTGTACACTGCATTGTTTATTGGTAAATCCAAATTCATTTTGTCTGCTTTAATCTTAATAGCCTTTACAGTGTAGTATCCTTCAGCTAATTTATCGTATTTTTCTGATTTCGCATACATTTCACCGAACATTCTGTTGTGAGAGTATTGTGAGAACACTGTCGCCTCGTAATCTCCCAAATGACAAAGTCCGTATGCACTTAGCTCTTTGCCTCCTGAAGCTTTAATAAACCTTGCAACTTCTCTGCAACCTCTACTCATCAAAGCTCCCTTCAAAGAGCTTATTTTCATTCCGTCCAACATTCCTGCAGCAATTCCAATTACGTTTTTGTAAGCTGCACCGATTTCATTTCCAATCAAATCTTGGCCATAATAAAATCTAATCAAATCTGAACTGTAATTTTCAATCAACATTTCTTTTACATCTTCATCTTCCGAATCAATTACCATACAATTTGGAACATTGCGGTAAAATTCTTGTGGATGGCCAGGTCCAATCCAAGCTGCAACTTTATTTGATTTATCCATAATTTCTTTGCACACTTCTGATAATCTTTTTCCAGTCGAAATCTCAATTCCCTTCATATTAGTAACGATAATTTTATCCTTAATACCAATGGACTTAAGTTCTTCACACACACTTCTAAAACCTTGTGCATTTATACTAACATGAATAACATCGCATTCTTTTGCTCTTGTGATATCATCGGTTAATTCCAAATCATCTTGTAAAGTTATAATTCCATTGGTACGACTTTTCTTGAAGTTTTCGAAATCTTCAGTTCCATTCAAACCATACAACAAAACTTCATGACCAATTTTTTTCAAATACCAAGCGATGAAACTTCCCCATCTGCCAGGCCCAATAACCATAATTTTCATCATATACCTCTTTATTTCTTTTTGTTAGATTTCTTATTATTTTCTTTATTAATAGCTCTCATTCTAATCATATTCATCCACAAGAGTGTGTTGTAAATAACAAAAGCAAGATATGTTAAAAACACGTAGACCTTATTAGGATGGTAATAAATCAACATAAATCCTATTAATAAAACTATAAAACTTCCGTATTCAAATTTTGTTCTTTTTCTTTCAAGACTTTTTGGTAAAATCATTTTATTTTGCGATGCATAAACTGCCCACGCAAGTAAAATTAATACCGCTATAATATTGTGTCCTCTAAGCAAAGTCGACACGAAAACTACCATCAAAACATTTGATATCGCCAATATAACATTGTCTGCATTTTTAGTATTATTTTTCATCATATCACCTAGATAAATTATAACATATTAACAAATTTAAAATAATGTAAAATTTTTGCATGAAAATATAAAAAGCCCATTATAAAAGAATTACTTTGATAACAGACTTTTTGAAAATTTTAATTTATTTTTTTACTTTTGTTCCTTGTCTTCTTTCTTCTTTTTTTCGATGTAGGCTTGTTGTTTTTGTTTGATCAAATATTCTGCTGCAATTCCTGGCATTGTCATTGCAATTGGATCAAGAATTTCTTTTAATTCATCTTCTGTTAAGATTTTTTCGTCCAATACGATATTTCTAACTGTGATTCCTGTACTCAATGCACGTTTTGCGATTTCAGCGGACTTCTTGTATCCGATATGAGGAACAAGTGCTGTAACTATTCCTACAGATTTTTCAACGTCGTTTGAAAGTTTTTGTCTGTTTGGTTTAATTCCAAGTATACAATTTTCTCTGAAAGTTTTCACCGCATTAGTTAATATAGATATTGATTCGAATAAACTATCGAACAAAACTGGTTCAAATGCGTTAAGTTCCAATTGTCCATGTTCTGCACACATTGTAACTGTATTATCGTTACCAATAATTCTGAATACAACTTGGTTTACAACTTCTGGAATTACAGGATTTACTTTACCCGGCATAATTGATGAACCATTTTGTCTTGGTGGAAGTTCAATATCTCCTACCATTGTTTTTGGTCCAGAACTCATTAATCTCAAATCACTTGCCATTTTTGACAAACTTACAGCTGTTGATTTTACTGCTGAAGATATTTCTACAAGTCCATCAAGGTTATTAGTTCCATCTATTAAATCTTCTGCTTGATGCAAATCAAATCCTGTTAATTCTGCTAGAATAGGAACTATATTTGTAAAGTAAACTTTGTCTACATTTACACCTGTACCAATCGCAGTTGCTCCCATATTTATGGATTCAATTTGATCTGATGATCTTCTAATTCTTTTGATATCTCTTTTGATTACGGAATAATATGCGTGGAATTCTTGTCCCAATCTAATTGGCACTGCATCTTGAAGTTGAGTACGTCCCATTTTAAGTACATCATCAAATTCTACAGATTTATTAAGCAAAGAAATTTCTAATTGCTTTAATTCGTTTAAGGCTTTTATTAGTAGTCTTAAAGTTGCAATTTTACCTGCAGTTGGAAAAACATCGTTTGTAGATTGACTCATGTTAACGTGATCGTTTGGGTGAACATATTCATAAGTTCCCAATCCTCCACCGAGTTTTTCGTTGGCAATGTTTGCAATAACTTCATTTGCATTCATATTAGCTGTTGTGCCTGCTCCACCTTGAATTGGATCAGTCAAAAATTGATCGTGATATTCTCCTTCAAGAATTTGGTCACATGCGTAAACGATTGCGTTTTTGACATCCTCTCTCATAATTCCTGCTCTGTGGTTTGCAATTGCACAAGCTTTTTTAACTATTGTCAATCCATAAATTAATTCTTCATGTAAAGTTCTCCCTGTTATTGGGAAATTTTCCATTCCTCTTAAAGATTGCACACCGTAATATGCATCTTTTGGAACTTGTTTTTCTCCAACACTATCAGACTCTAATCTGTAATCCATATTAACCCCCAAAAAACGTTTATTTATTACATTACAAATTGATATTAACACTTTTAAAATCCATTGTCAAAATTTTATAAAAATTGATTTTAAAATAAAAATCAGCCGAAATTTTAAAGTTTTAAAAACTTTTTATCGGCTGATAATAGATTTTTTTTTAATTTTATAATCCCAATTCATCTTGTCTCTTACGAAGTTTTGTAATGATATGATCTTCATCCAAATTAACCATGTCGTAAGTAATCAATGTGTCTTTTGGTATATCAACTTTTGCGGTTGTTTTTTCTGTGATGATTGGCATTGGCAACAAATTATTCTCCATTTGATGTTTGTGAGATGTTATTTTACCGAAACAATCGTGTCCACCAATTCCTTCAATTTTTTGGCCTTTTTTGATGTCTCTTTTTGCAACTGTGATTGTATCAGAAACTTGACCGTATTTTGGATAAATTGTTGGTTCTTTTTCTACAATTGCATCGTAAATTGTAAGTGGAGTTTCCAAACTTGTCAAATGATATGGTCTGTACAAAGTATAATTTGGTCCTTTACCCATTGACAAATATTCCATCAAATCGTGAACCTCGTTTGTGTCGTGAGTAACAATTGCAAAAACTCCCGGCGCAACTCCAAATGCAAAATCAACTATATTGTAATTATTTAAAATACCGCCTTGTTCTTTTAATTTGAATTTGTCAGCAATGTCGTGAATGTTTGTTGTAATTCCGTGACAACCCAAAACATCAGGAGTGAATCCCAACGCATTTGCTACAGCTGTAAGTTCAATCATAGTGTTCGTTCCATCTACAAATGATGTCAACATTTTTGGAACCAATCCTTTTGACAATGCTTCTTCTCTTAAAATATCTTCATTAGTGTAATTATCCAATGGATTGTTCTTGCCCTTACCAACAGCTAACAATTTGAATCCCAATCCAAGCGCAAAATCTGACAATTGGATTATAGCGCCTGGTTCATCTCCTGCAGATCCAGTGTATACAACACCTTTTTTCTTCGCCATTTCATTTAAAATTGGTCCTACAACAGCATCACATTCTACATTTAATAAAATAGTATGTTTTTCGTGTTCAATGCTTTCTACTGCAAGTTGTGTTCCAAATGGAGGATTTCCTGTCGCATCAATTACTCCATCAATCATATCTAACTTGTAGCTCAAAGTATAATCATCACTTACAACGAACGAATTATTTTTAATAGCATTTTCTGCAACTTTCAAATCAGTTGTTCTGACAATATCCACATCTTTTACACCTGCTTTTCTCAAAGCAGTCACGCACTTGTCAACGTGTCTATCTATAATAACAGAAGGTCTCATTCCTTTAATTCTACTCAACTGACTTACAAGACCTGATCCCATTTTGCCACAACCAACCAAACCTACTCTAACTTTTTGACCGTGGTTATCTAAGTCAACAAGTTTTCTTTGCATTTTATTCATTTAGCTCTCCTTTTTAATTATGGACATCGCACAAGAATACGCCGATGAAAAAGCCCATTGAAGATTGTATCCACCACAATCTCCGTCGACATCCATAATCTCACCAATAATGTACAGATTTTTAATTTTTTTTGATTCCATAGTAGACGGATTGATTTCATCTGTATCTACTCCACCACAAGTAATTTGACCAGAATCCTCATCCTTGTATCCACTAACACTAAATTCCAAATTTTTAAGCGTGTGTGCTAATTTGTAAATTTCTTCCTTGCTTAGCTCGCACACATTAATATCATAACTTATACCTGCTTGATTCAAAACTTCTTCAATCAAATTGTCGTTAATCAAACCGACCAACAACTCATTTATTTTCTTATAATAATTTAAAGATATTATGTAGATTAAGTGTTCGTACAATTTATTTTCATCCAAATCCACAGTATCTATTCTTATTTTAACATCTAATCCATTATTTTTAGCTCTAATAGCTTCACCTGATAACTGCAAAATAGTTGGCCCACTAATTCCGTAATCAGTAAACAAAACATCGTGATAAAATTCAAAAACTTCTTTTCCGTCCACTACTAACTTTGCATTAGCCTTGAATTTGGTGCCGCTCATTTTTTTGAAACTATCTCCATTAAGCCTTAACTGAACGATACCAGGATGAGTCTTCACGATATTGTGTCCCAATTTTTTCATAAGAATGTATCCATTTCCGTCAGACCCACTTTTCTTGTAAGCCTTAGATCCACAAGCGACTATTAAATAATCAAACTTGTAAATCAAACCATTGGATTTTACTTCAAAAATATCGCCGTTTTTTCTAACATCATCAACGAAACTATCGAAAATAAATTCTACTTCCAGATGATTTGCCAAACACATCATTTGTTTTACGATTGATGAAGCTTGCAGACTTTTTGGGAAAATCTTGCCATTTTCAAGCTCAACTTCGGGAATTCCCATATCATTGAAAAATTCAATAACATCGTAGTTATCAAATTTTTTGATGGCACTGATTGTGAATTTTGGATTTTCGCCATGATAATTCTTGTACGATACATTTCTATTAGTAAAATTGCATCTACCATTACCTGTCGCATAAATTTTCTTCAAAGCGTTGGCGTTTCTTTCGATAACAGTTGTGTCTATGTAATTTTGTTTTAAACTTAATGCCGCAAAAACGCCGCTCGCTCCTGCTCCGATAATTCCTACCTTCATTTTCTCCTCAATTCCCTAAATCGTAATAAATTTGTAACTTATTAACAATAAATATATGATACTATAATGGTAACAATAAATGGTTGTTCATCCTCCTAATATGAACTTGCCAATGTTATTTAAGTAGCAAATCTCTCCCAAAGGTTTGCTACTTTTTTTATTACGATATTTATTCTATCATAAATCATGTGAATTTTTAAAAATGACGATTAATTGTAATAATTTTTGATTTTGACAAACAAAAAGCTCCCACAAAAGTGAGAGCAAAATTTCTATTGTTCAAAATTTTTATTGAAATTTTTCATCCAAGAATTTTATAATATCCATTGATTCATACATTGGCTTTTCATCAATGAAAAGACAAGGTACTTGGTCCATTCCACCTTTTTCGATAAGGTATTTTTCATTAGCCTCATCGGCTTTGATGTCTACTAATTCAACATCCTTAATTCCTTTTTTTTCTATAAATCTTAAAACCTTCTTGCAGAATGGGCAAGTTTCTTTGTAATACAATTTTAAATCCATAATAATCTCCCTTTCGTTAAATTCTTTGATAAAATATATATACCCGATCTAATAATAAATAAACATGAACAAAAGGAGTTTTTATGATAACATATAAAATAGATGTATACATACCAGAAGATTACATAGATTTGTTAATAAAAAAACTAGGTGATGAAAAAATTATAACAATAGGAAATTATGATTACTGTTATACTACATCGAAAGTCAAAGGTCATTTCATGCCCAATAATGTAGCAAATAATTTTTCTGGTGAAAAAAATATTATCAACGAAGTTGACGAAATCAAATTAGAATTTCGCACGACAGAAAATAATATCAAAAAATGTATACAAATTATCGAAGATATTCATCCGTATGAAGAATGCGTGTATGATATTTTCGAAATAAAAAATTTTAAATAATAGGAGATGCAATGGGAACAATTAAAACTATTTGTGGAATTTGTCCTGGACAATGCCATGTAGAATGTGACATGGATGGTAGAAGGATAAAATCCATCAAAAAATCAGACGAAAAACCTTCCGCCCTTTGTTTAAGAGGATTGTATTCAGACGAAATCCTAAACTCACAAGACAGATTGACTGATCCTTTGATCAGAACTGGAGAAAAAGGAACACTAGAATTCAAAAAAGCTTCATGGGATGAAGCTATGGAACTTATCAAAGAAAAATGTTCTAAAATAATTGATGAATACGGCGCAAAATCAATTGCAAGTCATTTTGGTAGAGGCGCATTTGACACAACTACGAACGATTTTATTTCAATTCAAATGCCTAACACTGATAACGGAGGATTCTTATCTCCAATTGGAAGTCCGAACAACGGATCAGTTGGCTCATTATGTTTTGTATCGTTTGGTATATTTGCTCCTCAAACAGTTTTTGGATTAAGTGCACCAAATCTAGTTTGCGATTTGCAAAACACTCAAATGCTTTGTGTGTGGGGTGCCAATCCCAAGACAGATTCTCCTCCATTCTTCTACAACAACATGATAAAAAGAAAAAATGAAGGAATGAAGATTATCGCCGTTGACCATTACAATTCAGATATTATCGAATACGCTGACTACAAATACATCGTCAACAGCGGAACTGATATGGTACTAATTCTTGGAATACTAAATTACTTAAAAGATAAACTTGACCAAGATTTTATCGAAAGATACACTTACGGATACGATGAATTCAAAGAATATTTTACACAATTTGATTTGGAAAAAACATCAGAAATCACAGGACTTGAAGTTGATAAGATAAAAGAGTTGGCAAATTTACTCTTTGACAACACAGTTGCTCTTAAATCATACACAGGACTTGAATATTCACAGTGCGGAGTTCAAACTATACGTTCGTTGTATATTTTGTGGGCTTTATTGGGAAACTTAGATGTTAAAGGCGGACTTTTGATTAATAAGAAAAAGCCAATTAAGAGGGTACAAAACCCACCGAATAATGCAAAAAATATCGAAAAAATCGGTTCAAAAGAATTCCCTCTTTTCGATAAATTAATCGGACAACCTCAATTTACGAAACTTCCACAAGCAATATTAGAATCCGATCCTTATCCAATAAAAGGTCTAATCAATTTAGGTTCATGTATGTCTGTAAATTATCCAAACAGTCAACTTTTCAGAAAAGCATTAAAAAGCTTAGATTTCTTTGTAACTTGTGACAGATTTATGACCGAAGATGCATACTTTGCAGATGTCATCCTCCCTGCTACAACTTATTACGAAGAAGACCGCTACGCAATATATCCCGACCACATCGAAATCAAAGAAAAATTAGTCGAACCTTTGGGCAATTCTCTTCCAAATATTTTTATTTTGAAAAAAATTGCAGATGCATTAGGATTTGGTGAATACTATCCTGAAAATTTCGATGATTTATTGGATAAAGCTTTCTATCACACACCAGAAATTTTAAAAGAATTGAAAGAAAATGGTGTATATCATTTCGACAAAAAGCCTGAAGTGTCTTATGAAAAATACGATTCATTTAATACAGAAACTGGAAAAATCGAAATCCACTCAAAATTTTTAGAAAAATATGGATTCTCACCTATTCCTGTTTATGACGATGGATTTGAAAATGAGCACGAAAAATCAGAAAAATTATCCAAATATCCATTTACTATGAACACAGGCGCAAGAATTCATACGACATTTAGAACGCAACATTTGAACATCGATGGATTATTAAATCATCAAGAATATCCACAAGTTATAATGAATGAAGATGATGCTAAGGAATTAGGAATTGAAAATATGGATTTGGTTGAAGTCTACAACGATAGAGCGAGTGTAATACTTCAAGCAGTTACTAATAATATGTCAAATCGTCACGATTTGGAAATAAATGTTGGTGGTGGTTCATTTATTCAAGATGACAAATGGAAAGATGCGAATATTAATATGTTAATCGATAATGAAATCTTCGATCCTATTTCAGGATTTCCAGTTTTCAAAAGACAACATTGCAATATTAGAAAAGTTAAATAAAAGGAAAAACCTTCTGTGTAATAATTTAACACAGAAGGTATTTTTTTAGAAAAATTTCAAACAAACAAATGCTGTTAGAACTGCTAATATAATTGTTAGTCCAACATTTTCTTTCAAATAAGCTATAATAATCGCTACGATTGAAGCTACAATTGTAGGAATTAGCATTTCACTTGAAGCTGTCAGAATTCCTCTTATAACCATAATACTTAATGATGTATATGGTATTATGTTTAAAAATTCGGCAGTTTGTCTAGAAAGTTGTTTTCCTTTTAAATATTTAAGAGGTATTATCTTAGGAACAGCTGTAACTAAGCTACATAATAAAATTAAAATTATATTATACATTTTGACCTCTTTTCATAATTACTTTCAATCCGATGTATGATGACAATAAAATTGCTAAGATTATATCCCATCCAGATGGTATAAATTTCAAATAAAAAATAATTGCATAAGTTATTACACCAATCAAACTAACTACCAAACCATTGGAACTTTTCTTAATAGATGGTACTACAAGTGCGATAAACATCGCAGTAAGTCCGACTTCAAGTGATGTTTGGACTGATTTTGGCATTAATTGTCCTATCAAATATCCAACCGGTGTAAATATTCCCCACGCCAAATAAGGTCCAAATTCAACTGCCAACGCAAATTCTGTGTTAAGTTTATCTTTGTTAAAACTCATCACCGAAAATGCTTCATCTGTCAACATAAATCCAACAGCAGGAAGAGCTTTAGGATTTACGTTTTCTGTATGAATTCCCAAAGAAGTCGACATTATGAACAGTCTTAAATTCAATAAAAATACCGACAGCACGATAGAAAACATACCCACTCCTGCACCTAACAATTCAACTGCCATGAATTGCGCTGCTCCAGAATAGAAAACAAAAGAAAACAAAGTCGAATCCAACATGCTAATGTTTTGACCTTTGCACAACAATCCAAAAGCCATTGCAATAGGAATATATCCCAACATAATTGGAGTCGAAAATTTGATTGCTTCTTTAATTCTATTTGAATCCATTAAATTTTCCTCCATTCCATTTTTATTACAAACATTTAAACGTAAGAAATCATAATCTACAAGATTTGCAGATTATGATTATTTTATTTCTCTTCTATCCAAAATAGCTTTGTACAAGCTCATTTCGTCATAATATTCCAAATTAGCTCCCAATGGTACTCCCATCGCAATTCTGGAAACTTTTACGTTATATTCTTCATTTTTAAGAACTTCTATTATGAAGTTAGTTGTTAAATCTCCGTTAGTTGTTGGTGATAATGCTAGGATAACTTCCTTTACATAATCTTTTTTGCATCTCAAAAACAAATTTTCCAAATTCAAATCTTGTGGAGAGATATTATCTCTTGGAGATAATAATCCTCCTAATACGTGATATTTCCCGTTGTATTCGCCAGTTTTTTCAATTGAAATTACATTCATTGAATCTTCAACTACAGTTATAATACTATTATCTCTTTTTTGATCGGAACATATATCACACAATTTTTTATCAGTAAGATTTCCACAATTAGCACACGGTCTAATATTAGCCTTTACATTTACAATACTTTCTACAAGCTCATCGACTTTTTTTTGATCCATGTCTATAATTCTATAAGCTAATCTTCTCGCACTTTTTCTGCCAATAGTTGGCAAATTCGACAAATTTTTAATCAATTCGTCCATTGCTTTAGGGTATAGTGACAAAATTATCCCCCCTTATTTAGAATCCTGGAATATTAATTCCTCCAGTGATTTTACCAAGTTCAGACTCACTCATGTCTAATACTTTTTTAATGGCGTCGTTAACAGCAACCATAACCATGTCTTGAAGCATTTCAACATCGCCGTCTTTTATCAAATCTTCATCTATTTTAATAGAAACTATTTCTTTTTTTCCATTAGCAACAACTTCAATAGCTCCTCCACCACTAGTTGCAGTAACTTCAGTTTCCTCTAATCTTTTTTGAGTTTCTTCCATTTGTCTTTGCATTTTTTGCATTTGTTTCATCATGTTTCCCATGTTTCCCATGCCAGGCATTCCGCCTCTAAATTTATTTCCCATAATTCCTCCTATTTTTCAATTATTTGGACATTTTTTCCAAACAAATTCTGTAATTTTTTAACGCTTTCGTTTCCTTTTTCCTCTTTCTCATTATCAATTTGCAAATCTAAAACCTTGAAATCGTAATGTGGTTTAAGCAACTGTTCAATAACTTTTTTGTGAGGAAGCAAAGTATACAAATACAACTGATTAGTCTTCAAAATCAGTCTATCATTTTCCAAACTAGCATTGATATCATCAGCTAATTCTTTAGGAATTTTGTCGAATTCTCTTAAAACTTCTCTTAGTTTTCCAAATGAATCCTCATTTTCGACAACTTCTTCTACCTTATCGTCGATTTTTTCATCAATCTTTATTATATCATTTTTATCAGATAATTCATCTTGTTTTGCTTCTTTTTTTGAAGATTTTTGTGAAATTTCTATTTTTTTATCGATTTTCTCGTCAAATTCTGATAGTTCTTTTGTAGAATTGATTTTAATTCCATTTTGTTCAATATTATTGAGCTTATCTTCCAACGTATTCACTCTAGCAATCAAATCATCATAATCGATGTAATCTATAAGTCGCATAACCAAAATTTCAAGAAGAGCTTTTTGATTATCCGCCTGTTTTAATTTTTTCTGATGCTCAATTATGATCGACATGCTTTCTACTATTTGCCTATTAGTGATTAATTCAGATTGTGCATTATAATCATCATTGTATTGAGTGTTATTCTGCCTAATTTTTTCAAGTCCATTTTTTGATAGCAACAAGTTTCTAAAATGATTCAACAACTCATCCATAACATTTTCGACAGGTTTGTTATGTGATATTGTGTACAAATTACCCAAAACTTCTGTAGCATCTTTTTTTATTATGCTATTAACAAGTTTGAAGATTCCTTTATTGTCAACAATACCAAGTATACCATTTATATCTTGTTTTGTTATATTTTCTTTTTCAATGCTTAAAACTTGATCCAAAATAGATAATGCATCTCTCATTGCTCCATCCGCTTTATTAGCAATGAGTTCAATCGCATCGTCATCCATTTTTCTATTCAAATCGTTCAAAATGTATTTTATATTATCCGAAATATCCTTGGAATTTATCATTTTGAATTCGTAACGTTGACATCTGGATAAAATAGTTTGTGGAATCTTATCTATTTCTGTCGTAGCTAAAATGAACACCAAATGTTTTGGTGGCTCTTCCATGATTTTAAGTAATGCATTGAATCCTTCATTAGTAATCATGTGAGCTTCGTCTATAATATAGACTTTATATTTGAGTTTTGTAGGTGGATAAATTACTTTATCACGTAGTTCTCTGATATCGTCAATTCTTCTGTTACTAGCAGCATCCATTTCAACGATATCTAATGTGGATTCTTCCAACGAACTCAGACAATTTTCGCATTTGTTACAAGGATTTCCATCTTGTAAATCTAAACAGTTAATAGCTCTCGCAAAAATTTTCGCACAACTTGTTTTACCAGTTCCTCTTGAACCTGAAAAAATGTATGCGTGCGAAATATTTTTCGTTTCAATTTGATTTTTTAAAATATCAGTTATATGTTTTTGTCCGTAAACTTTGTCAAAAGTATCCGGCCTATATTTTCTATAAATAGCTTGCATAAGTACCTCGGTTTCATTGTTAAACAACGAGTAATTTTTTCAATTTTAATATAATTTAAACACAATTAAATCTTTTTATATTATACCATATTTGATAAATCTTGAATTCATAGTAAAATAGTAATAGAAATTTTATTTTTAAAGGGGGATTTTTATGATAAAAAATATTGACCCATTTTTATTGACTATGTTAGGGTTGATATTGCCTGGACTTCTTACTGGAGTCGGTGCAATTCCCGTTTTTTTCACTAGAAATGTTAATCAAGGTAAGTTAGATGTATTTTTAGGGGCAGCTGCAGGTGTCATGCTTTCTGCAACTTGTTTTTCATTAATTTTACCTAGTATCGAAGAAAACGGTGGAGGTTTTAGAGGAGTTTTAATCTCGTCACTTGGAATTTTAGCAGGAGCTGTATTTTTAGATTTAATCGACAAATACTCTCCACACGAACATTTATTGGATAAAAGAGTTGAAGGAAATCCTTCAGATTCTTTGAAAAAAATATGGCTATTTGTAATTGCAATTACAATTCACAATTTCCCAGAAGGTATGGCAACTGGAGTTGGCTTTGGTGGAAATTCAATAGCACACGGTCTTCCTATCGCAATAGGAATTGGTTTACAAAATATGCCTGAAGGTTTGGCGGTTGCTTTGGCTTTGGTCAGAGAAAATTATACTGTGAAAAAAGCTTTTTTAATAGCATTATTTACAGGATTAGTAGAACCTGTCGGAGCATTTTTAGGCTACGGACTTGTAACTTGGTTCTCACCTATTTTAGGATTTATTTTGGCTTTTGCAGGTGGCGCAATGCTTTTTGTAATTAGCGACGAAATTATTCCAGAAACTCATAGCAATGGATACGAACGCCAAGCGACTTACGGAATTATAATTGGATTTATCATAATGATGATATTAGATGTTGCTCTTGGCTAAATAAAAAAAGCGGCTACTATAAAAGTAGTCGCTAATTTTTTGTTATAATGCTTGAATAGCTGCCATAGTTACATAGTTGTATGGTTGGTTGTAATGTGGCAAGAAGAATATATCAGTAAGAGCTAGTTTGTCGATTGTAACGTGTTCTTGAATTGCCAAGCTGAACATGTGAATCATCATTGAAATATCATATTCACTCATTATTTGACAACCTTTTATTTCGCGTGAATTTTTGTCGTAAACAATTCTGATAGTAACTTCTTTGTTGTTTTCTTCCATAAATGGTGGCTTTTGTAAATCTGTGAAATCAGTGTATTCAACTTCCATTCCCAATTTTTCAGCATTTCTAACTGTTAAACCTGTTGATACCATGCACAAATCGTAAATCTTAATTCCGTTTGATCCTTGCACACCGTTTGATTCTAATTTTGTTCCACAAACATTGTGACCAGCTACTATACCACTTCTTACAGCATTTGTAGCCAATGCAACGTATTCAAATTTTCCTGTTGCGTTGTTGAAAATAACTGTTGAATCTCCAACTGCAAATACATTTTCATCAGAAGTTTGTTGATGTTTGTCAGTGATTATTGCTTTATGATCGTTTAATTTCAAATGATCTTTTGCAAGTGAGCTGTTTGGTTTGAATCCTATAGACATTATTACCATGTCACAATCGTATTCACCTTTATCAGTTATAACCTTATTTACTTTGCCATCAGTTCCTTCTAATTTTACAACTTCTTCATTAAATACTAAATTTACACCGTGATCTCTTAGGTTATTTTCCATTTTTTTGCAGAATTTATCATCGTAATAGCCTCTTAACACCGTATCTCCGTGTTCAATCAATGTAGATTCTTTTCCTAATCTCTTGAAAGCTTCTGCAAGTTCTGTTCCTATGTAGCCAGCTCCTACTACTACAACTTTTTTGATTTCTTCGTGATTTATCTTGTCAATAACTGATTGTGCATCTTGGAAAATTTTAACTTTTTGAACATTTTCCAAATCCATTCCTTCGATGTCTGGTAAAATTGGTTGAGATCCTGTAGCTAATACCAATTTGTCGTAAGATTCTTGAATTTCTTTTCCGTCTTTGTCCTTTGCATAAACAATTTTTTTGTCGTAGTCAATGTTGTCTACTTTTGTTTCCATGTGAACCGTAGCACCTTTTTGTTCGAAAACTTCTTTGCTACAATAAAATAATTTTTCTGGACCTTTAATTTGTTTTCCAATCCACAATGCCATTCCACATCCTAAGAATGAAATATTGGAGTTTTGATCAAAAATTACTAATTCTTCATCTTTGTAATTGTCCAATATTGTGTTTGCACAAGCTGTACCTGCATGGTTAGCTCCAATTAAAACTATTTTACTCATTATGTTTCCTCCTTTTTTTATTTCCTACTAATGTTGTAGGATTAATAAGTAAAAAATTTTTGTTTGTTATTTAACAAATCTTACGCTATAATTATATCAAATTTGTAATCATTTTTCAATAGGCAAACTATTTCTTTTTTTCAAAGTTCATATATAATAGTATTATGGAGGTAGAAAATTGAACAATTTAAAATACTTAAAATTACTTGCAAAAGAATTTCCTACGATTGAACAAGCAGCCAACAAAATAATTAGTTTGACTTCTCTGTCAGTTTTGCCAAAAGGCACAGAGTACTTTTTATCTGATTTGCACGGACAATATGATAGCTTCAATAGAATTATAAAAAGTGCTTCAGGTAATACTAGAATTAAAATTGACCTTGAATTCAAAGACAAATTATCTGAATCAAGAAAAAATCAGTTGGCCAATTTAATTTACGACCCTAAGACGATTATAAATATAACAAAGGAAAACGATGAATACACAGAAACATGGATTAGAGATACCATTTTTTATCTAATAAGAATAGCAAAACGAGTTGCGAGCAAATATTCCAGACAAAAAGTCAGAAACCAGACTCCTTTTTATTACAGAGATTTGATTGATGAAATGCTCAACATTCAGTATGAATCTTTAAACAAAAAAGAATATTTTAACCAACTTTTGGATAGTATCATTAAAATAGAAGTTAGTGAAAATTTTATAATAACTTTGTGTGAATTAATTCAAGATTTAAATATCGACTGGCTTCACATAGTAGGAGATATTTTCGACAGAGGAAAAAGACCAGACATTATTATGGATACATTAATTGCAAAAAAAGATGTGGATATTCAATACGGAAACCACGATGTAACATGGATTGGTGCATATCTTGGAAGTTATGTAAATGCATGCAATGTTGTTAGAAATGCTATAAGTTATAATAATTTTCAATCTTTGGAAGATGGCTACGGAATTAATTTGAGATTATTATCTACTTTGGCAGATGAATCATACTATGACGATCCTTGCGAAAGATTCAAAGTTAGAATCTTGGATGATAATAAACACTCAGAAACGGATTTGCTACATGCGGCAAGAATGCATAAGGCTATTTCAATCATTCAATTCAAATTGGAGAACCAACTTTTTAAGAGAAATCCAGAATTTGAACAATTGGACAGATTATATCTAGAAAGAATCGACTTTAAAAATGGAATTTACAAGGATGCAAATGGTAAAGCTCATGCGCTTTTGGATATAAAATTCCCTACAGTTGATCCTGAAAACCCTCTTGAATTAACTCCAAGTGAACAAGAAGTTGTCGAATGCATTTCAAAATCATTCAGAACAAGTCACAGATTAAAAGAACACATGGACTTTTTATTCTCTTATGGTTCAGTGTATAAAATCGCAAATAGCAATTTGCTTTTCCATGGATGTATTCCTATGAACAAGGACGGAAGTTTTGAAGAATTTACGTATCAATCTAACACATACAGCGGCAAATCGCTTTTAGATTTCTTTGAAGGAATTATAAATTCGGCAAGAAACATGGATGACAATGATCCTGACAGGCAAACTGCGTTGGACTTTTTCTGGTACATGTGGTGTGGTCCAAAATCACCAATGTTTGGAAAAAGCAAAATATCAACATTTGAAAACTTCTTCATCACTGACAAAGATGTCAGAAAAGAAGTAAGTAATCCTTATTTCAGTTTAAGTAAAATCGAAAAATACGCAGATAAAATATTCGAAGAATTCAATATGAACCCTGAAACTTCTCACATAATTAACGGCCATGTCCCAGTTAAAAGCATCAACGGAGAAAAACCAGTGTCTGCTAATGGCAAAACTTATGTAATTGATGGTGGAATTTCCGAAGCCTATCAAAAGAAAACTGGAATTGCTGGCTACACATTGACATTTAATTCTCATCACTTGGCAATAGCAAAGCACAAGAATTTCCAAGTTATGGAATCAGTTCATGGTGCATATACACCAGAAGTTACAATTACAGAAGAATTTCCAAAAAGAATGCTCATAAAAGATACAGATGAAGGAGAAGAAATCCTTGAGCTTATCGAAGATTTAGAAAGTTTAATCGATGCATATAGAAGCGGAACAATTCAACAAAATTCAAATTAATAGAAATTAAAAAAACTAATCTTGGAAATCCAAGATTAGTTTTTCTTATAATACACCAAATTTATTAAATGGAAAATATCTCAAAAAAGCTCTTCCTACTATGTCTTTTTTGTTTATCGGTCCGAATATTCTGCTATCATTTGATTCTCGAGGAAGTCTATTATCCCCCAATACAAAATATTCATCTTCACCTAATTCCCATTTTGTTTTATCTCCAGAAACAAGAGTAGTCTGACTACTAGTATAATTTTCATTCAATTGTTCATTATTAACGTACACTTTATTGTTTTTTAATTCAACAGTATCTCCAGGTAATGCTACAATTCTTTTGATATAATCGCGACCAGATTTATCCGGTGCGTGAAGTTCTATAATATTACCTCGTTTTAATTTGTTTTTGAAAATTCCCATTCTGTTGACGAAAATTCTATCTCCTTGTTCAATTGTAGGATTCATGCTATTTCCCTCAACATGAGTTGTACTAATAACAAAATTTCTAAGCAGTAATGCCAATACAATCGCAATTCCTATTACAAATAACCACTCAAAAAAAGATTTTGCTTTTTCTGTCATATTAACGATCCTTTCTAATTTTTACTAATTTGATTATAATACGAATCAATAAATGTGTAAAGGTCTATAATTTGTTGTAGTATTTTAAAATTATTTTTAAAAATTATGAATTAAAAACTTCTCTATCCAATTCGCCTTCGCTTGCTGCAACTATAACTGCAGAAGAACCTGCTGCTGTAACATTTGTAGCAGTTCTACCCATATCTGCAAGCATTGAAATAGGGCTCATCAATACAACCATTTCAACGGGAAGTCCCATTGCTGCGAATACTGCTGTAGTAGTAATTGTTGCAGTTCCTGGAACTCCAACAGTACCCAATGACACTGCTAATGCTACTAATACAAGCATCACATATTGTCCAAATGAATAATGAATTCCCATAACATTAATTGTCAAAATAGCTGACAATACAGGCCAGAATCCTGCACAACCTGGCATACCAACAGTTGAACCGGTCGAAGCAACAAAAGTTGCTATCTTTTCAGAAACACCCAATTTGTCTCTTAAATTTTCAGTATTTGCTGGAATACATCCAACTGATGATTGTGTTGAGAATGCAATCAATTGAACTGGCCAGAATTTTTTGAAGAATTTTAATGGATTTACTTTTGCAAATATCGCCAAAAGAGCACTAGTTGTAATATAAGAGTGGAAAATCGATGCAACATAAGTTAATATCAACACGACTATCAATGGCATCATACTAGCCATATCAGTTCTACTAACCGCGTTTGCCATCAAAGCCAATACTGCGTATGGAGTAAAATCTATAATCATTCCTGTAAATCTAAAAATTACTGCCGCAGCTGAATCGATAAAACTTAAAAATGGTTTTGCTCTTTCTCCTTCTCCTCTTTCTTCTAATTGTAAAATCGCCAATCCCAAAAGAACAGAGAAAATAATTATAGGAACAACTTTTGCTTCTGCTGCATTTCCTAAAACATTATCTGGGAAGAAATTTACAAAAGTTTCTGCAAAAGTTGGAACTTCCTTAGCTTTTGCATCTGCTGCTAAAGTCAATGAACTTCCTTGTCCAATTTTGAATGCTACCCCTAAAATCAAACCTATAAGTGAACCTAAGACATTGTGTAAACTTAAAATACCGATTGTTTTCGTTCCAATCTTTTTCATTTTTTCTATACTTTCCAAAGAAACTACAGTGCTAACTATTGATGTAAATAATAATGGAATTACTATTGCAAATAATAAATTTGCATAGATAGATCCAAATACTTTTACATATTCTGTGTTTCCTTTAAAAATAAATCCTACTATTATACCTAAAATTGCAGCTAAAATTGTTCTTGTACCAAAATTCATTTTCTTCTTAGCCATGAACATCAATAAAGCAAACAATACTAAAGTAACTGCTAATGCTACGAATTTCATCTAAACACCCCTTTTTTATTTTATAGTTATATATTATAGTATATTGAGCACAATTTTCAAATTAAATTTTAACTTTTGTAAATTTTATTTAATTCACTATGGACATTATTAAGTAATTTTGAAATTTATTACGATTTTTTTTAATAAAATTATCGTACCGCAAAAATACGTATCCCTAATACTACAAATGAAAATCGTTTGATATTTTGTGAAACTATTATTAAATTTTTATTATCGAATTATATATATAAATTATTTAATTTTTGTAATATTTTCTCACAAAAAAAGTCAGAGGTTAGAAATCTCTGACTTAAAATCTATTCATACATTTTTAATAAAACATCTTCAGCTTTTATTGGAAGAGTATCAAAAGTGCAACCAATTGCATTCAATATCGCTCCATTAATAGCTGGTGCAGGTGTGTTTGAAACTATTTCTCCGATTGATTTTGCTCCGAATGGACCTGTTGGTTCATAACTTTCACAAAAATCAACATGAATATTTCCAATGTCTTTTCTTGAAGGCAAATTATACGAAATAAAAGAATGTTCTTTTAATCTTCCTTCATCATCCCACAATGAATCTTCATACAAGGCATATCCTATAGATTGCCCAATTCCGCCTTCGACTTGAACCGTAGCTAATTTAGTATTCATCACAGTTCCACAGTCTACAACTGCCGCATAATCTTCTACTTTGATTTCTCCTGTTAATTTATCAATACTAATTTTTACAAATCCTGCCATATATGGTGGTGGTGATGTTTTTGAATCGAAATTTCCTACTCCGATTAATTGCATACCATTTGGACCAGTTGACAAATCTCTCGCCAAATCTTTAATTGCAATTAATTTCTTATTTTGCAAATAAACTGCTTGATCTCTGATTTCTAACCATTCAACAGAAGTTTCAAATCTCATTGCAACACGTTTTTTGATTTTGTTTAATAAATTTTCGCAAGCACGAACAACTGCTCCACCAGTTATATACACACCACTTGATGCGTAACTACCAGGATCGTATGGAGTTATATCAGTATCTGCAATTATCGGAATTATATTGTCCATTCCGCATTGCAACACTTCGTTTGCCAAATTCACCATTATAGAATCAGTGCCTTGTCCAACATCTGTAGGACTCATCAACAATGTATAATCGCCTTGTTCGTTTAATCTCACTTCAACTGTTGAAGTGTCGACATTTTGAATTCCGCTTCCTTGTTGGGCGATTGCCATTCCAACTGAAATTATTTTATCTTTTTCTTCTTTGAACGGATAATATTTATCCCATTCAATCATTTCTCTTCCCTTTTCGATACATTCATTTAATTTGCAACTTTTGACATCTATTCCGTAAGCAAGAGTTTTTTCTCCTTCTCGAACAGTGTTTTTAAGTCTTAGTTCAACAGGATCCATGTTTAATTCTTTGGCTAATTTGTTTACCATAGATTCTAATGCAAATGTTCCTTGAACTGCACCGTAACCACGGAAAGCTCCACCAGGAAGTTTATTAGTGTAGACAACTTGTCCGAAAAATCTCGCGGCTCTCATTCTACTGTATAACGGAAGAGTTTTGTTACCAACCAAATTCAAAGTAGTAAATGCATGATATCCATATGCTCCTTGATCAGATAGTGCATAAATATCACACGCTTCAATCGTCCCATCTTTTTTCGCACCAATTTTTACTTTAACTTTCATTTGGTGACGAGAATTTGAAGCTTCAAAAGTTTCTTCCCTGTCAAATACAAGAATTGATGGCTTTCCTGTCTTCAACGTTACAAATCCAGGATAAATTTCTGTGACACTTGTTTGTTTACCACCGAATCCTCCACCAACTCTTGGCTTTATAATTCTGATTCTTGAATCGCTAATTCCAAGAGCAACGGACAATTGTCTTTTGATATGAAATGGAACTTGTGTAGATGAAATGCAACACAATCTATCAAATTGATCCATGTAGCAATACGATCTGTAAGTTTCCATCATACAATGCGCTTGTGCTTTTGTTGTAAAAGTATCTTCCAATACAACATCACACTCACTCATTACCTTGTCAATATCTTCTCCCCATGATTCTTTCTTTTCACCAACAAGATTTCTTTTCGTATTGTAACCGAAAACTTTCGTTGGACCATTAAAGAACACGTCTTCTTCGTGAACTACGATTTCGTTATCGATAGCTTTCGTGTAATCAAGTAGTGGCTCTTTTACATCGTATTTTATTTTGATTCTCTTCATAGCTTGATTACAAACTTTTTCGTTAACTCCAACAACGATTGCTACAGGCTCTTTCATGTATCTTATATTTTTTGATAAAATCGACATATCGTATGGACTTGGTTCTGGATAAGATTGTCCTGCCAAAGTAAATTTATTATCAAAAACATCCTCATAAGTGTACACTGCAACAATTCCATCCATCGCTTCTGCCTTTGATTTGTCGATTTCTAAAATTTCGCATCTCGCATAAGGACTTCTCATCAACTTAATTATTAGTGCATTAGAATCTTTTAAATCTTCTGTGTAGACAGGTTTACCAGTAACTAATGAATTTGAATCTATTTTCTTGAAATCTTTATTTATCTTCATCATCAATCTCCAAATATTTCTTAATAGCTCTCATTTGAGATGCATAACCTGTACATCTACATAAATTTCCCATCAAATAATCTTCGATTTCTTCATCTGTAGGATTTTTGATTGTTTTCTTCAAACTCAAAACATTCATAATGAATCCTGGTGAACAAAAACCACATTGTTCCCCGCCTTCTTCAGTCAAAAGTTCTCCGAATTTTCTTTGGCTTTCAGATATTCCCTCCAAAGTTGTAATCTTTTTGCCTTCACATCTCAATGCTAAAATAGAACAAGAAAGTACTGGAACATCATCCAGCCAAACAGTGCATAAACCACAATTTGATGTCGTACAACCGCACTTTACCGATTTATATCCTAAATCGCGAAGAACGTTGTACAATGTAGTATCACAATCAACACTAGCTATATGATTTTTATTGTTAACATTTAATTCTATAATCATTGCAATTCACCTAACGCTTTTCCCAATAATCCAACAAATAAAAGTTTTCTGTATTTTTTCTTCGCCTTGTTATTTGACCCAATAAATTCATCTATTAATTCCAATGTTTTTTCCCTGTCAAATCCATTAGAATTAATCTCATCAGAAACATCTCTCATAACCATTGCTTTTTGAGGTCTCGCGCCAAATACTACCTTGTATTTCCCATCTATTTTAGAAACTGCTACAATAGCAATTGGAAAATCCTTGCAGCAAATTCTTTGAACAATTTGAGTGCAATGTATATCTTTGTTAGGAATTATAACTTCAACTAATAAGTCCTTCTTTATATCAGAATTCAAAAATTCTTCAACACTCATTACACCATTATTGTACAATCTAACCTTTGCATCTAGTAATAATAAAATAGGCAAAAAATCAGAAAAAGCATATCTTGAAAACACACTTGCACCTACTTGTGCAGTATTTCTTAGTTGAGTTGACACAATTCTTTTCAAAGATTTAGGAATAATTCCATCGCAAAATTCTTTTAAGAAATCATTGTATTCCAAATCTCTATATGTAGTAGTTGCTCCGATTTTTATTTCATCATCTTCAACTTTTATGTAATTTAAATCTAATTTTGACAAATCAATCCCAACATTGTAAGAACGACAGCCTGCTTTAAGAAAATGACATCCACCCAAAATTTTATTCATTTTTGATTTCATCAATAACTCATAAGCTTCATCCAATGTTTCTGGACTTTTGAAATCTCTTAATGTAAACATAACCACTCCTTGATTTTAATCAGTCTTTATTATATCACAAAAATAGCCGGTTATCTTTTGACAACCGACTAACATTTAATTTTCCAGCCCTTTTAAAAACTTTTCTGCTAATTTGTGATAAGTGAAATTCTCTTCAATTGCTTTTCTACCGTTTTTGCCCATTTGGTTTAATGTTTCTTCATCTAAATTCACAAACTTTTCTATTCCTTTTTTCAATTCTTCCAAGTTTTCAGACTCAACATTTATCCCACAATTATAATCTACTATATAATTATTAGGAGCATTAATTGCATAGATAATAGGTTTTGCACCCATCATGGAGTCAAATAATTTGTTCATACATACTCCATATCTGAACATATCATTATCCATCGCAGCAACATAAGTAGCATCAATGTAATTGAACAAATCTGGAATTGATGTCTTCGATATAGAATCCAAGAAATAAATACTATCTTCGTATTTGGAGTATTTTTCCATCAATTCTTTCTTGTAAATTCCACCACCAATGAATACTGCAGCCACATCATCATTATCAATACAAGCTTTTGCCAAATTATCTAAACAATAAGATTTTGTGTGACTTCCGAAAAAGCATATAACTTTCTTTCCTTCGCTGTGGATTTTGTCGAAAATCTTCACATAATCTTCTGGAATTTTATCGTAATTTTCCCATTCAGATTCTACGATACCATTTGGAACGTGGAAGAATTTTTCGGCTTTCATTCCATGCTTAATCAAATAATCTTTTGCTGCAGGAAGCAATGAACACACATAATCTGAGTTCTTGCAGAAAGAATTCTCTCCTATTTGCATCATCACTACAAAAGGATGGTATTTGGGCATATTCCCAACTTCTATCAATGTTATTGGCCACATATCGTGAATCTCATGTACCAATTTGATATCTTTTTTAATTTTTTTCATTTTTTGGCCAGCAAAAGTATCCAATGGATAAGTCGAAGAAGTAATTACCACATCAGGATTTTCATTTTCAACAATATCTCTAGCGTTTTTTCTTAATGTTGATACAAATCTGAACATACTCATGGCTCTTTTTACACCATTTCCATCGTATTCTCCAGTTTTAATCCACATATATTTTATCCCATCAATAATTTCTGTTTGAAAATTTTCTGAAACTTCTGGATTTTTTCTTCTCAAGTGAGAATAATCACCTGCGATTATCGTCACATTGTGACCCATTTTAACCCATTCACTAGCCAAATAATAAGTTCTAAACTCCATTCCCATTTCAGGAGAACCTGCATAATGGTTAATATATAAAATATTCATTAATTTTCCTCTTATTTATTCAAATAATTTTCGATGCATTCGATAATTTTTCTGCTAGAATGACCATCACCAAAAGGATAATCGTAGTTTTTGAAATCAACTTTTTCGTTTAATAATTTCAAAATCTCTTCCTTGTTTGGTTTAGATAATTGATTTCTCTTTTCAGTCATAGTTTCTGGCCATACAATATGATCAAAAATAGTCACACATTGTTTTCTTGCAAAATACGCTTCTCTTTGCAATCCGCCTGAATCAGTCACAATTTTCTTAGCGTGATTAACCAAATACACACTCATCATGTATCCAACTGGTTTGCAGAAAATAATATTTGTATAGTGGTGCTTTTCAGAAAGTTCTTGGACCATTTTTTGATTTCTAGGATGCACTGGATATATGCATTTTTCATCCAATTCTTCCATAGCAGCAAGTATTTCTGACAAAGGCTTAATTGATGCAGTATTCTCTGCTCTGTGACAAGTTAAATAATAAAAGTTTTCTGGAAGATTTACTTCTTCTCCATTCAAATCAATTATTTTTTCAGGAATTTTATCGCAAACTTTCTTAGAATATTCCAAGAAAGCATCATACATTGGATCGCCAACCAAAGTTGCTCGATCTTCCAAGCCTTCTTTTTTCAAAAATCCAAGCGCCGATTCAGTACAACAGCATAAAACTTTAGAAGAATGATCAGTCATAATTCTGTTCACTTCTTCTGGATTATCAAGTGTACCCAATCTATTACCAGCCTCTACATGACAAATCGGAATATGAAGCTTAACAGCTGCCAATGCTCCTGCCAATGTTGAATTGGTGTCTCCGTATAATAAAACCATATCTGGTTGTTCTTTTATCAATATTTTTTCAATTTCCATCAACATTTTACCAGTCATTTCGCCGTGAGTTCCCCCAGAAATCCCCAAGTTATAATCTGGATAAGGAATATTCATTTCTTCAAAGAAAACTTCAGACATATTATAGTCAAAATGTTGACCAGTATGTATCATTACTTCATCAAAATTTTTTCTTAATTCTTTGGACACCATAGCCGCTTTTATAAATTGTGGTCTAGCTCCAACTACTGTAACAATTTTCAATTTTTTCTCCTATTTTTGTTTTTATATTTATTATTACAAAATCTTTAAATTCAATCATTTAATCTGTTTCTAACAACTAATTATATCACATGTAATTTGTGAATTTCAATTGAGAAAATATAAGAAAATTCAACAATCAAAAAGCCTCATTTAAAAAATAAATGAAGCTTTCTTTGATTAGATTATAAAAATTTTTAATTATTTTTTGCTTGTTCTTTTCTAGCAATTGATGGTAATATTAATCCCAATCCCAACAATACGACTGGAGTCAAAATGTTTAGAATTAATTTGAAATTCCATTGACTTGTGAATGGTTCTCCTTCTTTTGGAATCATACCTAATATACATGCAAAAGCTGTAAACGCGAAACACCAACCAGAAATAATTTTTCCAAATGATTTTGATTTTGCGAACTTGTATTCTACACCTTGTTTTTCATTTAGATAGTGTTTTAATGCAAAATATGCCGCGAATACCCACATGTAACGCATTGGCATTACTATTGAGTTCAAATCCAATAACCAGTTGTACAATTCGTTTGAGTTTCCAATTCCCAAAGCTGGAATAATAATCAAAATACTAACCAAAATTGTAGTTAGTTTGTATCCACCAACTGGAACTTTTTTGTCGTTGATTTTTCTCAAGAAATTTGGAACGTATTTTGCATCTGCTTCACTCAATAAAAGTTTAAGTGGTGCATCAATACTCATAACCAAAGCTGCTGCTTGTCCAGCGAAATTTGTCAACGCATAGATAATAACAAGTGATGGACCTATTCCATAATATTGTCCCAATTTTTCAAACGCGTAGTAAGCACCGTTCATTTTTAAGTCGTTTGCAACATTTGTTGTATCGAACATCATTCCCATTGCAACTGAACCCAAAATCGCAGATACTGTTACCATTAAAGCCATTATTATCATAGCTTTTGGGAAGTTCTTACCAGCATCTTGTGTATCATTTACATAAGGTGAGATTTTTTCACAACCACCTACGGCAAATACTAGCATGGATATTGTGGTCAAATAATGCAAATTAAAGTTAGGCAGATACGTTTTGATACTCGTCATATTTGGAGATGCAACTTCTACTCCTCTTAATGCAGGAGCTGCCAACATTAATAAAATAAATAAAATACCCATCACAAAACTTGCAGTACCAGCGATTGATCCTAAAACTTTTATAGATTTAATACCATTTGCAGCTAAAAGCACGAATAACAAAAATATTATTAGCACTAATAATTGTAGTACAATTGGATTTAAAGATTTTACCATTTTAGGATTTCTAAAAATCGCCCATGAACCTGCAACCATTAAGTTTTGTGGTTTTTGTGCTAGATATGGAATATGTACTACCCAATAAGTCCATCCAGACAAATAAGCTAGTAATGGTCCCATAGTTTGTTTTATCCAATAGCTAAGTCCTGATTGTCCTTCCTTGAAAGTCGAACCAAGTTCTCCTACCATTAATGAATATGGTATAAAATACAAAGCCATTATGAATATCCAGCTTGTAATGACTGCTAAACCTTGGTTTGCATAGTTATTAACAACATTTCCGAAACCCCATACAACTGTGAATCCCATCCAAATAAGATTGGTCACTGTAAGCGATTTCTTCTTTTGATCATCAATTAAAACATCGTTTTTCATATTTCCCTCCTAAATAGATTATAACAAAATTTATCTTCATTTGAAACATTTTGCAATAAAAATAGCCTCCAGATTTACTGGAAGCCATTGTTATTTTATTTTGAATAATTTTCTATAATTTTTAAAACCAAATCCGATGCTTTTTTCATTTGATCGACAGATAATAATTCGTGCTTTCCGTGGAAGGCATATCCACCAGTGAAAATATTCGGACAAGGAAGTCCTTTATAAGATAATTGTGCTCCATCAGTACCACCTCTGATTGGTTGAACTAATGGTTTGATTCCCAAATCTTCCATTGATTTGTAAGCCAAATCCACAATTTCCATTACAGGTTCTATTTTTTCTTTCATGTTGTAGTAGCTATCTTTCATATTTAATTCGATAGCATTGTTGTATTTAACATTTAAGAATTCAACTAATTTTTCCAAATAAGATTTCTTTTCTTCGAATTTTTTCTTGTCGTGATCTCTGATTATGAATTTCATAACAGTATTTTCAACAGTTCCTTCGAATGATGTCAACAAGTAAAATCCTTCATAATGTTCAGTATATTCTGGTCTTTGTGCTACTGGAAGTTCATTGAATAATTCCATACCGATTAATTGCGAATTAATCATTGTATTTTTTGCACTACCAGGGTGAACATTTTTACCATGAATAGTTATAGTTGCACCTGCCGCATTAAAGTTTTCATATTCTAATTCTCCAATTGGACCACCATCTACTGTATACGCAAAGTCTGCTCCGAATTTTTCTACATCGAACAAATCAGCTCCTCTGCCTATTTCTTCATCTGGAGTAAATCCAATCTTGATTGTCGGATGTTTTATATCTTTGTTTTCACACAATTTATTAACAACATCCATTATAATCGCGATACCTGATTTATCGTCAGCACCCAAAAGAGTAGTTCCATCTGTGTGAATTAAAGTTTGTCCTTCCAAATCTTTTAAAAACGGAAAATCTTCAACAGTCGTTGTTACAGTATCAGATAATTTAATGTCTCCACCTTTGTATTCTAAGATTTGTGGTTTGACACTTTCACCTGACATATCAGGAGCAGTGTCCATGTGAGAAATGAATCCAATGGCTTTTGATTCTCTATCCAAGTTTGATTCTAATGATGCATACACATATCCATTTTCATCCATATGTGCATTGTCAATTCCCATTTCTTTTAGTTGTTTAACTAAAAGATTGCCCAAATCTTTTTGCCTAGCTGTTGATGGACAAGTTTCGCTTGATTCATCACTTGTAGTGTAAATTTTTGCGTATTCAATAAATCTATCAACTATATCTATCATTGTTTTCTCCTATTTTATAACTTTCTTTTCTTCCCAAGATTTTTTAACTGCATTTGCAACATTTTTTGCAACATCTTTGTTGAATGCTTCTGGTAAAATTCTTTCTTCTACTGGTTGTTCAACCATATGAGCAATTGCATACGCTGCTGATAATTTCATATCGTCAGTAATTCTGTCTGCTTTTGCATCTAATGCGCCTCTGAATATTCCAGGGAATACCAAAACATTGTTAACTTGGTTAGGATAATCACTTCTACCTGTTCCCACTACTCTTGCACCAGCTTCTTTTGCTTCGTCAGGATAGATTTCTGGAACTGGGTTAGCCATTGCTAAAACAATAGCATCGTTATTCATTGAAGCTACCATTTCTTTTGTTAAGATTCCAGGAGCAGAAACTCCGATGAAAATATCCGCATTTTCCATAGCAGTTTTCAAATCACCTTTAACTTTATTAGGATTAGTTGTTCTAGCGATTTCTCTTCTAGCTTCGTCAAGTTTTTCATCATCAGGATCGATAATTCCACGACTATTTAAGATTAAATTATTTTTAGCACCAGCTAATGTTAACAAGTTAGAAATTGCAATACCTGCTGCACCTGCACCACTGATTACGATTTTTACATCAGAAATGTCTTTCTTAACAATTCTCAATGCATTGATAACGGCAGATAATACTATAACAGCTGTACCGTGTTGGTCATCGTGGAATACTGGTATATCTAATTCTTCAATTAATCTTTTTTCAATTTCGAAACATCTTGGAGCCGCAATATCTTCAAGGTTAATTCCACCGAATGAAGGAGAAATTGCTTTTACAGTGCTGATTATTTCTTCAGTGTCTTGAGTGTTCAAGCAAATTGGGAATGCATCGACATTACCGAATTCTTTAAATAAAACTGATTTACCTTCCATAACTGGCATACCAGCAATTCCGCCAATATTTCCCAAACCTAAAACTGCAGAACCATCAGTTACAACTGCAACCATATTTCCTTTATTTGTATATTTATATGCTAATGAATTGTCTTCGTGAATTTTCTTACAAGGTTCAGCAACACCAGGAGTGTAAGCCAATGCCAAATCCATAGCGTCATTAACTTTTACTTTAGATACTACTTCTAATTTTCCTTGATTTTTTTCGTGAAGTTCAAGAGCTTTTTGTTTAATTTCTTCAATATTCATTTTTTCACCTCATAAATTTTCATATAACTTTCGACAAAATGTCGAATTTCGTTATTACAATATAATTTTAACACTAAAACCCAACTATTCCAAACAAAAAGAGGTATTATTTAAAATACCTCAATTAGTTTAGAAAAATATTGGAACCAAAACAGATGCCAATAAAATTATTAGCGCCCCTCCCAAACGAGAAGATATTTGTGCAAATGGCATAAGTTCCATTCTATCTGCAGCCGTAAGCACAGCAACATCACCAGTACCGCCCATGTTAGCCATGCACAATCCGGCTGTAATAGCTGTTTCAATTGGATAGAATCCTACGAAATATCCAACAATACCTGCACCTATAATTGCTCCTATAATAACCGCAAGAACAAGAATTACATAGCTTGGTGTAAATGCTTCAAAGATTTGTCCCAAATTAGTGTATGCCATACCAATACCAAGCATAAGTGCTGAAGTAAAGTTTTTGGCTACGAAATTGTACCAACCTTCTGCAACGTGTTCGATTTTTTCTGGAACAACTCCTGCTGCCTTAACGATAACTACAGAAATAATCATCCAAGCATATGAGTGAATTTTTATGCCGACTTTTCCGAATAAAAATGCTAATATTGCACCAAATGTGAAAAATGCTGTAGCAATTACAATACCAGCGCCATAATCTTTAACATCTTCTAAGATTATATTTTCTTTCTTTTCAGCTTTCAAACTATCATCGTTGCTTCTAACTAATTGACCATTACCAGTTAAGTTTGGTTTTACTTTTCCTAGTCTGTTCAATAAACCACCAGCAACAATTGCCGTAGCATTACCTAAAGCAACTGCTGGAACGAGTTTACTCAAAATAGTTTCAGATGGAATATTTAATGCTGATTCGAAAACTTTTGATATAGGTACAGCACCTGCTCCCATTCCACCACCCATAATTGGGATACCGATGTATGCGATAGATTCACCTACACTCTTTCCGAACAACAAACCTACACCACCTACTAAAAGTAATGCCATAATTACAGAACCCAAGATACATGGTAAATATCTAATAGCTGCTTTGATAAGCAACTTTCTATTCATACCAAGAATTGATCCTGTGATCAAAGCTGCGATGTAGAAATCAAGGAATCCTCCTTTAGTCATAAAAGTATTTATACTTTTGATAGAATCAGCTGGTAACCATTTATAATAAGTTATAGCAGCTCCCAAAAATATAGATACAATAGCTCCACCGCCCAAATATGTTTTAATAATTGGTGTGTGATTTCCGATTAGGTTTAATAATTCGCCAAATACAATCAAAAATAAAAATGCCCCAACCATACCTTTTGGTAGAACATCAAATATAAAAGATACTATAATAACTACGCATGCAATTATAAAATACGGAATTTTTAAACCTGCAATCTTTTTATCCATAACTTTCCCCCTTTTTTCAAATTTTTACATTTTATATTATCTCATTTAAAATACAAAAAAGCAAACTAAATCAGCTTAATTAAAAGTATCAAAGTAAATAAATACAAAATTGTCGTGCTCACAACATAATAACCTGCCAATGAATCATCTTGATGGTATCTCTTCGCGAAAACATAAGTATTAACAGCCGTAGGAGCACCAAATAAGATCAACGCAACAACCTTTTGAATTTCAGACAAACTGAAAATTTTCCCAATAAATAATCCTGTCAAAGGAAGAACCAAAAGTTTTACAATCGAAACCTTCATAATTGATTTAATTTCTTTGAAATCTATTCTAAAATTCAAACCATATCCCATAGTCACCAAAGCCAAGGTTCCTGCAATATCCCCCAAACTTCTCAAAGGAGTTTCCAAGAAAAACAAATTAACCTTAGTTCCATACAAAAATATTCCTACGAAAAGCCCAATCATCAAAGGTGTCTTCACTACATTTATGAACAGCTTTTTCTTAGAATTATTCTCCCCTACCAATCCTTCGTATAGGCTTACAGTGTAGAAATTATAGAAAAACTGACTAATTCCTGTGATAGCTCCAGCCATGACAATCCCTTCATCTCCAAACAGAACACTCAATATTGGAAACGACATTATTATGAAATTACCTCTACTCATAGCATTTGCCTCCAGCACCACATAAGATTTGTCCTTGTTGGTAATTTTCGCCAAAAAGTAAGTAAGAAAAATGTGAAATACAAACACCACATTCAAATAAACAAAATATTTTACACTGAGATTTTGTCTAAAATCAACCTTATAAAAACTCATCATTATTTTAAGTGGAAACAACACATTAAAAATCAGCTTGTTAAGTCCTGTCATTGTAGTCTCATCTACAATCTTGAATTTTCTCAGCAAAAACCCAATAAAAATTAAACAGAACAAATTAATTATAGTCAAATACAACTGTGTATAATCTATCAAAAAACCACCTTTTTCACATAAAAATATAGGTAAATGAAACCACTTACCTATACAACAATACTATTTATTTGTCAAAAAATCAAATTATTTTGTGTATAATTCAATGTATCTGTCCTCTGTAGTATAATCTGATTTTTCAATCGAATCGATAATTAAACCATCAGAGATAAATTTCTTCAAAGAATCATCCAAATCATTTTTGCCCACAATATTGACGATCTTTTTGTTTTCACTATTGGATGTTACAACCTTGTATTGTTCCTTTGAAATCTCAGACAAATTCTCAAACGCTATTTTTTTATCCACCAGAAACATTACATCGTCTGTTAACTTGTCCACCTCTGACAAAGTATGAGATGACAACACAACTATCTTGCCATCATCTTTTAATTTCAGAAGATAATTTCTCAACAAAATAACGCTAGTAGGATCCAATCCCGTTACAGGCTCGTCCATAATGTAAATATCATAATCTCCCATAAAAAAATACGTCAACAAAGTTTTTTGCTTTTGACCCAGAGAATAAGTGCTAACTTTCCTCTTCATAAAATTATGAACTTTAAAAATATCCAATACTTCTTCAAACTTTTCATCAGAAACGTGGCGTGAGTTCTTTGCGAAAATAAAATGATCCAACCCTGTCAAGTTATCATACAGCATATCCAAGCTTCTTGCATAAGATAAATGCTTGAAAATCTCCGGATTTTTATTATCTATATCATTAACCTTAATCTCACCTGAATCGTACTTCGTCAAATCAGAAATTATATCCATAAGAGTAGTCTTACCAATACCATTTGGTCCAACTAACGCGTATATCCCAGGTTTGTCTAATTTCAAATTCAAATCCTTTAATACTTCGTTTTCACCGTAAGATTTGTTCAGACCTTTAATCTCAAGCATTAATATCCCCCTTCATCCTTTTCATTGATATCACATTAAACACTACAATATAAAATACAATCATTATCACATTATAAATCGGATTAGAAAAACTAAACTTATTCAAATAATTGTATCCACCTTTTAGAATCATCAGACTATCCAACGAACTAAATGGATTTAATAAGAAAAACTTACCCAAAGTTCCAAAATAGCTAATAATAATTCCCAAAACAATCAAGGAAGTTGTAGCAATTATATTCACAGTTTCATTCTTGATTAATGTTGTCATCATATTTGAAAAACTAACCACAAGTAAAATTATCAGAACATTTATCAAAATCATTGGCAAGATGAAACCACTAGATGCCCTGAACACACCCTCTACCACGCCGTTATAGCTGTAATCGTAGCAGAACACTGGATACAACTTCTCCCCAAGTCCTCCGTTAAATAATCCAATTATCATGCTAATTGCCAAAATCACAATATACATTCCGACAGATAATACAAACGAATTAATCTGCTTTGATTTCCAGACATCTTTTTTCCATTCATTCACAAAAGCCAACTTCAAAGTTCCATTGGACCTTTCCTTTTTAAACTCAAGAGTAAATATCAAGCAAATAATCAACGTAAAGGCCGGAATAATCCCATTTTCATACATAGATATAATATTTCCTATAAGTCCTTTTTGTTCAGTAGGGTCATGTTGTTTTGTTTTATACAAGCTTAGCTTTTTATTTGATAATAAACTTTGTTCAATCTCATTACTAACAAGCTTATAACTTGAATCGGGCTTTAAATTGTTATCCATAAAATAATTCACCCTATTCTCATTAGATCGAGAAGTACTTGGATCTATCCATTCTACATCAAATCCCCATTTAGAATTCAAATAAAGAAACATATTACTGTAATATTCTGTGGGATTATTAGCTCTGTTAACATAAAATTTTTTAAAATTTTCCAAATTAATTAGTGTTTGCTTGAATCCTTTGTCTTTTGGATTGTTGTGAACATTAATCTTTGCACTTTCAATCTCACTGTCAATAGTTTGTAAATCATCCCTTGATTTTATGTTTTTGTATTTTATAGTATTAAAACAGAAAAACACAGCTACCACTACAGTTAGTACACCAAAATACTTATATAATTTGCTTCTCATGATTTTTGCAAAATCCAATTGCAAGATATTTTTGATATTGATTTTGGAGTATGTTTTAGAAAAATTATAATAAATCAACTTGTATCTGTTATTGTTAACTAGTATTAAACATACAATCAATAGCGCTAATAAAATTGGAACAACTATTGAAACATTACCAAGATTATGAAAACTATTTAAACTAAACGATAGATCATATTTTCTTGAAATCAAAGAAATTATCCAGTAAATCGATAAAACAGCTATAATTGATAGACTTTGTTTCATGTACCTTCTGAAAATCTCATACAAAATCATCGCAATGCTGTAAATTAAAAATCCCGTCCCTATGTATTTTAAAGCAAGTACCATTGAGTTTACATTCATTGTTATAGGCGTATTAATTTTAAGGTCTGTTACAGATTTCAAAATCATATCGTTCGCACTTCCTGTTGGAAATCCTTTGATTACAGAGAAAATAATATTGCCCAAAATCATCGAAAATATTACAATAATAAAGAATACTACATACTTTACAAGCCTTGCATATACTAATTTTCTGGAGCTCATTGAAATCATATCTAATTTTAGATTTTTGAAATTCATCTCACTAGCAAATACAGCTATCAGAAAAACCACACACAAGAAAATATCATTCATGACATTTTCCATTAGGAAACCAAATGATTTAAAAAAACTAAAATTGTTGGAGGTTGTGTAGAACCCGTATCTGTTAATTTCATCACGAACCAAATTAAAATAAGAATCCAATTCGTTATACATTCCATAACTAGGCAACTTGTTTAAGTTGTTTTGCCTTTTGAATGATTTTATCTCATCATATTGGCTCAATAATTCATTGTAGAAATTATGCTCTGTTTTTGAAGAATACTTTGCAACTTTTGTCTCTTCCATCAACATACTCACATCGTATTCCAATGGTTTTATGTATTGCAAAGAGTTAAAATTCATCTTGCTAAAATCCAAATATTTCTGCTGTTCTTCTTTGTTTTCAGAAGATTTTGATAATGCAAAAGATTCCATCATTGTGTTTTCAAAATTATTCCTAGTTTTCATAAAATATGAATAATCTTGATCAGTATATTCATTTTTTATGCTGTTTAATGTCACATAAGAATATACACAAAAAATAATAACTACAACTGGAAATATTAATGCCTTGTAAAGTTTTTTCAGTTCAAACATATTGTCTCCTTTCATTGAATTTAGAAAATATTATTTGCTAATTTCTCCCGAATAATACCAAGTCTCAGTATTATTGGTTACATCAATAGTAATTAATCTCTGTCTGTAAAGTTTTCCACTGTAACCGTCATTATACACATCTTCATACTTCAAATGTACAGGTGATTTTCCCCTCACAAAAGTAAAATTCTCACCGTATTCATTCTCTTCAACATTTTCTAATTCATAATAACTTGCCGAACTAACAGCCGATGAAACGTTTGCATTTATTGTACAAACCACTGTCATGCATGCAATCATAACGATAAATAAAATTTTTTTCATTTTCAAGTCCCCTTTCGTATTTTTCTTATTTAGTTTATACCCTATTTTTTTATTTTTTAATCTATTTTATTAAAATATTAGTCGGTTTTTTTTTTATATATTTTATAGATATTTTTTTCAAATAAAATAGCCCTCACCTAAGTGAGAGCTAATTAATCTTAGTATTTAACTATGCGATAATTTTAGAAACAACGCCTGCTCCTACTGTTCTACCGCCTTCTCTGATGGCAAATCTTAGTCCTTCTTCGATTGCGATTGGAGTGATTAATTCGATTATGAATTTTGCGTTATCTCCTGGCATTACCATTTCTACGCCTTCTTCTAGTTCGATGTTTCCTGTTACATCTGTTGTTCTGAAGTAGAATTGTGGTCTGTATCCTGAGAAGAATGGTGTGTGTCTTCCACCTTCGTCTTTTGTTAATACGTATACTTCTGCTTCAAATTTTGTGTGTGGGTGTATTGTTCCAGGTGCTGCTAATACTTGTCCTCTTTCGATTTCTTCTCTTTGTACACCTCTTAGTAATGCTCCGATGTTGTCTCCTGCTTCTGCTTCGTCAAGTTGTTTTCTGAACATTTCTACACCTGTTACTACTACTGTTCTTTTTTCTGTTGTAAGTCCTACGATTTCTACGTTGTCACCAACTTTTACTTTTCCTCTTTCTACTCTACCTGTAGCTACTGTTCCACGTCCTGTGATTGTGAAGATGTCTTCTACTGGCATTAGGAATGGGTGATCTACGTCTCTTACTGGAGCTGGGATCCATTCGTCAACTTCTTCCATCAATTTCATGATTTTGTCTCCCCATTCTCCGTCTGGATCTTCTAGTGCTTTTAATGCTGATCCTACTACGATTGGTGTGTCGTCTCCTTCGTATTCATATTCGTTTAATAGTTCACGTACTTCCATTTCTACTAATTCGATTAGTTCTGGGTCGTCAACTTGGTCTTCTTTGTTTAAGAAAACTGCGATTTTTGGTACGCCTACTTGTCTTGCTAACAAGATGTGTTCTCTTGTTTGTGGCATTGGACCGTCTGCTGCACTTACTACTAGGATTGCTCCGTCCATTTGTGCTGCTCCTGTGATCATGTTTTTAACGTAGTCAGCGTGGCCTGGACAGTCTACGTGTGCGTAGTGTCTTTTTTCTGTTTCATATTCTACGTGAGAAGTGTTGATTGTGATTCCTCTTTCTCTTTCTTCTGGTGCTTTGTCGATGTTAGCGTAGTCTACGAATTCTCCTGATCCCATTCTCTTGTTTAATACAAGTGTGATTGCTGCTGTTAATGTTGTCTTACCGTGGTCAACGTGACCTATTGTACCAATGTTAACATGTGGTTTTGTTCTTTCAAATTTAGCTTTACTCATTTATATAAGCCTCCTATTTATTATTCTTTTTTCCTATAACTTCTTCTGATATTGAGTTAGGAACTTGTTCATAATGATCGAATTGCATTGAATATGTTGCACGACCTTGAGTTTTTGATCTTAAGTCTGTTGCATATCCAAACATTTCTGCCAATGGAATAAACGCATCTAATACGTGTACACCATTTTTAGGATTCATACCGTCAATCTTACCTCTTCTTGATGAAACGTCTCCCATTACATCTCCCAAATATTCATCTGGAGTTGTGATTTCAACTTTCATCGCTGGTTCTAATAAGATTGGTTTTGCTTTTGCAACTGCTGCTCTGAAACCCATAGATCCGGCAATTTTGTATGCCATTTCTGATGAGTCGACATCGTGGTAAGAACCATCTAAAAGAGTAATCTTCATGTCAAGCATTGGATATCCACCTAAGATACCTGTTTGAGCTGCTTCTTCAGCACCTGCTTGAACTGATGGGATGTATTCTTTTGGAATAGCACCACCGACAATTGCATTAACAAATTCGATACCATTTGATTCTTCTGGATTATCAAGTGGTTCAACTCTAAGAGTACAATCACCGTATTGTCCACGACCACCTGATTGTTTAACATATTTACCTTGAGCTTCAGCTGCTTGAGTTATTGATTCTCTGTAAGCAACTTGTGGGTTACCGATGTTAGCTTCTACTTTGAATTCACGTAAAAGTCTGTCAACGATAATTTCAAGGTGAAGTTCACCCATACCAGAGATGATAGTATCGCCTGTTTCTTCGTCAGTATATGTTCTAAATGTTGGGTCTTCTTCTGCTAGTTTTGCAAGAGCAATACCCATTTTTTCTTGACTTGCTTTTGTTTTTGGTTCGATTGCTACAGAAATTACTGGATCTGGGAATTCCATGTTTTCAAGGATAACTTCGCTATCCATATCACATAAAGTATCCCCTGTTGTTGTATCTTTTAAACCGATAATAGCTACGATGTCTCCAGCGTATGCTTTTTCGATTTCTTCACGCTTGTTAGCGTGCATCATTAAGATACGACCAATTCTTTCTCTCTTACCTTTTGTTGAGTTGTATACATAGCTTCCTGATTCAACTGTTCCTGAGTAAACTCTTGTAAATGCAAGTTTACCAACGTATGGGTCAGTTGCGATTTTGAATGCTAATGCAGCAAATGGTTCTTCATCTGATGATTTTCTTGTAGTTGGTTCATCAGTTTGAGGATCCACACCTTTAATGTCAGGTACATCAATTGGTGCTGGCATATAATCAACGATAGCATCCAATAATGGTTGAACACCTTTGTTCTTATATGCAGAACCACAAAGTACTGGGTTCATTGCGTTAGCAATTGTTGCAGTTCTTATAGCTCTTTTGATTTCTTCTTCAGTTAATTCTTCACCTTCAAGGTATTTTTCCATTAACTCTTCATCGTGTTCTGCTATGTTTTCTAATAATTCTGCTCTATATTTTTCAGCTACTTCTACTAAGTCACTTGGAATTTCTTCAACAGTGAATTCTGTTCCTAGTTCGTTTTTGTAGATATTAGCCTTCATTGTAATAAGATCAACTACACCTACGAATTTATCTTCAGCTCCGATAGGAATTTCGATAGGTACAGCATTTGCTCTCAATCTTTCTCTAATAGTGTCAACAGACATAAAGAAATCAGCGCCTGTTGCATCCATTTTATTGATGAAGCAAATTCTTGGTACGCCATATTTGTCAGCTTGTCTCCAAACAGTTTCTGATTGTGGTTCTACACCGCTTTTCGCATCGAATAAAGCAACTGAACCGTCAAGAACTCTAAGAGATCTTTCTACTTCAACTGTGAAGTCAACGTGACCCGGTGTATCAATGATATTGATTCTGTTACCTTTCCAGAAACAAGTTGTTGCTGCAGAAGTAATTGTAATACCTCTTTCTTGTTCTTGAACCATCCAGTCCATTTGAGCAGCACCGTCGTGAGTGTCCCCAATTTTATGGATTTTACCTGAATAGTATAAAATACGTTCAGTAACTGTCGTTTTACCGGCATCAATATGGGCCATTATACCAATGTTTCTTGTATCTTTTAATGAAACTTGTCTAGCCATTTTTTCTCCTTACTTACTTTCCGATAGATTAGTATCTATAATGTGCAAAAGCCTTATTAGCTTCAGCCATCTTGTGTACGTCTTCTCTCTTCTTAACTGATGCACCAGTGTTATTAGCTGCATCCATGATTTCTTTAGCTAACTTTTCAACCATAGTTTTTTCACCACGAGCTCTTGTATAAGTTGTTAACCATCTCAAACCTAAAGTTTGTCTTCTTTCTGGTCTAACTTCGATAGGAACTTGGTAGTTAGCTCCACCTATTCTTCTAGTTTTAACTTCTAAGATAGGCATAATATTGTTCATTGCTTTGTAGAATACTTCAAGAGCTTCTTCTCCTGTAGTTTCTTTGATAATATCAAAAGCACCATAAACAATTTTTTGGGCAGTACCTTTTTTTCCGTCTAACATAATGTTGTTGATAAGCTTAGTAACTGTCTTATCATCGTAAACTGGATCTGGCATTACCTCTCTTTTTTGAACATGTCCTTTTCTTGGCACTTCGCTTCCCTCCTTACTATTTAGTATTTCTCAGGTACTCGAATTACATCGCTGTGCTATAAATGTATATTAAAATCTTTTATTCACACTAATACCTTTTGTTTTTGTTTTATTTCTTTGGTTTCTTAGCACCGTACTTTGAACGACCTTGCATTCTGTTTTGAACAGCTGCAGTATCCAAAGCACCTCTGACAATGTGGTATCTTACCCCTGGTAAGTCCTTTACTCTACCACCTCTGATTAATACAACACTGTGTTCTTGTAGGTTGTGTCCGATACCTGGAATGTAAGATAAAACTTCCATACCATTAGTTAAACGAACTCTGGCAACCTTACGAAGTGCTGAGTTAGGCTTTTTAGGAGTCATAGTTCTTACTGAAGTACATACGCCTCTTTTTTGAGGTGAGTTAGCTTCTGTATAGCTTTTTTTGATGCTGTTGAAGTTACGACTCAAAGCTGGTGAATCAGACTTGTAAGTTTTAGATTTTCTTCCTTGTCTTACTAATTGATTAATTGTTGGCAAATTTTCCACCTCCTGAAATTATTTTATGCATAAAAAAAGAATATACAAGATATTCTTATTTATCCTTGTATATTCTATCATTAACATTATGATATGTCAAACAAATTCTTGATTTTTTACATATTTTTATTTTAAATTCCGAAAATTTCTTTGTATCTTTCTTGAGAAGTTTTCGAACGTCTTTTGATATCCAAAATCTCAATATTATTTTCTATAATAATAGACAAAATATCATTAATACTATTGTTGTTTAAGCTTATCATATTTTTGTCCATATTAAAACCCTTTGATTTCAAAACAGATGATAATTTTTCGTTATCGTTTGAAATAATCTCAATAAATTTTTCATTTTCCAAAACTTCTTCCAAAATTTTCCCGTCTTTTAAGAACAAAATATTATTGGTGATTTCATCGATATCATTTAAAGAGTGACTGGATATTAAAATTCCCTGTCCATCTTTTGCTTTCTTCTTTATAAGAGCCATCATCTTTATAACACTAGTTGGATCAAGACCAGAAAGTGGTTCATCAAGCAATATAATATCTCTTTGTGGCAAGAAATCCATCGCGAGCATCAGCTTCTTTTTCATACCCAAAGAATACGAACCAGTCTTGCTTTTTACAAAGCTTTCAATTCCTATCTCTTTTATAACTCTATCCACATCATCCTTAGTTCTTTTATAGACATTTTTGATGTAGTTCAAATAATCCATTCCGTACAAGTTTTCATCCAAGATTTTCTCATCTTTGAAAAAAGAAATATGATTAAAAATCTTCTCATCCTTAAACTCTTTGCCGTCTACCAAAACTTGTCCGCCATCTCTTTTTAAAAGATTGGTCATAGTATTCATCAAAGTAGTCTTACCAGAGCCGTTCGGTCCAACTAACGCTTTGATTTGTCCTTTTTCAATACTAAAAGATATATCGTGAAGTATCTTTTTCTTTCCGTAACTTTTTTCAATATTTACTACTTCTAACATTATTTCCTCCTGCCAAATGAAACTCTGCCCAATACATAAAACAATATTGAACTAATCACTAGAACTACAACTGCTATCAGCATCGTGTAAGAATTCTGTCTTATCAACGCCGACAAAAATCCCGTAGTTACGAATCCCGAATCCACATAGTTAAATGGAATAAAAGATCCGATTGCTCCCATGTATTTAATTGCGGTAAATGGAATTATCAATGCAATTATGGATATTAATATCGTAAATAGCTTGTTAGTAGTAGTGTACATAGCATTTACAAACATACTGATAAATATCGTAAACAACACAGTTATTGTAAAAGATTCTAGTATATATACCAGAAATGGACCAACATTTAAGTAAATAATTCCACCGTCCACAATATAGTTGATAATTGGAAAATCACTGTCTGCAAATCCACCCATAATACCACCAGCTAAGAATAATATCAATGCTGCAACGATGTTTATACCAATCGCGTATATTACGCTTTCTATAATTTTTGACTTGTACGATTTTGTTCTACTTACTGGAAGTACCGATTTTAGTTCAAGCTGCTTATTCGATTTGATAATCGTAGATGTGAACAGTAGTAACGCAAATATTATTAAAATCACATTAAATTTGAGATAAAAATAATCATGTAACATCGCAAAAGCATTAGTTCTCTCTGATATACCATGAGTAATATAGTAGTTGATTTTAGACAAAATTCCTTTGAAACTATCCACATCAAAAGGATTATAATCTATTCCCAATTCTGGAATGTAATATCTGTCGGTTGGCATAATGTTATTGGTTATCATGTATTTTTGTTTGAAGAAAGCTCCTTCAAGGGCAAAATCGTTGAATACGTCCACCATTCCAGTTGTCTCACTACCTGTACCATTATGAAATCCAGCATTAAATTCAGTTACCCTTTCCTTATTCAAATTGTTGAACTTTTGAGGAGATTTGTATCTATTTTCATAAACTTCGAAGTATTTGTTCTCATTTTCGTAAAATTCCAATTCATCTGAATGAGAATCTATCATTTCTTTTGCTCTTTTGCTATTGCCATACTTTGCTTTAATCTCATCAATATCCTTATAAGCCAAATTTTCCAAAGCAGAATTAAGATCGTTATATTCTTTAATTTGAGTTGAATTAAAATTGTGCCAATTGTTTTGTAAACAGATATTTCCAACCAAAATAGCACACACTACAAACATTATCAAAAACCCATTAAATGATAATACACAGTTTTTCACGGAACCTTTTAAGCTGAATACATTTCGCTCTTTGTATGTATCATGTGATGTGAATTCTTTTCTCCTGTTCAAAAAAATCGTACCTATTGCTGTTATCAAAAGCATAACCACTGTAGCAATCACTGGTTTTATCGAAAATGATTTGAACAAGCTTAGAGGATTGTATGCATGATTGAAGAAATTAAAATCAACCAATAGCGAACTCATTATTAAAATCAAAGTAAAATATTTAACTTTGGTGTTTTGTATAAGTTTATCAACAAATGAAAAAGCAAATCCAAACGCCATAGTGATTAAAGTAAATGGAAATACACTCTTAAAAAATGTAGACAAAGGCGTTCTCATAACGTATGAGTATTCGTGTATCGAACTAACTCTGTCCTGAACAGTTCTAATAACAAATGTAGAATCGTAGTGATATGATAAATCGCCCACGCCATTTCCTGTTATTAAAGATGCCACAAATACTGTCAACAATGAAATGAAAATGTACATCACAATCATACACATAATAATACCAAAATCGTTCGCTACATCCTTGATTTTGGAATTCGATGTTACGCTGGTTATATCATCTTCTCTCATTGTGAAAATTATCAGAAAGCCTAGTAGAATTATTGGCACAGCTCCAAAAATCACACCAGCTTCATCAAATATCACTTTGCTGAAACTATGATTGTCATTCTCGTCAATCAATTTATCTTCTACTGAGTTTCTCTCTTTCAAGAAATTTATGTAGCCTTCTCCATTCAGTACAGCTCTCCTGAGCTCCTTAGGATTATCTATGTTCTCGTCTGTATGGTATTTATTATTCAGAGCATCCAATTCATTAGTGTACTTTATGATATCCTTTTCATTATAACTAGACTTGTCGTACTTGTAATTTTCATCAAGACCATGAGCTTTCATCAAGTTTTGTAGTATATTTTTCCCTTCATTTAGGTACGCTTTGTGGTTTTCGTAGCTTTTTTTGTCAGGTTCTTCTGGTGTTATTTTCTTCCAATCAGTTTTTTTGATGATTAACTCATCCCAACTGATATTATTAGAAATGGAGATGTCATTTGAATTAAGAAAATCAAACGCATGGTTTGTTGTTCTAAAATGTAGAAAAAAAACAACCACACCCATAGTAATAGAAAATAGAATCAAAAATGGAATCAGCCTGTATCTGTATAATTTTTTTAGTTTGTAAATAAACATTTTTGTCTCCTTATTGTTTCTTTAAATTCCCAGAGTATCTGTAATACAACCTACCCTCTTCTTCATAGTCTGGACGTATTGATTTCTTCAGTACTCCCTTGTAGCCAGATTTTTCATATTCCATTTCTCCTCCTACATTTTCATGTGATAGTGAAATGTACTTATAATCATCATCGACTTCTATCCCTGAACTAGAAATCGTTTCTGATTTATTTACAAGACTAGCATTAAGTCCAGCTATTACAACAAATACTACTGCGATTGTTGCAATTAGCTTTTTCATTGAATATTTCATATTGTCCCCTTTCGTTATCAAGAAGTAATTTATTTACCTTTAATTATATTTTAGTACAATAAAATAAAAAAACAATAGTTTTCCAAGCATTGTATACTTTTCTTAACTATTGTTGATTTTTGTTAATTTTATCAAGTTAATTTCTGGTCGATTAAATATCCTTGGAACTACGGTCTTTTCCTTGGCAAGTCCACGTGACACTATAAGTGTATAACCATCATTATACATTCCACCAGCATACTTTGGAAGCAAACCTTGTCCCGGAGATATAACTCCATTTAAGATATAAGGAAGTCTCCATTGTCCACCGTGAGTGTGACCTGAAATCATCAAATCGAAATTTTTCAGATTTTTCTTGAAATAATAATCCGGTTTGTGAATCAAACAAATATTAAAATTTTCTGGTTTTAATTTTTCATCTAAATCTTCTAATTTATTTTCATAGTTTTCCAATATTTCTCCCGATGAATCGTCCACTCCGATAAGTTTAATATTGTTTGATAAGAACACTTCTTCATTACCGAGAATTTGTACATTATATTTTCTGATTGTCTCATCTATTTCTACCAGGTTTTCTATTCTTTTTTCGTGATTTCCGTGAACGTAGTATATCTTTTTGCCCAGTTGTTGCAATTGTTCCAGCAATTCAAATGCTTTTTTGGGTTTTAATTTGTCATCTACAATATCTCCACCCAACAAAATCACATCACAATCTACGGATTTTATTTTATCCATTAATTTCTTTTGATTTATTCCATAATCGCATGAATGAAGATCCGATAAGAATAATATGTCCATATCACGGTCAATCTTTTCAGATTTTATTTCGTATTGTACTATGTTGATTTTGTACGATATTGATATTAATAAAAATAATAATATCAATGCGGATACAATTAAATACATTTTTCACCTCAAATAAAAAAAACCGAGCAACAAAAGCTCGGCTATTGGTGGCTCATCCGGGACTCGAACCCGGGACACCCTGATTAAAAGTCAGGTGCTCTACCATCTGAGCTAATGAACCACGACTACCTTTCTATGATAGCACAATAATATTGTTTTGTAAAGTGTTTTTTACAAATTTTTAAAAAAGAGCAGAATTATTACAAACTCTGCTCTTGATTTTACAATTTCACAATATCTTCTTTGTCGAATGCAAAGTATTGTGCTATTCCATTTTTGTATTCTACGTCGATTTCTCCTTCGATTAAAGGAAGAATGTAGTCCATAAATTCGTCGTCGATTTGGAAATGGCTGTCTGTGTATTTTGGAACTATCATTTTTGTTTTGTTGGCAACTTTTTCTATATCGACAAGTTCGAATTCTGTCTTGTAAGGTTTGTTGGAAATTCTTTTGATTCCAACCATTTTACCTGAATGATTTTCTACACACTCAACAGAAAATTCTCCAACTTCGAATGATTCTTCGATATCAGTCTTGGATGCAAATGACATGTCACATCTTTGAAGTATGTTAAGTTCAATACTTCTAATTGGCATATCGTAAATTTCTTTTAATTTATCTCTGATTATGTGAGATGGTCCTTGCAATTGTGCATGGCCGAACTTGTCTTTTTTGCCAGATGTTTTGGATATGAAGTTATTTGAAGAATCTTTAATACCTTCACTTACTAAAATCAAAATATTATCTGTCCTTTTGAAGTTTTCATTGATTTCCTTGACTAGGTTATCAAATTCAAATGTGTCTTCACTTATATACACAAGATCTGCTCCAAGGTTACAAAGTTTTTTGGAGATTGCCCCTGCTGCTGTTAACCATCCAGCATATCGTCCCATGATTTCAACAATAGTTATAGTTCTGTAGTCGTAGATTTCGACATCTTTTGCTATTTCATAGACAGAATTTGCTACAAACTTCGCTGCAGAACCAAATCCTGGTGTATGGTCAGTTCCAAATAAATCATTGTCGATTGTTTTCGGAGAGCCCATAACATGAATATCTTCTCCAATTTTTTCGATGTATTTGGATAATTGATACACGGTGTCCATCGAATCATTGCCACCAATGTAGATAAAATAATTAATGTTAAATGATTTCAAAATTTCTACGATTTTGGCAAGTTTCTCTTCGCTATCTACTTTGTATCTGCAAGATCCCAATGCACTTGCTGGAGTGATTTTCAATCTGTTCAAATCTTCATCTGTTTTGATTTGTGCTTTCAAATCTATGATTTTGGAATCCAACAATCCTTGCACACCGTATAATGCACCATAAACATTGTCAAACCCTAGCTCAATTGCTTTTTTGTAACAACCAGCAAGTGTCGCATTGATGGCACAAGTTGGCCCACCTGATTGTGCTATTAATAAATTTTTGATAATACCACTCCTTAATATTCTTCTCTTTCGAATCCTTTACCCAATACTTCATATGCATCATTCACTGTAATAAATGCACGAGGATCAATCTTCTTCAATTTTTTCTTCAAATAAGCAACTTGGGCTCTTTTCAATACGCAGAAAATAACTTCTTGTTCGTTATTCAAATAAGCACCTTCTCCATGCAAGAAAGTAACACCACGGTTCATATCTTCCATGATAATTGAAGCAACTTCATCGTTTTTAGAAGTTATAACGAAAACTTGTTTTGTTTCGCCTATTCCCAATTCTATTTTATCCAAAACTCTGTAAGCTACAAACATAGAAATTATAGTGTAAAATCCCTTGTCAATACCGTACAAGGCACTACCTATCGCGATAATTACTGCATTACAAGCCATAAGTACATTTCCTATAGAAATATCTTTTTCGTTTTTCATAATCGCAGCTATGATATCCAAGCCACCACTGCAAGTACCAAACCTAAAAAGCGTACCCATCGAAGTACCATTTATCGCTCCACCGACTACAGCTACAAGCATATCATCTTTTAATATAAATGGATTTGGAAGATAATGGAACAATGTCAAATACACTGACAACACAATCGTAGAAATAGCTGCATAGTTTACAAATTGTCTAGTTAAGTATTTGTATCCAATAATCATAATTGGAATATTAAGCAAGAACACCGTAACTCCTGTAGGAATTCCAGTCATATATTGAACCAACAATCCAATACCAGTAGAACCACCACTCAAGAAGTTTTTTTGACTGAAGAAAAAGTCAATCGCAACAGCCGCTAATAAATTAGCTAACAAAATTGAGATGATTTTCTTCTTGGCTTCATTTCTATTACCAAAATTTTTTACAAAAAAATCCGTTTTACTCATTATTTTATAAATCCTAATCTTTCTTTAATATATACATCCCATATAAACAAAGCTACAGCAATAACAACGAATGTGTAGTCATGATTCTTTACATCCAAAGTAAATTTTTCATAAATGCTGAAACCTTTCTTGTTTAATTCTATGTTTCCAAAATCTAGCACATTAATATTTTTAAAATCAGAAATATCAATCATCTTGTCGTTGTCGTATTTAATAGTGTTAGACATGTCAGATTCTAATGTAAAGTTTAAATTTTTGGAATTAATTACGTATTTTTTGTTGTTTTCATAAAAAATACGCTCAACCTTCATCACAACATCCTCATTTTCATCGTAAAACACTAAATTCGATCCCTTATCAAAACTGGAACCGATAAACGCATCGAAAAACGAAGTGCTGTTTCCTTCTTTATATCCAGAATAAATCAACTTATCATCCGATAAAATTCTAAATCTATCCTTAATATCTTTGTTAATATAAAAATCGTAAATCATAATCAATCTTTCTTTGATAATTAAAAATTTAATAAATAAAAAATCAGGCCGATTGGCCTGATTTATAAACTATTTACTCTTTTTTTGGTTAACTGCTTCTTTTAAAGATTTACCAGCTTTAAATACAGGCGCATTTGATGCAGGAATTTGAATTTTTTCTTCAGGATTTCTTGGGTTTCTTCCTTCACGAGCTTTTCTTTCTCTTGATTCAAATGTACCAAATCCTACTAATTGTACTTTTTCACCTTTTGCTAATGTTTCTTCAACAGTTTTAATGAATGCGTTTAAAGCTCTTTCGCTTTCTACTTTTGATAGCTCACTTTTTTTAGCTATGCTTGATAATAATTCAGATTTATTCATCTTTTCCTCCTTAAATTTTCAAAATAGTTAAAACCTATTTTAAATACAGTATACAGTAATATTTTTTTTATTTCAAGTGTTTTGACTGAAAAAATAGCCTTTTTTATTAAAAATTAGTAAATTTTTACTCCCAAATCCTTTTTTTGTTTTTCAAATTCTTTTTGAACTTTTTCTTGGATAATTTTGTTAGAAATTGCTGTCTTAATGTTTTGTTTATTTGCATCAGTCATCTTGTCTAATTCAGTAACTTTACTGTTAAGTTTAATGATGTGATATCCAAATTCTGTCTTAACTGGTTTGGAAACTTCACCTGGTTTCATTTTCTTTAATGCATCAGAAAATTCTTTTACCATAGTAGATGATAAGAAATCACCTAATTTACCAGAATTTTGCTTAGCTGATGGGTCTTCTGATTTTGCTTTTGCAACTTCATTGAAGTTCTTTCCATCTTTTACTTCTTCGTAAGTCTTGTCAGCTAATTCTGATTTTGCTTTAAGCTTGGAAGCATCTAAATTTTTACCCTTAGCATCCTTTCCTGAGAAAAGAATGTGATCTGCGTTATATTGAGTATAAGTGTCTATGTTTTTGTCAAATTCGTCTTTGATTTCTTTGTCAGATGGTTTGAAGTCTTTTTCAAATTGTTGAGAAAGTTTCTTGTTCTTCAATTGCTTTTCAATTTGTTCTTTCAAAGCTTGTTCTGTCATGTTTTCTTTCTTAAGTTGTTCTTTGAATTTGTCTGCTCCACCTAATTGTTTTTGAAGCTTATCAACTTCTGCTTGAACTTCCTTGTCAGACACTTCGATTTTTTTATCTTTCATCAATTTGTTTGCGATTTTTTCGTTAATTAGCATATCAATGATTTTAGGTTTGATTTGCTTCAAAGCTTCCTTGCCTTGTTCAGTGTTAGGATTGAAAATATCTTGTCCATAATATTGTTTGTAATCTTCCATAACTTTGTCTACATCTTTTTGATAGATGTATTCTTTTCCAATCTTAGCTACTGCTCCATTAGGTTTGTTAGAACATGCTGTTACCATTACCATCATCATAGCTAATACAATTGCTAAAAATTTCTTCATTTTTCCTCCAATTATTTCTCATTGTCCTTCAAAAGTATTGATAATACTTCGATAGGATCTCTCAAATTTTTGTCTTCAAATCCCAAAATGATTTTTGGTTTTTCTGACAAATCAAATCTCATTTCTTTTTTGTAATTTTCTGTCAAGTATTTTAATTTTTCTAATGAAATTTTGTCAGGAGAAGAAAATTGCAAGAAAAGTTCTCCCTTTATTTCTTTTATACTTTCAATGGATAATCTCGCGCAGAACGCTTTTATTATAGATACATCCATTATATTAACGATAGGCTTAGGAACATCACCAAACCTGTCGATTAATTCATCAATTATTTCAGAATAATCATCTTCATCTTGAATAGATGCGATTTTTTTGTAGATATCAATCTTTGTTTCATTCTCAGAAATGTAATCTTCTGGAATGTATCCGTTGACTTTGATTTCTATTATAACAGTATTTTTATTTTCAGAAATAGTCTCACCCTTAGCTTCTCTGACAGCTTGTTCCAAAAGCTTCACATACAAATCATAACCGATTTTTGCGATGTGACCGTGTTGGCTTTCTCCCAAAAGATTTCCAGCTCCTCTAAGTTCCAAATCTCTCATTGCTATTTTAAACCCAGAACCAAATTCCGTAAAATCTTTTATAGCCATAAGTCTTTTTTCGGAAATTTCTGTTAATGATTTTTGTCCTTCGTATGTAAAATAAGCAAACGAAGTTCTATCAGATCGACCAATACGTCCCTTTAATTGATACAATTGCGACAAGCCCATCTTATCTGCATTATAAATTATCATTGTGTTGACATTTTGTATATCAAGACCTGTTTCTATAATAGTTGTGCACAATAGCAAATCGTAAATTCCATCTTGAAAGTCGAGCATTACGTTTTCTAGCTCTTTTTCGTTCATTCTACCATGTGCTATCGCTATGTTTAATTCCGGAACTAATTCTTTTAATTTGAATTCCATCTGATCAATATCTTCTATTCTATTATACACAAAATAAATCTGTCCGCCGCGGTCAAGTTCTCTGATTATTGCATCTCTTATCAAGCTTGGATTGTACTCTGTAACATAAGTTGATATAGGAGTTCTATCTTCTGGCGGTTCTTCCAATAAACTCATATCTCTTATTCCAGTCAATCCCATTTGTAAAGTTCTAGGAATTGGAGTCGCTGACAGCGTTAGCACATCTACGTTTTCTCTCATAGATTTTAATTTTTCTTTGTGTCTCACACCAAATCTTTGCTCTTCGTCGATTACTAATAATCCCAAATCTTTGAACTTCAAATTTTTCGACAAAATCCTATGAGTTCCAACCAATAAATCTACAAGACCTCTTTGCACATCTTTCATAATTTGTTTTTGACGTGCAGGAGAAACGAATCTACTCATCATTTCAACTCTAATTGGATAATCTCTGAATCGTTCTTTGATTGTATTGAAATGCTGCTGCGCAAGAATCGTCGTCGGAACTAAAAACGCAACTTGTTTCCCATCCATTATCGCTTTAAAACATGCCCTGATAGCAACTTCTGTTTTCCCATAACCAACATCGCCACACAATAACCTGTCCATTGGCCTATCCGATTCCATATCAGCTTTGATTTCTTCGATGGATCGTACTTGTGAATCTGTTTCTTCATAAGGGAAGGAATCTTCAAATTCTCTTTGCCATTCGGTATCTTGTGAGAACTGATACCCCTTTAATTTGGCTCTTTTGGAATACAATTCAACCAAATCATCCGCCATTTCGTCAACTGATTTCTTGGCTTTTTGTTTCGCCTTTGCCCAATCATTTCCGCTTAGTTTATTTAAAGAAGGCTTTTTGACATTGCCTCCCCCGATGTATTTTTGGACTAAATTCATTTGATCGGTTGGAATCATCAGCCTATCATTAGCTTTATATTGAATTACAATGTAATCTTTTTGAATTCCATTTACATCGATTTTTTCGATTCCCTTGTACTGACCAATCCCGTGATTTTCATGAACCACATAATCATCAATGTTTAAATCAGAATAATTGACAATGTCCTGACCAGTGCTTTTTTTCTTCTTGCGTTTTCGAATTTGTTTTTCGCGTCCGAAAATTTCCTTGTAAGTAATTATCAAATACTTGGGATCTTTTATCTCAAAACCATTTGGCAAATTCTTCTGAGTAATCAAAACCTGCGAAGATTTAATGTTCGCATTGTAATCCTCAGCTTCAAGAGTTGGAATTCCATTAGTTAGGAACAAATCCTTGAGCATGTTTTTGCGTTCTACATTTGCAGCAAATACGATTTGTTTAAATCCTCTCAAACTGTTGGATTTGATATTTTCAACCAAACTGTCGATATTTTTATTAAAGTTTGGCGCCTCCAATGTCTTAAGCTGATACATCGCATTCGATTCGATAAGTCTTGTTCTTTTTACCAAACTTGTAATATTTACCGATGTTTTGGCTTTTATCAATTTTAAAATATCGGAAATTGGAATAAGCGATTGTTCGTGTTTGGATAAAACTTCTCCTTTTTCAACCAAATACACGAAATCTTCCAAAAATCTCTTTTCCTTTTCCTTGTAAATATCATAGCATCTTGACAAATCTTCTATCATCATGATACTGTCATCGGCAAAATAATCAAACACAGTATCATAATCTTTTTTAGTTAAAAAACACGATACCAAGTCGATTTCATATTCCAAATCGCTTCTGATATATTCCATCAGCTTTTCAAATTTGTCCTTGACATTATCTACATTTTCTCCAAAAATCGGATGATCGACTCTTTTGTCCAAATTTTTCTGAATAGAATTGATAATGGATTCTTTCTTTGAATCTTCAATAATAAGTTCGCTGCAGCTAATGATATTTACGAATTTACAATCTTCAATCGATCTTTGAGTTGATACTTCGAAAAATCTCATCGAATCTATTTCATCATCGAATAATTCAATTCTCACAGGAAATCTGCTGTGTACGGGGAAAATATCTACAATTCCACCTCTAATAGCAAATTGTCCCTTGGATTCAATAGTGTCTACTCTTTCGTATTTCAACACCCTCAATTTTTCTTGAAGTTCTTCTAAATTTATCAAATCAGTGTCTTTTATTGTAAAGGCGTATTTTTTTGCTACTGATTTTTTTGTGATTTTCTTCGTTAAAGCATCAAATGTTGTAACAATAATAAATTTTTCGTTGTTCAACAATTTGAACAACACATTAACTCTTTGATCTTCTGCATTATCATCTAGAGACTTTGCATTGTAGAAGTTGAGTTCTCTGCTCGGGAAAAATTCACAGATATTTTCTTCAATATCATTCAGATATTCTGTCAGATTTCTCGCTCTCATATTATCTTCTACGACTACTACAAGAGGTTTGTCGATGTTTTTTGATGTCGCATACACAAAACTTGCAAAAGCTTCCTTAATCACCCCGTGAATGTAAATCGACGAGTTATTGGATGACAAAGAATCCAAATAACCTTGAAATTCTGTGTTATCTTCATAAATTTTAGTTAAAAAATTCATATCACGCTTTTCCCGTTGAAGTTATTCATAGCATAATCGACATTTTCTTCTACTATTTTGATAGCAGCATCACTTGACATGTCAATTTCTTTTTCTAAAACTTCGAATTCCTTCTTGCTAAATTGTGACAACACAAAATCTTTCAAATCATATTTGTCATTTTGACCAACAGAAACTTTTATTCTTGCGAAATCTTGAGATTGAATAAGATAAATAATAGATTTTAAACCATTGTGAGTTCCAGCGGAGCCCTTCTTTTTTATCCTAATAGTTCCGAAAGGAATATCAATGTCATCGCAAATAACAATAAGATTTTCTGCAGATAAATTATAATAATTAAAACAATCCAAAATAGCTTTCCCTGAATCATTCATGTAAGTTGAAGGCTTCATCAAAATCACCTTTTCGTTTCCGATGAATCCCTCTCCAATCAAAGATTTGAACTTTAATTTGTTCACCTTAATATTCAATTTTTTTGCCAAATCATCTATAACCATAAATCCGGCATTGTGTCTAGTGTATTCGTACTTACTTCCTGGATTACCCAGTCCTGCGATTAAATACATATAATCATTCCATTTCTATCTTTTTTTCTTATAAACCCAATCTTTTTTGTTTTCTTGGCGACTTCTTCCAATTGAAAGTGCTCCTTCTTCAACATCCTCAGTAATTGTAGTTCCACAAGCAATGAAGCTGTCTTTTTTCAAAGTCACAGGAGCAATCACATTTGAATTTGAACCTACAAACACATTGTCTTCAACAACAGATCGATGTTTGTTTTTACCATCGTAATTCACAAAAATTACTCCGCAACCGATGTTGATATTTTCCTTCAAATCACTGTCTCCAACATATGCCAAATGACCTGCTTTTGTTTTGTTGCCAACAGTTGAGTTTTTGATTTCAACAAAGTTTCCAATATGAACATTTTCTTTTAAAACGCTGTTTGGTCTCAAATGAGCGAAAGGTCCGATGTCTGTGTTCTTACCGACAACAGAATTTTCAATGTATGATGATTTAATAACAACATTGTCACTGATTTTGGAATCCACGATTTCACAATCGCCCTTAATCAAACAATCACAACCTATTTCTGTATTTCCATAAATTCTGCAAGGTCCAATAATCACAGTGTCCCTTCCGATTTTTACAGACGGTTCAATGATTACAGAATCTGAATTAGAAATAACAACACCATCTTCCATGAACTTTTCATTAATTCTTTGTTTTAAAATTTGTTCACAAAAATACAATTGAGCTTTTGTATTGATACCATAAGTTTCATTTACATCAGAATGTTTGAAAGTTTTGATGATTTTGCCATCTTTTCTGATGATTTCGAAAATATCTGTCAAATACATTTCACCTTTTGAATTATTAGTGTCGATTTTTTCGATTGACATCTTCAACACATCGCCGTTTACAATCATCATTCCACTGTTGAATTCTTTTATTAAAAGTTGTTGATCATTGCAATCTTTTTGCTCAACGATTTTTAGCAAATTGCCATTTTCGTCTTTTACAATTCTTCCATATCCAAATGGATCGTCGATTTCACTTGTAAGAACTGTTGCAACAGAATTTTGTTGTTCATGATAATCAAAAAACTTCTTTAACGTCTCTTGCTTTATTAGAGGAGTATCTCCTGTTAAAATAATAACTTTATCGTCGTCATTTATTTCATCCAAACACAATTTAACGGCATATCCCGTTCCATATGGATAATTTTCTCCTATACTTTGTTTTACTAGATGAATACTTTCATCTAAGTTTTCTCTTAAAATATCGTAATTATTTCCGCCGACAACTATCTTTTGATCCACAAAATCACAAGCATCCATGACATACTCAATCATAGGCTTGTTCAAAAGTTTATGCAAAACTTTTGAGTTGTGAGATTTCATTCTAGTGCCTTCTCCCGCAGAAAGTATAATAGCTTTCTTCATTATTCATCTCCTAAAAAATTGTCATTACCATTATACTATAAAATAGGAAATTTAAAAGCATATAATGCTAAAATAAGTCAAAGATGTCAACTTTTTTCTAAAATTTGATATAATATTAAGTGGTGATTATATGAAAAAATTATTATTAGTATTTTTAACATTAACAATGTTAGTTGGCTGTTCTCAAAATAAAACTGAAAACAAACCAGTTGCAAAAGATCCAGCACCACAAGTAAAAGAAAGTGATGTATCTTCTTCTAAAGATTTTGAGAAACACGAAGCCACACTTTATGACAAATTTGACACTGTAATAAGATATAGTTTGTACACGAAAACTGAAAAAGAATTCAATCAATATTCAAAATTTATTAACGATGAATTTGACAGACTTCACAAACTATACAGCACTTACGAAAATTTTGATGGCGTAGATAACGCGAAGACAATCAACGATAATGCAGGCGTTAAACCTGTAAAAGTCGACAAAGATTTGTTTGATTTAATCAAATTGTCAGTTGAAGATTATGCCAAATACCATAAGAAAACAAACATTGCATTTGGTTCTGTAACTGATTTGTGGAAGGAATACAGAGACAACGCTCTCGAAAAGAAAATTATTAAAATACCTTCACAAGATGTTTTAAAAGAAAAAAATCTTCACACAAGTATCGACAATATCGTGTTGGATGAAAAAAACAGCACAGTTTTCTTAAAGGATAAGGATTCAAGACTAGATTTAGGCGCTACTGCAAAAGGATTTGCCACAGAAAAAATAGCACAAGAATTAGAAAAACGTGGACTAAAATCCGGAATAATTTCAGCAGGTGGAAACGTACGAACTATTGGTACTCCAATTATAAAAGGAAAAGACAGCTGGGTAGTTGCAATCCAAAACCCTAATTTGAATGAAGAACCAGACAAACAATATGTAGCAATTTTGAAAATACCTGGCTCAACATCCATGGTTACAAGTGGTGATTACCAAAGATTTTACGTTTACAATAACAAAAAATACCACCACATAATCGATCCAGATACACTAAATCCTGCAAATCATTTCAAATCTGTTACTATCGTCACAAAAGATTCGGGTCTTGCAGATTTCCTATCTACAACAGTATTCGTTATGAATTATGACGAAGGAAGAAAATTAGTGGATTCATTAGACGGAGTGGAAGCATTCTGGGTATTTGAAAACAACGACATCAAATACACTGACGGCTTAAAAGATATTATAGAACTAGAAAATTAGAATTAATAAAATAGTATGATATTTTATTGAATATGTGATAGAATATTATTGATATTAAATCAAACATAAGGAGGATTTTTATGCATCAAATGATACAAAGATTTGTGGATTCAGAATTTTTAGATGAACAACAAGCAGAATTCATCGAAAAAGCAATTGAAAACCACGAAAATATTATTATCTCAGGACATAGATCAACAGGAATCAGACAATTATTAGCTATTATGATGGGAATTGCTAAGAAACAATTCAAATCAGTACAAGTTAAAGGATTAGAAAGCATTGACGAAGATGCTGAATACTATTTAATTCCTGGTATCGACACTGAAGAATTCGAAGATATCGTTCAAAAAGCATTCGATAAACCAAATTCTTCATTAATCACAATTAAAGAACCAGAACACCCATACTCAATTATGAAAATAATGAAAAAAGGTGGAAAAACTTCTGGAGACTACTCAAAAGTAGTAAACTTCTTAGAAGCTCGTAAAATCGATGGCGTTCCATTCATGATTAGTACAACAAAAATGACTTATAATGAAAAACATGGAATCGACAAAGATAAAGTAGAAAGATTCAAAGCTTTCTAAAAATTCAATAATTAAATTAAGGGGCTGTTGCAGAATAGATGATTCTACTCTGCAACAGCATTTTTTTATCAAGTATTTAAGTTTAGCCATTGTGTTTTTTGTTTTTAAAATATTTTCTAGATAAATTTATCCTGTTCTCTATAAAAATGGGCACACTTAATAAAGCTAGCTATAATGAATATTTTTTTCTTAAGCAGCTTTGTATTTTATGATTTCTAGATTCTTATTTTCTATTTTTGATGTCAGTTTATTTAGGTTTAACGCAATAGAGTGTAGGCATATTTCACTTATTATATTTGCTTTTCCTCTATGGTGGAATCTATTGTAATTTAGTCCTTACTTTATTTTGGAAAAAGCCCCTCAGCTTGAAGAGACCTATTTAGTCTTTCTTCTATTCCTTGGTCGGATATTATGTTTTCTAATGATTCTTTCCTATATTTTTTGAAGATTTCTGCTATGTAGATTCCTTTAGTTTTTTGACCATCTTTATTCCAGATAAAACACCTGTATACTTTTTTAGTTGTTACATATCCATTTTTTCTTTTCCCATACCTATTATTGCATCTTATGAATTCTTTGCCTTCATTTGATATGTATTTGTCTTGGGTTTCATCATAGACTAAACTTTTTCAGAATTCTTGTTCTTTTTATATTTTCGTGTTTTGAATTGTTCATAGTTTGATGGTTTTATGTATGATGTCAGCCTATTTTCTGCTAGCTATACATAGTTTTCTTCGCTTTAGTATCCCCATCTGCTACTATTTTATCTAGTTTGTTTGGATAACTTTTTAGTTTGCTTTTCCAATCTTTTAGTTGTTCATAGTCTCGTTGAAGTTGATGTTTTCTTTTGCCTTGACCATGTACGAAGTTTATTTTCTTTTGTCTACATTCTTTACTTCTATTTGCTTTAGTATTGGTATATTTTACCATTATAAAAAAATATATTCAATTTAGTGATTTATTTAATAAACTCCAAAAAAAATCACTTAGCCTAGGCTAAGTGATATAAACAAATTATATTTTTTATTATTTTTTTATTAGTTTTCTTCTATAAATCTTTCATTAGATACTCTTGAACCTAATGAACCACCAAACATTGCTGCAATAGCACTTAATAACAATCCAACAAAGATTAATAATGAAGCCTTGCTTGATGTGCTTGCTACATCATTTCCTGTTTCTTTAGCTTGTTCTGCTGTTTTTTCAGCTGTATCTTTAGCTTGTGCCACTGTTTTTGAAACTTGTTCAGATGCTTGGTTAAATGTTTTTTCTGCTTGTGCATATGTTTTTTGTAAACCGTCATAAATGTTGTTTGATATTTCTTCAACTTCAGCTTCTGATAGGTCTGAATTTTTTGATACTGATTTTTTTATATCTTCTTGTTTTACTGAATTTGCAATATCTTCTGCTCTTGCACCTATTTTGTCTGCTGTATCCTTAGCAATTTTTTCTGCATTTTCAGGATTTAAGGCTATATCTTTTGCTGCTTGTTTGATTTCTTCTACTGATACATCAACTTGTGATTGTAAGTATCCTGGTCTTAATTTTTCATTTTCTGAATCTTTTAAGTATTTTTCAACATTAGCTTGTAATTCTTTTGAATCAACACCTTCAACTTCTTGAGCTACTTTTTCAAAAGCTGTTGAACTTAATGATGATATATTTTCTGAAACTGTAGTTGCTGCTTTACCAGCTAAACTACCTGCTTCTCCAGCTACTGATCCTGCTGCATTTGCTGCAGTTTTAACTGTTGCTGTAACAGCTGTGAATAACATTACAACTACTAAAGCCATTGATAATGCCCATGATAAGAAACCATGCAATAAACCAACTCTTTTAGCTGCTAGTCCTCCAACAAAACCTGCTGCAAATAAAGATACTAATAATTGAACTACTGTCCAAATGCCAACACCTGTAAATAATCCATTAAATGGATTTGATGACTGAAAGTCTAAAGTTGCAAATCCGATTGATGATCCTATAAAACTTAGTAAGAACATTACAGCGATAAATGTCACTGCACCAGCAAATATTGCTGACCATGAAATGTTGTTACCTATTTCATGTCTACTATTTCTTCTTTCAATCTTTTCTTGTAATACTTCTTCTCTATTTTTCATAATTCCTCCTAATAATTCATCTGCATAATATTATATAAGCAAATATTTTTTTCAAACATTTATTATAAATGTTCTCTATAGGCGAGTTGTAATATTAAATGAAACATCCTATATAAAAAAGTCGCTGTCCTCTCATGTATAATAAATTTATCAAAACAAAAAACATAGGAGGAAACAATGACTTTAGTAAATTATATCATAATTATAGAAAAAGTAAAACATTTAAATTATGAAGAAAGAGTAGAAATATCTTGACTGTCAAGATAGCATTCTGTATTAAAGTTTAATCTTAGTTGAATTGTATCATTAACTAGTGTATAGTCAGCTAATGATGATGTATTTTTAGTGGTTTTCATAAATACATTGTATCAAAAAAGACGAGGATTTTTATGTTTCCTCGTCTTTTTCTATTATGGGACTTTTGCAACAGCCTCTTTTTTCTATACTGGGACTTTTGCAACAGCCCCTTTTTTATTTTCCAAATTCAAACTTGTTATTGATATCCAAAATATCAAAAAAAGCCTGGCCCGCTGGAGTTATCTGTAAATTTTTATTATAAACTAGATTTATTTGTCTTTTGAAATCACAATCTACGATTTTTATGCACTTTATTAGCCCTGCTTCCTCTTCTAATTGAGCTGATTTTTTCGACATAATAGAAACTCCCGCATTTTCTACAACTGCTTTTTTTATTGCTTCTTGATTATCTATTATAAGTTCTTTTTTAAATTTTACATCAACAACGCAAGATTCTAAAAATTTATATAGAGAAGATGTTTGTGATTTTGTAATAAATACTTGATCTTTTATGTCTGAGATACTGCATGTAGATTTTTCTGCCAGTTTGTTTTTGGTACTTACCACCAACACCATTTCATCTGTAAAAAATGGCTTGGAAATATATTTGTTTGTGTCAATTTTTACATAATGAGACAAAAATACAAATTCAATTTCATTTTTTTCGAGTTTTTTAAATAGGTCTTTTGAGGAGCCAACTGTCATATTTACATTAATCTTTGGGTATTTGCCTTGGAAGGCTTTAATAAATTTTGGCATCAGATAAATTCCTATAAAGTTTGTTGAACCAAAGTAAAGTGTTCCTTGATTGAGATCTTCAATTTGTCTGATTAATTCTTGTGATTTTTGATATATTTTAACTATAGATTCTGCATATTTTATGAAATGTCTTCCCTGTATTGTGAGGCTAACAGTTTTACCATTTCTATCGAATAAAAATACGCCGAGTTCCTGCTCCAAACTATCTATGTGTTTACTTATTGCCGGCTGAGATAAATACCTAAGTTCTGCTGTTTTAGTAAAACTTTTGCAGTCTGCTAAAACTAAAAAAGATTCTAATTTGCTAATATCCATTTGTTCACCTCTAAATTTTTCTAAATCCATTATAACATAATGTTATTGTTTTAAGAATAAAATCGAATTGTGTTATAGTTATCCGTGTAATATAATTAAGCTAACAATTTAGAAAGGTTGGTAAAATTATGAAAACGAAATCATCAGCAAGTAAGAAAAAACTTCAAATGGTGCAAAAATCGGCGGCATAATTGCTGTAATTTTATTTTTTGTACTAATGTTGATGCCTACTCCGAAAGGTATGACTCCAGAGGCACAAAAATCTCTAGCAGTTTTTGTATTCGCCCTTATTATGTGGGTAGCTCAGCCAATTCCAATTTATCAAACTTCGATTATTGGAATTTTACTTTTACCTATGATAGGAGCGGTTGAAAAACAAAAGGTCACATTTGGAGCATTAGGCTATGATATTATTTGGTTAATGGTAGCTGCATTTGTATTAACTTCTGCTATTAACGAAACAAATCTCGGCAAGCGTTTGGCATTGTCAATGCTTACCAAATTTGGCAAGACTCCAAAGGGAACTTTAATTTCCCTAATGTTAGTAAACTTTATCCTAGCATTTTTCATTCCATCAACAAGTGCCAGGGCTGCGTTACTAATTCCAATTATTATGATTTTATTAGAAGTCTATGAGCAAGTTCCTGGAGAAAGTAATTTTGGTAGATTGATAACTTTGCAAGGAGTTATGAACAACCACTTGGCAACTTCTATGGTCATAACAGCAACTTCCAGTCAACTTTTAGCTATAGGATTTATAAACAAAATGACTGGATCAAAGTTGGGTTATATGGATTGGCTTTTAGGTTCTTTACCTCAAGTTTTAATCACTGGTTTGATAGCTTTTATAGTTGGCTATAAACTATATCACATTAAAGACTTGAATATTGGTGGAGAATCAACTAAGGAAATATTGAAAAAACAACTAATAGATCTTGGTCCAATGACTATCGCTGAAAAAAAGACTGCGATTATATTTGCCCTTACACTACTTTCTTGGGCGACTGGTAACTACCAAGAAAAATTATTCGGTTTCAGTATTTCAACTGAACAAACAGCGGTGATAAGTATGCTTGTTTGTTTACTTCCTAAAGTTGGTGTTATTGATTGGAAGCAAGCAAATATTAAATGGAACTTAATGATTTTCTCAGCTGGAGCGTATGCTATTGGTAACGCATTTAATGATTCTGGCGGAGCAAGTTTTATTATTCAAAACTTTGTCGAAAAAATTGGTCTTAACACTTTAAACCCTAATCTAGTTGCTGTAATACTTATTTTTATAACTATTTTCAGTCACTTGATATTTACAACAAAAACAGTAAGAGCTACAATATTGATTCCAACAATCATAACTTTAGCACAATCTTTAAATATCGACCCTGTTCCTTTGGCAATGGCTTGCTCTTTCGGTATTGCCTACACTTTGACTCTACCACCTCATTCAAAAGTCAATGCATTGTATTTGAGTCTTGGATATTTTGATGTAAAAGACGAGCTAAAACTTGGTTTAATAACTTGTTTCATTGGATCAGTAGTTATTTCACTTTTATACTTTACGTATTATCAAATAATATTTTAAATGTCATTAAGGAGAATATATGAATAGAAAAGTTATACTAGCTGTTGCAGACGGCGTCGGCGACAGACCTTGTGAAATTTTAGGAGGCAAGACTCCATTAGAGTATGCCTCCACTCCAAACTTAGATAAATTAGCATCTGTGGGAACAACAGGAATAATGGATGTTCATGGAGCAGGAATTCCTGTTGGAACAGATTTTGGCCACATGATTTTGTTCGGATATGGATTAGAAGACTATCCAGGCCGAGGACCTATTGAAGCCTTTGGTAGAGAAATTGAATTGCAAGCAGGAGATGTTGCTTTCAGATCAAACTTTGCAACTGTAAATGAAAATCTGTGTGTTGTAGACAGAAGAGCTGGAAGAATTAGAGAAAACACTAATCTGTTAGCTCAATCATTAAATAACATAGAAATTGATGGGATAAAAGTTATTTTTAAAGAAGCGACTGAACACAGAGCCGTTTTAATTCTAAGAGGTCCAGGACTTTCTGCAAATATTACTGACACCGATCCTAAAGTTGCTGGAGTTGATGTAAACTACAAAAAATGTCAGTCAAAAGACGGTAAACCTGACTCAATTTTCACAGCAGAAATTGTGAACAAATTTTTATTAAAGGCAAATGAAATTTTATCAAAACATCCTGTGAATGAAGAAAGAATATCCAAAGGGCTTTTACCTGCTAACTTTATTCTTACAAGAGGAGCCGGAATAATGCCTAAATTGGAAAAAATTTCTGAAAAACTAAATATTAAAGGTGCATGTGTTGCTGCCGAAGGAACAGTCTTGGGAGTCGCTCGATTGGCTGGTTTCACAGCATTAACAGCTTCAACAATGACTGGAAATATTGATACAGATGTTAATGCAAAGGCTCAAATGGCGATTGATGCATTGAAAGATCATGACTTTGTTCTAGTAAACTTAAAAGCAACAGACCTTTTTGGTCACGATGGAAATCCTGAGAAAAAAGCACAAGCTGTTGAAGTTTTTGATAAGTTTATTGGTCTTTTATTAGAAGCTAATTTGGAAAACACAATAATAGCCGTTACAGCAGACCACTCTACTCCATGCGAAAGAATGGAACACAGTGGAGATCCTGTTCCAGTTTTAATAGCAGGTCCTGGAATTAGACAAGACAGAGTTACAAAATTTGATGAAATTTCGTGTAGTTACGGTGGACTTTGTAGAATCAAAGGTAAGGATTTATCCAATACACTATACGACTTTTTAGAAAAAACTAAAAAACAAGGTAACTAATTTAAATATTAGCCCCAAAATCTGAAATACAGATTGAGGGGCTATTTTATTGCATAAAAAAACTGATGAACCCCACGTTTCATCAGTTGAAAATTTATTATCTATTTTATTGTCTATTAATCAGGAATAAATGATCCTTCTGATTTGTCATTTTCAAGCATATCTTTTAATGTGTACCATGAAAGAACAGCACATTTTACTCTCGCTGGTAATGTGGATATGCTTTGGAAGCACACTGCATCTTTCAGAACTTTTAGCTCTTTTCTGTCAGTGATTTCTCCTTTTATCATTGAGATGAATTTGTTGCACAAATCTATTGCTTCATTTACCGATTTACCTTTGATTACATCGCACATAATGGATGTGGATGCTTGTGATATTGCACAACCCATTCCAGTGTATGCAATGTCTTCAATTGTGTTATCTTGTACTTTCAATTGCAATGTGATTTCATCTCCACAGCTAGGATTGTGTCCCAACTCGCAATGAGTTGGATGTTCCAATTCACGTCTGTTTGATTTATCCCTGCTTTTTTCCAATATTAATTCTGTATATAAACTACCTAGTTCCAATTCTCATCAATCTCCTTACGTCTTCAAGATGTTCAATGAAAAAGTCAACTTCTTCAAATGTATTATAGAATGCAAAGCTTGCTCTGCATGAGAAATTCGTCTTCAAATATCTGTGAAGCGGCTGTGCACAATGGTGGCCACTTCTGATTGCAATTCCGTAACTGTCCATAATACTTGCAACATCATGTGGATGAGCTTCTTTAAAGTTAAAATCTAAAACTGGAGATCTGTGAGTATCACTTGTTGTGTATACATCGATAATATCTGATTTTTGTTTGATTTTGTCATAAGCATAATCCATCAATGCTTTTTCATAATCTCTAATGTTTTCGATTCCTATTTTTTCGATGTAATCAATCGCTGTGATTAGTGATTTTACTGCTCCTACATCTTGTGTTCCGGCCTCAAACCTTCCAGGCGCATCCAAGTACGATGATTTGTCTTCAAATACATATTCAATCATGTCTCCACCGTACAAGAATGGTTTTAGGTTGTTCAACAATTCTTTCTTTCCATAAAGTATTCCGACTCCCATTATGCTTAGCATTTTGTGACCTGAAAATACTAGGAAATCACATCCCAATTTTTGTACGTCAACTTTGTTGTGTGGAATATATTGTGCACTATCCACGATGCATATGCAATCCTTGTTTACTGATTTAACGTATTTTATCATTTTTTCAACATCGGGCATAGTTCCCACTACGTTTGATGCTTGTGTTATCGAGAAAATTTTCGTTTTTTCAGTGATTGTTTTCTTGAATTCTTCAAAATCCAATTGCATATTTCCCTTGTCTACATACAAGTATTTTAGTTTGGCGCCTGTTTTCTTGCAAACTTCTTGCCAAGTTACTAAATTACTGTGATGCTCCATTATTGATATGACAATTTCATCATCTTCTTTTAAATTTTCATACCCATACGAATAAGCTAGTAAATTTAAAGATTCAGTAGTATTTCTTGTGAATACTATTTCTGAAGAATCTGTTGCGTTGATGAATTTCGCGACTTTTTCTCTTCCAGATTCGTAAACATCTGTCGATAAAACGCTTAATGTGTGCGCTCCTCTGTGAGGATTTGCATTTTCATATTTGTAAAATTCACTTACGCTGTCTATAACTTGTATCGGTTTTTGGCTGGTAGCTGCATTGTCCAAATAAACTATCGGATTTTTGTATTCTTTACTCAAATACAAAAAGTCCTTTCTTATATCTTCTACTTGCTTTTTATCTAACATCCAATTCCCTCTTTGCCATCTTTTTTCTGATGAATGAAAGTAATTTTTCTTCCAAATTTTCGTCATCTAATTTGCTCAAAGATTCGCTAAATTTTGATTCAACTATCATACTTTCTGCTACATCTCTGGATATAGCACGGTTCATTATATAAAATAGCATGTCTTGATCAATCTTACCTGCACTTGCTGCGTGATTTCCTATTACGTCGTCTTCTCCTGCTAAAAGTATAGGAACTGACAAGCTTTTTGCATCATCTGATAATAAAACTGCGTATTCTTCTTCTGTTCCTGTAGAACCCATGGAACCTTTTTTGAAATCAAGAGTTGATTTGAAGTTTTTGTAAGATGATTCTTTTAATGCACCATTTACAATACATGAAGATTTGGATTCTTTTCCAAAATGATTTATTTCATAAAGCATATTCAATGAGTTTTCTCCATGTGTGAAATAAATGCTGTTGATATCCAAGTAAGAATGCTTTCCATTCAAATTAGCTTTTGTATTGACATAATTGTCCTTGCTACCTAATTCGTATTGACTAAGGATTACATTACTTTCTTCATCTAAGTTCAATATTACTGATTCCAATGCTGTCGTGTTTTTTTCTGTTTGTATTACGAATACTTCAACATTACTGTTTTCTTTTGCATTGATTTCTATTACTGAACTTCTGAATTTCTTGTTGTCGTCATTATCTCTGTAATCAAGTACAACTCGTAAACTCGAGTTCTTTTCGGCAACAATTTTATGAGTATCCAACAAAATATCATATTCTCTATCAGTTACCAACTCGATAACTCCGAAATCTTTTACTTGATTTTCTTCTGTTTTATATTTTTTGAATAGATTTCCCGATTTTTCGTTCATATCCAAAGCTTCTTGGCACACACCAAAATCTTTGTTATCCAATGCTTCTACTGGATCAGAGTCTATTCTGTATTCTTTTATATCTATATCTGGAAGATTTATTTCTGTATCGTTGACTTTCAAATATTTGAAAGTTTTAAATCCCAGTCTATTTCCTTTAATTTGTTCCATATACAACTCCTATCCTATGCTTCCTTCTAATTCAAGATTAATCAAATTATTCATCTCAACCGCATATTCCATAGGTAATTCCTTCGCTATTGGTTCAGCAAATCCACGAACTACCATTGATTTTGCTTCTTCTTCTGGAATACCTCTTGTCATCAAATAGAAAATAACTTGATCATCTATCCTACCGATAGATGCTTCATGTCCTAAATCGACATGTTTATTCGCTATTTTAACAACCGGAATTGTATCTGATCTACTTTCGTTATCTAACATTAACGATTCACAGCTTACTGATGATTTTGAATCGTAAGCATTTTCTTTTATGTCTACCAAACCTCTGTAAACACTAATACCGCCTGATTTAGAAATTGACTTACTGTTTACATAGCTTGTAGTATGTGGAGCTGCGTGAATCATAACAGCGCCTGTGTCTAAATTTTGATCGCGTCCTGCAAATGAAATACCAGTGTATTCACTACTTGCGCCTTCTCCCTTCAAGACACTTGAAGGATAAAGCATAGATACTGCTGATCCGAACGAACCAGAAATCCATTCAACCTTACCATTTTTTTCAATGATTGCTCTTTTTGAGTTCAAATTGTACATATTACGTGACCAGTTTTCAATTGTAGAAAATCTAAGAGTAGAGTTTTCTCCAACAAATATTTCAACTGCACCCGCATGCACGTTTAATGCGTTGTATTTTGGAGCTGAGCAACCTTCGATGAAGTGACAATAACTGTCATCCTCTACGATAATCATTGTATGTTCAAATTGACCCGCTCCTGGAGCATTCAATCTAAAATAACTTTGAAGTGGAATCTTAACATCTACTCCTTTTGGAACATATACAAATGATCCACCTGACCATACCGCATAATGAAGTGCAGCGTATTTATGAAGTCTTGGTGTGATTGATTTCGCAAAGTATTTTTTAACAATATCTTCATGTTCTTTAAGAGCTGTATCAAAATCTGTATATATAACTCCTTGGTCAACCAAAGATTGTTGAATGTTGTGATACACAACCTCACTATCGTATTGCGCACCAACCCCACTTAACATCATTTCTTTTTCAGCTTCTTGGATACCCAACTTATCAAAAGTGTCTCTGATTTCTTCCGGAACTTCATTCCAGTCGCTAGACATGTCTGCATCAGGTCTAATATATGTTGTGACCTTATCCATATCAACGACACTCAAATCAGGACCCCATTCAGGATCTTCTGAATTATAGAAAATTTCAAGAGCTTCTAATCTTTTTTCAAGCATCCATTGAGGTTCTTTCTTTTCTTTTGAAATTTGTCTTACGATTTCAGGAGTCAAACCCTCTTCGGTTTTCTTTCTAAAAGTAAATTTATTCTTGATGTCATAGATACCTCTATCCATTTCATCAACTTGAGTCCTCTTTGTAGGTGCCATTATTTCACCTCTTCTCTAATCCAATTGAATCCTTTTTCTTCAATTTGATCCAAAAGTTCGCTAGAACCTTCTTTTACAATACTACCATCCATGATTACATGAACGAAATCTGGTTTAACTTCTTTTAAGATTTCCTTGTGGTGAGTGATAACAATAACAGAATTATTTTCATTTAAGAATTCTCTTACACCCTTTGATACAGTTCTAACCGCATCAACATCAAGACCAGAATCTGTTTCATCAAGGATTGCTAATTTTGGTTGTAGCATTAACATTTGTAGAATTTCATTCTTCTTTTTTTCACCACCGGAAAAACCGACATTCAAATATCTGGAAGAATATCCATGATCAAATTCAAGTATATCCATATTATCTTCCAGTTCTTCTCTGAATTCTAAGAATCCTATATTTTCATCAGTTTTTGCAATCTTTGCACTTCTGATGAAATTTTCTACACTAATGCCTGAAACTTCCATTGGATTTTGGAAAGACATAAAAATACCTTTTTTGGCTCTTTTATCCGTTGATAAATCCATAATACTTTCTCCATCAAGTAAAATATCACCTGAAGTAGTTTCATATTGTGGATTGTTCAAAATAACATTGGCTAAAGTTGACTTACCAGAACCATTAGGCCCCATAATAACGTGAACTTCACCATAGTTTATATTTAAATTTATGTTTTTTAATATTTCTTTATCGCCTACCCTAGCGGATAAGTCTTTAATAGTTAATAAATTTTTTGACATAATAACCTCCTTACAGTTATGTAATAAATATATATATAAGAGATTTTATGTCCTACTATATTATACACGAAAATAGCAAAATAGTTAAGTCTTTAAGCAAAAACCTACTATTTTACTATGCAATTTCGTCTTCATCTATAAATTCGGAATATACTTCTTTGAAATTCATAGAGCTATCAAATTTTTCATTAGATAAATTCCAATTCACAATCTTATGCAATTCTACAAATTCATGATCGTTCAAATCTTCTTGGATCAAATCTACATATTCCAAGCATTTGTCTTTTAATTCATCGATGCTTTCCATTTCTATAAGAACAATATCTTCTTCATATATCGACACATCTGTCTTGTATTTCAAAATCATTTTTACAGAATAAATTTGCTTCAAATTTCTATCCTCCTCAACCTTCCCATATTTTATACTAATTAATTCATTGTGTAAATAGCAAAACAGAAAAATTTGAAATTTATAGTTTTTTTCATTTTTCTTGTTTTTTACAATTTAAAAGCGATAGCTCTCACTACCGCTTTCAAATTTATATATTTCAAATCTCACGCAAATTAAGGAAGGAAAAAACGTGATAACTTATTTTTGTTCTAAAGTACTAAATTCAATATCCAAATCTTTTGTACTACCATCTCTGTATACTGTAATTTTGCCTTTTTGTTTCGGTCTAACTTCAAGCAATACCTTCTTCAAAGAACTCATCGTATTGATTTGTTTACCATTTACTTTCGTTATGATATCTCCTCTAGTAACGCCAGCTTTTTGTGCAGAAGATCCTTTTACAACTTCTACTACATAAATTCCCTTGTCAATGGATAATTTTTGACCAGTAGCTTGTTGGAAAGTCTTGACATCAACACCACTAATTCCCAACTTAACTCCTTCAAAAGATCCACCTGTAATAATATTATCAACAATAGACTTTGCCACATTGATTGGAATAGTAAATCCAATTCCTTCTGCAGAAGCTTTTGCAGTATTTATACCAATTAATTTACCTTCTTGATCGAAAAGTCCACCACCACTGTTACCTGAGTTGATAGCTGCGTCTGTTTGCATCAATCCGTCCATTTGTAAGCCATTTTGTAAAGTGATTGTTCTATCTTTTCCAGAAATATATCCACTAGTCAATGTTGATTGCAAATCCAATCCAAGTGGATTACCGATAGCAATTGCCTTGTCTCCTATTTGAACTTTGTCGCTATCTCCCATTTCAACTGGTTTTAACCCTGTTAAGTCAGTCTTTATTACTGCAAGGTCCAAAGTTGTATCATACCACAATAATTTTGCAGATGATTTCTTGCCATTTGTAAGTAAAACGTCAATTTTTTCGGCTTTACCATCTTGCACAACGTGTGCGTTAGTTAAAATGTATCCATCTTTGCTAACAACAACACCACTACCAACGCCTTCAACAACTCTGCCTTGGAAAAACATATTTTCTTGGACTCCTACAGTTGTAATACCAACAACAGAATCCAAAGATTTCTTAGCTACAGCATTTTCTGTTGAAACGCTACTGTTTTTTATAGAAATAGTACTGCTTTCCACTTGACCATTCTTGTTAATAGTCTCAGTAATTCCAGTCATATTTTTAACTACAAAATAACTCATAACCAAAGAATAAATTAATAAAAATATTGTTAATGCTTTGAGCCAACCAATTTTAGGTTTGTTCTTAGCGATTTCTTTTTTAATCATATTTTCGACTTTTCTCTCACTTAAGCCGTCTCTTCTTTTTCTTATATAATCATTGTAATCAGAGTAAGGGTCTCTGTCCATATTTGCACCTCCATCTTTGATACTTATACTTTATCAATCAAATGTGTTTTAACTGTGAGTAAAAGTGTACTAAAGTTTACGAAAAATCAAACTTTATGTTTGACTTTTTGTAAACTTTAAAAAATCCCCGTATCAATTTCTTCATAGAAATTAAATACGAGGATTTGATTTATTTGTTAGGGTTTGGCGTATTGATAGATAATCCTTCTAATTGTTCAACAGAATCCATGAACACTTCACTAATAGTTGGGTGAGCGTAAATCATTGCTGATAAACCTTCTACTCCAACATTATTGTTCATCGCGATTGCAGCGAAGTGAATAATAGTGGATGCATCATGACCAATTATATGACAACCTAAAATCTTAGATAAATCTTTTGTAGCAACTATCTTTACAAAACCTTCTGTAGCATTCAAACTCAATGCCTTACCATTAGCTTGATACATAAATTTGCTTGTTACATAATCGATGTTTTGTTCTTTTGCTTTTTCTTCAGTTAGACCTACAGATGCAATTTCTGGAACTGTAAATACAACCGCTGGAACTATGTCCATGTTTATATTTCTATCTTTTCCAGAAAATTCTCTTACAAGATTTTTACCTTGGTTACTTGCAACGTGAGCTAATTGAGTGTTCTTATAAACACAATCTCCAATGGAGTAAATGCCCTCAACATTTGTTTGAAGATTTTCATCTACAACAATAGCATTATTTTCAGTTTTAATATCTGTGTTTTCAAGTCCAAGATTGTCTGTATTACTGCTTCTACCACTCGCTACAAGAACGTAGTCTGCATAAGTTTCTTCGAATTTATCTTTGCCAACTTTTTGACTAATGATTTTTAATCTTCCGTCTTCTTCAACAATTTTCTTAGCGTAAACTCCCGTTACAAACTTCAAAGTATCGCTCTTCAAAATTGATTTTAGACGTTTTTGAATTTCGCCATCTTCTGTTTTCAACAATTTGTTACCAACTACAGTAACTTCAGTTCCAAATTGTGAATATATTGATGCAAATTCCATTCCTATTACGCCAGTTCCGATAACAACCATAGATTTTGGAATTTCTTCTAATTCCAAAAGTCCTGTTGATGTCAAAACTCTAGGATGGTCGATGCCTTCAATATTAGTTGGCTTATAGTCTTTGGATCCAGTAGCTATGATAATTTTATCTGCTGTGAGTTCTTTAGTTTCTCCTTCCAAAGTCTTCACAACAACAGTTTTATTATCCTTAAAGCTAGCTTCTCCTCTAATAAAAGTTAAATTATCGTAAGTTTTGAAAAGGTATTCAACACCACTTCTAAGTCTTTCGATAATTTCCGTTTTTCTCTGTTTAATTTTATCGGCTAATAATTTATGGTCATTAACTTCAATTCCAAAAGTTTCTGATTCTCTAATTTCTTTATACAAATCAGCAATTTTCCATAAAGTTTTAGTAGGTATACATCCTCTGTTCAAGCATGTACCACCTACTTCAGCTTTTTCGATTAAAGTTACATTTAAACCGAGCTGGCATGCCCTGATGGCTGTTTCATAGCCACCAGGTCCAGCGCCGATAATAATGATATCTTTAGTCATTATTCTCCTTTTTTGAAAGTCAATATTAAATTCTTAGCAGCTTCTGTTTCATCTGGTCTTCTAACAACAGTTGTAATAGGAGCTTCTAATAATATATCTTTGTTTTCTCTTGCTTCTTGTGCAATTTGTTTCATTGCAGCAACGAAAGCATCAAGAGTTTGTTTTGGTTCAGTTTCAGTAGGCTCTACCATTAATGCTTCGTGAACGATTAATGGGAAGTATACTGTTGGTGGATGGAATCCCATATCTAACAGTCTCTTAGCTACATCCAATGTCTTAACTTGTCCATCGCAATCATCCTTTAATCCGCCTAATACGAATTCGTGTTTGCAGATGAAGTCGTGTGGTAAGTTATAGTCATCTTTTAATTGAGCTTGTAGATAGTTTGCATTTAATACTGCTGTAGTAGATGCACATTTCAATCCATCGCTACCCATTGTTAGGATATAAGTCAATGCTCTCATTAAAATTCCGAAGTGACCTTGGAAGTCTTTCATTCTACCAATAGAATGTTCCATGCTGTAATCTAAGAAATATTTATCTCCATCTTTTTCTACAATTGGTTTTGGTAAATATTCTCTTAAGAATTTCTTAACACCTACAGGACCTGCACCTGGACCTCCACCACCGTGTGGTGTAGAGAATGTTTTATGAACATTGAAGTGGATTGCATCGAATCCCATGTCCCCTGGTCTTGCGTGTCCTAAAATGGCGTTAGCATTTGCTCCATCGTAGTATAGTAATCCGCCTGCTTCGTGAACTATTTCAGCGATTTCTTTGATTTTAGTTTCAAATAAACCTAAAGTATTAGGGTTAGTTAACATCAAACCAGCTGTTTTTTCGTTTACAACTTTTCTTAAGTCTTCAACGTCAACTACACCATTTGCATTTGATTTAACTTCTACTACTTTATATCCAGCCATTGCAGCTGTTGCTGGGTTAGTACCGTGAGCTGAGTCTGGAACTATGATTTCATTCTTTTCAGAATTACCATTAACTTCATGATATTTTTTGAATATTGTAATAGCAGTGATTTCACCGTGAGCACCTGCTGCTGGTTGTAATGTCATATAATCCATACCAGATACTTCGCATAGTGATTTTTGTAAAGTATACATTGCTTCCAATGCACCTTGAACTTGGTAATCGTCTTGTTTTGGGTGAAGACGAGCAAGTTTTGGATTTGCTACAATTTCTTCATTGATTTTAGGGTTGTACTTCATTGTACAAGATCCTAATGGATACATACCTGTATCTACGCCGAAGTTTAGAGTTGAAAGGTTAGTATAGTGACGAACTACGTCAACTTCACTAACTTCTGGTAAATCTAATTCTTCATTTGATAAAAATTCTTCAGGAATTAAGTTATCTTTTTCTTCTACGTCTAATTCAGGAAGTTTATATCCAGTTCTACCTGGTTGTGATAATTCAAATATTAACTTATTATAAGCCATATTATAATACCTCCTTAACTGCTGCTACGAAATTATCCATTTCTTCTTTTGTTCTCTTTTCAGTTACAGCAATAATTAAACCATTGCCACATCCATTTGTAGCTTCTTTAATGCTAATTCCAGCTAAGAATCCTTTATCAAATAATGCTTTCTTAACTTCTTCAGTGTCTTTGTCAAAACCGATAGTGAATTCATCAAAGAATGGTTTTTCACTAAGAACTTTAACATTATCTAATTTCTTTAATTCGTCAAATAGATAATGAGCTTTTTGTAATGATTGAGTTGCTACTTCTTTAATACCAGCTTTACCTAAAAGTGATAAATAAATACTTGCTGCAAGTAAGTTAACACCTTGGTTAGAACAGATATTTGAAGTTGCTCTATCACGTTTAATGTGTTGTTCTCTTGCTGAAAGTGTTAAAACGAATGATCTCTTGCCGTCTTCGTCAGTAGTTTGTCCTACAACACGGCCAGGGAATTTTCTAACAAATTCATCAGTAAAGCACATATATCCTAAATAAGGTCCACCATATTGTAAGTTAACTCCGAATTGTTGAGCTTCACCTACAACAACATCAACGTTGTATTCAGATGGTTTCTTTAATAAGCCTAAACTCATTGGATCTGCTGACATAATCAAGTAGTTTTTCTTGATAGAGTGAGTCAACTCTTCATATTTTTTAACATCTTCGATATATCCGTAATAGTTTGGAGATTGAACGATAACTGTACCAACTTCGTCAGTCATCATTTTTTCCAATTCGTCCATATCTGTTAATAAATCTTTCATAGGAACAAATTCTACTTCAACTCCTCTATCGTGACAATAAGTCAACAATATTTCTTTTGCTGAAGGGCTAACTGTGTCAGCACATAGAATTTTAGATTTTTTGGACTTTTGGATAGTCATCAAAGCTGCTTCTGTGATAGCTGTTCCACCATCATATAAAGAAGCGTTTGATATTGGCATACCAGTAAGGTTTGCCATCATTGTTTGATATTCAAAAATATAGGAAAGAGTACCTTGGCTTATTTCTGGTTGGTAAGGTGTATATGAAGTGTAGAATTCACTTCTGCTTGCCATTGCTGGGATAACTGAAGGAACGTATCTATCATAAGCTCCACCACCCAAGAAACAAACCTTATCATCAGTAGATATGTTCTTAGCAAAAATGTCTTTGAAGTATCTTCTAACTTCTTCTTCACTTTTTGCTTTAGGAATATTTAACTCGCCTTTAAATTGAACATTTTCAGGAACGTCTGAATATAGTTCATCTAGAGAGGAAATGCCAATTGTTTTTAGCATTTCCTCAATTTCTTGATCAGTAACTGAGATGTATGGATACATTATAATTCTCCTAAGAATTTTTCGTATTCATCAGAATTCATTAGTTTAGATTCATCGAAGTCTTCGAATTTAACCTTAGCAATCCAGCTTTCATATGGAGCTTTGTTGATATTGCCTGGTTCATCGTCTAATTCTTCATTAACTTCTACTATAGTACAAGCAAATGGAGTATAAACTTCTGATGCTGCTTTTACAGATTCAACACTTGCTACAGAGTCTTCTGCATCAATTTCATCATCTACATCTGGTAATTCAACGTATACGATGTCTCCTAAACTGTCTTGTGCATAATCTGCAAGACCAATTTCATAAACATCTCCGTCTACTTTAATCCATTCATGATCTTTTGTGTACAATAAATCTTTTGCTACTTCTGCCATTTTCTTTTCCCCCTATTTTCTATCCAAAAATTTTCTTTTAACAACTGTTGCTTTAGCTGGTTTATTTCTGATAACAACATCTACTTCATCACCTAATGCTACAGCTGATTTATCTACAAATGCGTTTGCTAAACATACGCCAAATGTTGGTGAAAGGTATCCTGTAGTTACTTTACCGATAGTCTTGCCATCTTTTTGAACTTCAGCACCTTGTCTTGCGATACGTTTGCTTTGCATTTCGATACCAATAAGTTTCTTGTTTATTCCTGCATCAATTTTTTCTTGAGTTTTTGCTTTACCAACGAAGTCGTCTTTGTCCATTTTAACTGCAAACTTCAAGCCAACTTCTAATGGAGATACTTCATCTGAAAGTTCGTTACCATATAAAGGCATTGCTGCTTCAAATCTCAATGTATCTCTACATCCAAGACCACATGGTTTAACACCTAAGTCTTTTCCTTTTTCTAATAACTCATTCCATAATTTTACAATTGCTTCAGCAGTTGCATAAACTTCGAATCCATCTTCACCAGTATAACCAGTTCTAGAAATTAGTACATCGTATTCTTTATATTTAATATCTTTTACGAAATGATAGTATTCGATTTTAGAAAGATCATAATCAACTAATCTTTGTAATAATTCTTCAGCTTTAGGACCTTGAATAGCGATTTCAGCTACTGAATCACTAATGTTTTTAAGTTCAACGTCAAATTTATCTACATATTTAGAAATATGTTTGAAGTCCTTTTCAGTATTAGCTGCATTTGGAACCATTAAAAAGTCTTCATCGTTGTTTTTGTAAACTAATAAGTCATCAACCATTCCGCCATCTTCGTGTAATAATAAAGAATATTGGATTTGTCCATCTGCACATTTAGAGTAATCATTTGTGCAAACATAGTTGATAAATTTCAATGCATCTTTGCCTTTAACAGTAAATTCACCCATGTGACTTACATCAAATAGGCCAACGTTGTTTCTTACCGCTTCGTGTTCTTGTTGTAAACCTTCATAATCTACTGGCAAATAAAAACCAGCGAAGTCAACAACTTTTCCACCTAATTTTTTGTGTTCCTCATATAGAGGAGTTTTTTTTGTACTCATAAGCATCTCCTTTTACTTATAATCCTTTTCACAACTATTGTACCATAAAAGTTATTAGTTTTTGTAACAAAATTTATTAATTGTGAGAATAAATAAGCCTGAATTTATAGAAATTTTATAAACCTCATTAAATTCACACAAATTCAGGCTTTTAAATTTTCTAGAATAATCCTACAACTGTACCGTCATCTAAAACATCGCAATTTTCTGCTGAAGGTACTTTTGGTAAACCTGGCATTGTCATTACAGATCCTAATAATGCAACAACAAATCCGGCACCTCTTGAGATTTTGAAATCACTTACTGTGATTGTAAATCCAGTTGGAGCTCCGATTAATTTTTTATTATCAGAGAATGAGTATTGAGTCTTAGCCATACATACTGGATAATTGTCTAATCCTAATTCTTTGATTTGTTTTAATTTTTTCTTAGCTTTTGCACTGAATTCTACGCCGTCTGCTCTGTAAATTTCTTTTGCAATTTTTTCGATTTTTTCTTTGATAGGTAATTCAAGGTCATATAAGAATTCGAAGTCGTTTTCTTCTTTTGTATTTTCAACAACATATTCTGCTAATTCTTTAGCTCCTTCTCCACCTTTAGCCCATACATCACAGAAAATAGCTCTTGTTCCATCTGCTTCAACTAATTCAGTTAATTTCTTAATTTCTGCATCTGTATCAGTTGCAAATCTATTGATTGCTACTACTACTGGAACTTTGTATTTCTTCATATTTTCAATATGACGTTTAAGGTTAGCATATCCTTTTTCCAAAGCTTCTACATTTTCAACTTTGAAATCTTCTGCTTCCCCGTGATGTTTTAATGCTTTTATTGTAGCTACGATACATACCATGTTTGGATGTAAATCATTTCTACATTTAATATCGAAGAATTTTTCTGCTCCTAAGTCAGCACCGAAACCTGCTTCTGTAACAACGTAATCTCCAAGTTTCAATCCTAATTTAGTAGCTATTAAAGAGTTACAACCATGTGCAATGTTAGCGAATGGTCCACCGTGAATAATTGCTGGAGTGTGTTCTAATGTTTGAACTAAGTTTGGTTTGATAGCTTCTTTCATAACTAATGCTACTGCACCATCAGCTTTAACGTCTCTTGCATAAACTGGTTTACCTTCTTTATCGAAAGCGATTAGAATATTTCCAACTCTTTCTTTTAAGTCTTTCAAATCTTTTGCAAGACATAAAATAGCCATGATTTCACTTGCAACAGTAATTTCGAAACCATCTTGACGCATAACTCCGTTACCTTTTGCGCCAACTCCGATAATTATATCTCTTAATTCACGTTCGTTCATATCCATACATCTTTTAATTAAGATTTGTTTTGGATCTATGTTTAACGCATTACCTTGGTGAATGTGGTTGTCCATCATAGCGCAAATCAAGTTGTTTGCAGTAGTAATTGCGTGGAAGTCACCTGTGAAGTGCATGTTGATTTCATCCATTGGAACTACTTGTGCATATCCACCGCCTGCAGCTCCACCTTTCATACCGAAGTTTGGTCCTAAAGATGGCTCTCTTAATACTGAGATAGCGTTTTTGCCAATTTTGTTAAGTCCCATTGCCAAACCAACATTCATAGTTGTTTTACCTTCTCCAGTTGGTGTAGGGTTAATACTTGTCATCAAAATTAATTTACCATCTTTTTTATCTTTATTTTTTTCAAAAAGATTTAAATCTAATTTTGCCTTATATCTACCATATTGTTCATAATCTTCTTCTGTTAATCCCATTTTTTCAGCAATCACGCTGATTTTTTCTAATTTCGCTTTTTGAGCAATTTCTACATCTGTAGCCATAAACATTACCTCCAAATTTTTATTTTAATTAGCTATTAACCTAATAACCACTATCTAATTTATACCCAACTTAATTTAATAATAACACTAAAAAACGCTTTTTTTTATTTTTTTGATAATTATTATTAATTTAACGCATTTTTCAAATAAAAAATAAAACCAATCATTTAATGATTGGCTTTTAAAAATTTATTATTTAATTTTTGCTGCAATTTCTTTTGCCATTTGTCTTAAGCCTTGATCGTCTTCTTCTTTCATGCGACCTTTTGCTTCAACAATTGTTTCTGTTGTTTCGAATTTTCCTTCTTCAACAAATTCTTTTAGATTTTTGACAGCGCCACCGCTCCATCCAAATGATCCAAAAACAGAAACCACATGATTTTTTAATTTTTGCATTTTCAAAATGTTCAATAAATTATTCATTACTGGATATACAGTGTTGTTGTATGTGCAAGATCCTAATACTAATGATTTCTTTTCCCAGCAATTTGAAAGTATATAAGATTCGTGAGTTTTGCTTACATCCATTACTTCAATATTTCTAACGCCTTCGTCTGCCAAATATCTAGCTAATTGATCTGCCATCAATTCTGTATTTCCATACATTGATGCATAAGCTATTACAACTCCTTCATTTACTTCATAAGTTGCCCACTTAGTGTAATCTTCTACAATTCTTGAAGGTTGTTTTCTCCAAATACAACCATGAACTGGACAGATTGTTTCGATATCTAGAGAAGACAATTTGTTTATAGCGCGTACAGCCATTTGAGAATATTTTCCAACGATATTTGTATAATATCTTCTGAATTCTGTTCTTCTCAAATCGTAATCTAATTCGTCATCATAGATTGCTCCGTCATTAGTTCCAAATCCGCCGAAAATATCTTGTGAGAATAAAATTTTATTTTCAGCATCGTAGCTAACCATTGATTCTGGCCAGTGAACCATTGCTGTTAGATAGAATGTAAGTTTTCTATCTCCCAAATCAAGTACATCGCCTTCTCCAACTTCAACAAAATGATCTGAATCAATTTCATAATAGTCATTCAACATAGATCTTGTTTTCTTGTTTCCAACTATTTTTATATCTGGATAAAGATCTAAAATTTGTGGAATTGATCCTGAATGATCTGGTTCAATGTGATGAATTACCAAATAGTCCAATTTTCTATCTTTTAATATCGCCTTAACATTATCTACAAATTCATCACTTTTACTAACTTTTACAGTATCCATCAAACAAGTTTTTTCGCCTGTAATTAAATATGAGTTATAAGCAACTCCGTAAGGCAATGGCCACATGTTCTCAAAAAATTCTGTCTGTCTGTCGTTCACTCCCAAGTAATACAAATTTTCTTGGATTTTAATTGGTTCTACTCCCATATTTCCTCCTATAAATTAACGATTATAAATCATTTTCACCATAAGTATCCAAAAAGTTATGCTTTTCTCCATTATATTCATACCCAAGTATTCTGGATACATCAACATTTTCACTAGATTTAAAAATCGAATTTTCTACATTCGTAAATCCTCTATCTGAAAGTTCTGCAATTAATAGTTTAATTTGTTTTCTCATGGATCCTTCTGTTTTTTTAGTTACAGAACAAGCACAATCTAATGCTTTTAATCCTGAATAATTCAACCAACTTTTTACAGATTCTTCTCTAATCAAATACATCGGTCTAATAAGTTCAATTCCTTCAAAATTATTCGAGTGAAGTTTTGGCATCATTGTTTTATAATTTCCAGAACACAAAACGTTCAATAAAATAGTCTCTATAACATCATCAAAGTGATGTCCTAATGCCATTTTGTTACAGCCAAGCTCTTTTGCTTTTGAATAAAGTGCTCCTCTTCTCATTCTTGCACACATGTAGCATGGATTGTTCGATGAAATTTTCTCACTAACACTAAATACATCTGTATCGTACATGTGATAAGGGATGTTAAGCTTTTCAAAATTTTCCTTTTCAAGTCTAGTGTTTTCTTCGCTGTATCCTGGATTCATCGCTATAAATTCAAGATCAAAATTATTCATTCCATGTTTTTGAAGTTCTTGAAATAATTTCGCAAGAAGCAAACTATCCTTGCCTCCACTCATACAAACGGCGATTTTGTCTCCATCTTGAATAAGATCATATTCTTTTATCGCCTTGATAAACTTCGACCAAATGTGTTTTCTATATTTTTTTATAATTGCTCTTTCAACTTCTTGTACAGTTCTTTGCATATATCTCCATTTTTTCTAAATCCACTATGTTACTAGGACTGTATCTTTCTGCAACTTCCAAAGTTACAGATTCTCCAACATCAAGTCCTAAACTTTTCAAATAACCTTCTACAGTACTCAACGCTTTTGTTGGAGTATTGTTCTCCTTACTCAAATGCGCTAACTGAATAACTTCATGATTACCTCTTAAAATATCTCCCAATAAATATGCGCAAGAATCATTTGACAAATGTCCATGATCTGACAAGATTCTTTGTTTTAATGCTGGAGGGTAGCTTCCGTATTTTAGCATATCAATATCGTGATTTGCTTCAATAAAAAAAAGATTTGAATCTTTAATTTCTTCGTAAACGCTGTCTTCGATAATTCCAGTATCAGTAACTATAGATAATTTCTTATTGTCCTTGCTAATCACATATCCGCAACTATTTGCGCTATCGTGACTAGTTTTGATAGGTAAAATATCCAAATCTTTAAAATTAATGTGTCTATTATTTTCGAAGATATAAATATTTTTATCATTTATTTTCCCTATTTTGTTATCCATAGCATACCAAGTTTCAGTATTTGCTATAATTGGAAGATTGTATCTTCTACTCAATACGCCAATCCCTTTAATGTGATCTGCATGTTCATGTGTCACAAAAATCGCATCTAATTCACTTGGATCAACATTTATATATTTAAGTAGGTTTTCAATTGTTTTTCCACTAAAACCTGCATCGATTAAAATTTTGGAGTGTTCAGTCTCTATATATTCGCTATTTCCGCTTGATCCACTTGATAGCGAACAAAATTTAAAGCTCATTAAAAATCCTCCTTATTTAATATTATAATTGATATTGAATTTTTTTTAAAGTAAAAAAGATAGCTGGCAAGTTTTACCAACTATCTTGTAAATTTTATTTTATTTTTCATAAATATTTTTTGTTTTAAAAGATTTCTTAGCCTTGAACAAACTAAGTTCAGAAACTGGAACTGTTGATAATTCACCGACTCCAGCTACAAATGTTAAAAATATGAATGATGTTTGTGTCCAAAAAATTGTAACATCCACCATGCTGTGAATCATAACCATGATCACCATTGCAATAATCATTTTGGTGTATTTTTGTGAATACAGACTTTTAATTTCTCGAAATAGTTGATAAATAATAGGAATCAACAATCCAGCTCCTATAAGTCCGTAATTTACCAAAATATCCAAATACAAATTGTGCGAATGAAGTATTGCACGATCTCTTATTGTAGTATAAATATTGTGAATTCCAAGTGGACCAACGCCAATTATGAAGTTCTTCTTGAAAGCAGCAATGGCACTAATCCAAATCGATCTTCTAAGGCCCATATCGAATCCAATTTTATCAACTCTCGGAATCAAATCCATTCTTCCTAAAGCTACAATTCCAACAAAAGCTAATGCAAATACGGAAATAATTGCTATAGTATATTTTCTTTTCTTCATCATAATTGTAAGAGCAAATACCGCCACGAAACTAGCAAACATCGCTCCTCTTGAATCTGTGATTAATAATGTGAGAACACTTAAAACACCAACCACAAAAGAAAATAATCTTTCAAATGATTCTGTCGAAAAATATTTGTACGCACTGATAATTCCAACCAATGAACATACCATAGCATAGTAATTTGCATTGAAGAAAAATGTTCCAACAGTTGTTCTGTTCTCGCTGATGTATTTCATAAATTGAGTGTAGTTGAAAGAATTGTCCTTCAAAATAATCGAATACTGAGTCAATGTTATCAAAAAGCATATCGATGCGAACATCATGATGATTAACATACAATCTTCCATAAATTGTTCTGTCATATTTTTTCTAATAAAGAGCAAAAATACGAAAAGCACAAACATTCCAACTGTCGCAAGTATTCCATAAGTATTGTTGAACACAATGCTTACTACCAAAGAATACACAGCAAAAATCAATCCAAATACAGAAAGATTAGACTTATCAAAAATTTTCTTGAATTTATTTTGGTATACAAAATAAAACATATCTACAATTAAAACGCTTATTCCAATATAAAACGGCATAAACATTGTAATCGCAGTCAACAGAATTAATTTTTGGTCCGTACTGTAATCTAGTATTCTATTGTATAAACTTTTCATATCTCACCTCTCATTCAAAATCCTCTAATTATATAATATCAAAAATTCGCAATAATACACGTATTTTGACAAATCGTAACTATTGACAATGACAAGATATTTTACCAAAAATTTATGAAAATTGCAATATTTTTTCAATAAAAAAAGAGATAACTCGTGAAAGTTACCTCTTAAAAATTAAAATTTATTTATTACCAATTGTTTCAACGATAACTGCTTTGATAGTGTGCATTCTGTTTTCAGCTTCATCAAATACTTTTGAATATTTACTGTAGAATACTTCATCAGTTACTTCCATTTCACTCAAGCCAAATTTTTCGTGGATTTCACGACCAACTTTAGTTTCTAAGTTGTGGAAAGATGGTAAGCAATGTAAGAAGATTACGTTAGGATTTTCAGTCATTTCAATTTTCTTCATATCTACTTGGTAATCTTTAAGTAGGTTGATTCTTTCTTCGAATTGATCTTCTTCACCCATTGATACCCAAACGTCAGTGTAGATTACATCTGCACCTTTTAAGCTATTGAAATCATCAGTTACTGTGATTTTTGCACCAGATTCTTTAGCTATTTCTTGGATAGTGTTCATCATTTCATTTGATGGATGTAATTCTTTTGGAGCAAGATTTACAAATTCCATACCTAATTTAGCAGCTCCTATCATTAAAGAGTTTGCCATGTTGTTTCTACCATCACCAACATAAACGAATTTAACTTGGTCTAAGTTTTTGTGGATGTTTTCTTTTACAGTTAAAAAGTCTGCTAAGATTTGTGTTGGGTGATAAATATCAGTTAAACCATTCCATACTGGAACTGAAGAATATTTTGCTAATTCTTCTACAGTTGCATGGTCAAATCCTCTAAATTCGATACCATCGTAGAATCTTGATAATACTAAAGCAGAGTCTCTTACAGATTCTTTCTTACCGAATTGGCTATCATTCATACCTAAGAATGTTACATTACCACCTTCATCGTGACAAGCTGTTTCAAATGAACATCTTGTTCTAGTAGAAGTTTTTTCAAATAACAAAACAATATTCTTGCCTTTTAAAGTTTCTCCTACAATACCCATTCTTTTCTTTTCTTTTAATGCAGCACTTACATCTAGTAAATGTTCGATTTCTTCTTTAGTGAAATCTTTTAAAGTTAAAAAATCTCTTCCTTTTAACATAATTACATCTCCCTTTCAAATGGCATACTCATACATCTTGGACCCCCACGTCCTCTAGATAATTCGCCTGATTTAATAGTTCTTATATTTACATCAGCTTCTTGTAGCAAGCTGTTTGTAACATTGTTTCTGTCGTAAACAATAACAGTATTTGGTGCAATCGCCAAAGTATTTGAACCGTCATTCCATTGTTCACGCATTTGATCGATTGGGTTTGTTCCACCGCATCTTATAATTTTAACATTATCAACGTGTAAATTTGAAGATAAAATTTCTTCTAATGAACCCTTTTGAACTTCTCTTTGTAAAGTACTATCTTCAAGATACAACTTTTCAACATACAAAGGTCCTTCGATTAGTGGGTGAACTGTAAAAATTCCCTTATCAATCATTGTGAACACAGTGTCCAAGTGCATAAATTCTCTTTTGTTAGGAATTTTGAAAGACAAAACAAATTTGAAATCTGATTTTTCTAATAAATTCTTAGCGAATTTGTCTACACTTTCTTTTTGTGTTCTTTGAGAAATACCAACAGCTACACATTCGCTGTTCAAAATTAAAATATCTCCGCCTTCGATAGAAGTATCTTCAGTTCTATCGTAGATCTTTTCAATATCGTTGAATCTAGAATTGTAAGTAAAAATATATTTTGCGTAAAGCGTTTCCCTATTTCTAGTTTCCGACCACATTCTGTTGATACTTACACAATTTCCCACAAAAGAAAATGGATCTCTTGTGAAATACAAGTTAGGCATTGGATTAACAGCCAAAAGTCTTCCGCTTTCGTCATTAATACCGATTTCATCCAATCTAACTCCTGACATAGTTTTAAGTATCAATTCTTTCTCATCTGAGATATTTGTAAGTAAATCTCTAAGTAAATTGATTTCATCTGCGGATTTATTTCCCGATTCTTCAAGAAAATCTTCAATAAATTGTTTTCTAACGTCATCTTGTTCAATAGATTCTGCAGCCAAATCTTCTAGGTACAATACTTCAATACCTTCATTACGCATAGTTTCACAGAAAAAATCATGTTCTTTGATAGCATTTTCCAAGTAAGGAAGTTCGTCGAACAATAACTCTTCCATAAAATCAGGAGTCAAATTGTTCAATTCTTCTCCCGGTCTGTGAACTATTACAGATTTTAACTTATCAATCTCAGAGTAAATATTTGGTTTCAATATGCTGCCTCCTTAACTGATTTCCACATAAAATTATAACACATTTGTGAGAAAATTTAACACAAAAATATCGAAATTTTTTTAATATTAAAATACTATTTAAAATATGATAAAATTTGAGATAAAACGAGGTGAAAAAATGATAACAAGAATTGCAAATGAAAATGATATTTCTGAAATAATGGAAATTGTAGAAAAAGCCAAATCATACATGAAAGAAAATAAAATAAATCAATGGAGCGAAAATTATCCCAATGAAGATGTATTCTTAACTGATTTGAAAGAAAATAGATTATACGTAGCAGAAATAGATAAAAAAGTCGTGGGAATGGCTGTGTTGGTCTTGGATGGGGATGATGATTACAAAAACATCGATGGACAATGGCTAGTTGATGGAAAATATGGGGTAATTCACAGAATAGCTGTTCACCCTGATTTCAAGTCACAAAATGTAGCCAAAAATTTATTGGATTTCTTTGAAGATAAATTAAAAGAACTAAACTACGACTCCATCAGAGTTGACACACACAAAGATAACAAATCCATGCTAAGATTTATAGAAAAAAACGGATTTCAAAAATGTGGAATAGTTTATATCAGAAAAACAGATGAGAGAATAGCATTCGAAAAATCATTGAAATAAAATAAAAATAGCAAACCATTTGCGTGAGGATTGTCCACCGTTGGTTTGCTATTTTTTCAATCTATAATTTTAAGTATCAATTTCTGCAAAAAACAAAGTATTAGATTTTGTATCGTAAACTGCAAGTGTAAAATTTAAAGATGAACGTTTTAAGATATTTTGACTCTTGTCTTCTTGTCTGTCGATTAACATATAATAACCTTCAGAAATTTCTGGAAAAAGCAATCTGGAATTATTATCTGTCACATAAGATGATGTTTTTTCATCTCCATACATTAAAGTTTTCGTTGTTTTATCCAACGGAAATTTCTTCCATTTACTATCCGATTTTATCTGATTCAATGTATCGTTGCTGCCAAATTCAAATGTTATAAATCTTGTCCCATCTCCCATTGCTCCGTGATCATCGTATTTCATGATTTGATTTGCTTTAACTAATTTTAAGTTAAGTTCATCAGAGACTCTTGATTTGTCACTTTGCGCACAACTTACCATTAATAAAGAAATGATAATCGCAAATAACAAATATCCAATTTTTTTCATAATAACTCCTTTCAAGATTATTATACAACAAATCCAATACTAAAAAATCTACAAAATTTTAAAGATTTTAACTAAAAAAGCACTTCTAATAAAAATTCTATAATTTTTTTCTATTAAAAGCGCTATTTGAATATTATTCTTTTTTGAATATTGTAGCTTACTATGAACATCAAAGCTTCGGTTATGATTTTCGCCACAAAGACTCTGATTCCTAAAGCTTGCAAAATTTTTAACACGACTGTATTCAAGGCTAATATGAACACTACGAGTGTCACATATTTGATGTATTTTTTTAGAATTTTATCTTTGTTTTTGAATACGTATTTGTTATTCACATAAAAGTTAAACGTGCTTGATACTGCCCTTGCTATTATATTAGACAACACCAAACTTTGTACATCTAATTTGTAAAATAACAATATAAAAGTAAAATAATCCACCAAAAAGCTCAAATAACTTGACGTAGAAAATTTTAATATACTTTTGTAGATTTTTGCTGAATCTTTAAGTGCATTAAAATGACTTGTTTCATTATTTTCTATATAAATGGTTTCGATAGGAACTTGCATTATGCTTTCCGAGTCAAATTCATAAAGCATATTCATTTCGTATTCGTATCTGTCCCCTTCGATTTCAATCATTTTATCAAGCTGTGATGTGTTGAATGCACGAAGTCCCGTTTGCGTGTCCTTAATGTATTTCGATGAACTAGAATAAAATACCATTCTCGTTATAGTGTTGCCTAGCAAAGATTTAATCGGGATTCCTCTTTTTAAATCTCTGACTCCAAGTATCAGCTTATCCTTGTTTTGTTCAGAAAATTTTATTAATTTTAAAATATCCTTCACCAAATGTTGTCCGTCAGCATCACTTGTAACCACAGTCCCATTTGCTTGTTGTGATTTCAAATATTTGAACGCAGTTTTAAGAGCGGCTCCTTTTCCCATATTAGTTTGATGCTCTAGAAGAACTATATTATTAAGTTTTGAAAAATCATAATCGCACGGACCATCTTTAACTACAATTATATTGAGGTGGTTTTCTGATAAATTCTCCACCAATTTCGTGAGTTTTTCGTCTGGTTTGTACGCTGGTATTACAACGTAATTCATAATTCTCCTATCTTTTTTTATTCGTCATCTTCTGGTTCGTAATGAACTATAGATACAAATTTGCCAGTTTTATCTTGTATTTTTCTGATTCTTTTGTTAAATTCTAACCTTGTAAGCCACACTATTTTATCGCATCCCAAGCATTTTAATTTAATATCTGCTCCAGTTCTCAAAATCTCCCATTTATTTTCGCCACATGGATGACCTTTTTTTAGTGTTACAATATCATTTACTTTATATTTCATTTTCATCACCTGCTACAAAATAACAATTCAAATCCATTGATTTTGATTTGGCTTTTTCTATGAATTTTTTAATAATTTCTCTTTGATACAAATATTGTGATTCTGGTTTGCAACTTCCCCAAATCGTAATAGTCATGGAGTTCTTGTCCATTTTGGTAACTCCAATTAATTCTGGTTTTTTTACAATATCTGTATACTTGTCTACCAATTCATTGGAAATTTCATTTACAATTTCTGCGTATTGATCCAAACTATATTTAATTGGAACTTCCATTTTAACTTCAATTCTTTGATTTTCTTTAGATAAATTAGTAACTGTGTTGATTTGACCGTTACTAATCAAATGAATAGCTCCGTCAAATCCTCTGATTTTTGTAACGCGAAGCCCCAATTCTTGAACATTTCCTTCAATTCCGTTGATAATTACATGATCTGTCACTTTGAATTGATTTTCAAGAATTATTGCAAGCCCACTGATTACATCCCTGATTATAAATTGCGCACCAAAACCAATTGCAACCCCACCGATACCAGCAGTTGCCAATATTTTATCTGTTTTAACCCCGAATAAATCTAGGACATGAACTACACAGAAAAAATAAATCAAATATTTTATTGTATTGTTCAATAATTTGGTAACCGTGATTTGTCTTCCTTCGATGGAACTTCTTTTTTTCATTAATAATTTATCGAAGCTCGTAGTTAAAATGCTTACGACAACTTGCGTAAGCACAATAATTAACAAGGCCAATAAAATCTTGGCCAACAAATTTAGTTGGCCGGCTGAATTATAAAATATTTCGTTAAATTTTTGAATACTAAATAACATTAATTATTCTTTTACCTCATTTACAAAAATTACTCCATCTACTTTAAGATACGACCAAATCTTTGCGATTGGAAGTTCTTTTTTCAATGCTATCATCTCATCTTTTTTATCAGGATCCAACATAATCGCTAATCCACAACTCTCAGAAATTTCCCTTGGAGTAGGGATAGTTTTAATATCGTATCCCATACTCACAAGTTTACTTTCTGTCATCATTGTAAAATTAACTGATGTAAAAGTTAATAATATCTTTTCCATTATCTTATAATTACATTTCTGTCTGCTTTTGATAACGTATCGTAAATTACATACATGTTAGTAACTTCACCAACCAAAAGTTTTTCTTTTCTATCATAGAAGTCTAAGCAAGCTCCACAAGTCATAATCTTTGCGCCTTTTTCTTCGATTCTCTTCAAATCGTCGATAACTTCTGATCCTTCTGTTGTCAAATGAATTCCGTAGTTGAAGAATAAAAGTGTACTTGGAACTTCATCAGCTTCTGCAACAGAATAAATGTATGATTTAATAAGAGATTTACCGAGTTTTTCATCTCCATCACCCATTTTATCGGTTGAGAATGCTAATACTAAATTACCATTAGTTTCTTCAACCTTTTTTTGTGCTCCTTTTTCTTTTACAATAGTAGTTTCAAAACCATAATCAGTTTCTTCATAACTGAATTCAAAACCTTGACCATTAGCGTATTTTTGCAAATTTTCAACGCAGTACATGTCGTCAACTTGTGTTTTAACAGTACCTTCTTCTAATTCGTCAAATACATTTTTTGTCATAATAATTGGTCTTGGACAAACTTGTCCTCTTGCATCTACAATTTCCATAATTACCTAATCCTTTCTATTCTGTTATTAAATATTAAATAAAAATCATCTTCTCCTGTTATTGATTTAAGATCGGATGCTTTATATTCCACTAGTTTGGAATCCTCAAAGATAAAATACCCGTTTTGGTTATATAATATGCAGTTTTTATCATTCGAATAAATTTTTAGTGAATCGTCTATTTTAGATTGGCTCACCAAATTCAAATCTTTATCGTATATCAAAAGCTCTCCTGTTTTTGTAATAACATATACGTTGTTATCAGAAATACCGACATTTTTTGTTCCATCAAAAGATTTTGATTTTATAATCTTAGCCTTGTCAAAAACTTTGATATATCCGTCAAACACAACAATCAAATTGTCCCCGACATACTTCATTCTAAAAATTGGTTTGTCAATGAATATATTTTTGTAAACAAGTCCCTTATCATCGTACATGTAAATCTTAGAAAAAATTCTTCCATCGCGCTTTCCAATCGTTGTGAAAGTGTAGTTTGATTTGTTCGATGCTATCAGACTCGATACTTCATCTTTAAGATCAAAACTTTCCAAAACTTTCATATCATTCACAATGGAAAACTCATTTTCTAAATCGACAATAATGTGATCCTTGTTCGCAAAAATGTAATTTATATCTGATTTAAACGAAAGTTTCGAATTTATCTTTCCTTTTGTATTATATTGCAATAAATCCTTTTTATCAATCAAATAGAGAAATTTGCCATCAAAATAATAAGGTTTTTTATCGTCGTAATCCTTCTTTAAAATTAAATCCTCATTTTTGTACATAAAAATCTTGTTATCATAATGAGTTACTACGTAGTTTTTCTTCAAAACGGTGCTGTTTCCAGTATTAATAGTGTAGACATTTTTCTTAGAAAACATCATCAATGCCAAGATGCATACGAGAAGTGCAACTATCGCAAGCAATATATAGTTCAAGTTTTCTTTTATTTTATCCATTATTTTCTCCAAAAACTTCGAGAACTTTCATTCTAGTATCGTAAAGTTGTTCATCTTTTACTAAAACAGTGACAATATCTCCTGTTTTTAGTACGCTATCTCCATTTGGAACGTATTTTTCTCCATTTGAATCCACTTCAGCAATCAATGCATCTTTTGGAAAATCAATATCTTTGATTTTTTTGTTGGAAACACCATTATTGTACCCAAGTTTTATATCGAACATTGTAAATTCGTCGTTTACACCTTTACCAACAACTCTTTTATTCAACATTCTCTTCAACAAAATATCGTAAATAGGTTCGAAATCCAACGCCATGCATATAAAATATGCCATGATTGAACAAAATGCCAGTCCCAATAAATGTGTCATGTTACCATTTAATTCCAATACCAAGACAACACTCAATAGCGGACTTCTAACAACAGCTGTTAGCACACAAACCATAGCGAGAACAACAAAATTTGATAAATAAACATCTTGTACGAATCCAAATGCACTCATTAAATTAAAATAAAACAATCCAGTAATTCCACCTAATACTAAAACAGGCAAGAAAATACCACCTTGAGTTCCTGTTGCATAAGATGTCGATGTCATAAACATTTTGAACAACAAAAGTATTATCAAAACAAAAAATGAATTGTAATTGTGTGTTGCCATATTTTCTATGAAAGAATGTCCACCACCTAAAATATCTTTGTAAAACAATCCAACGACTGATACGAATGCAAAAAATATCGCAATTTTTATATCTTGTTCTAGCTTAATCTTCGCAAATACATCTTGGAAAAATGTTATTGAAGAGTTGAATAATTTCCCAACAACAGAGCAAATAATTATCATTGGGAAAATCAACAAATAATATTTTGTAGGAAGAACATGTGTCATTCCAAAAGAAAACACTGGTTTTATTTTGAAGACCCAAACTGCAATAACATCTGCAATTACTGCTGCTGAAAAACTAATTGCAACAACTTTTTTTGAAAAAGATTTGTGAAGTTCTTCCAGTATAAACACAAGCCCAGAAATCGGCGCCGAGAATGCAGCCGAAAGACCAGCCGCAGCTCCTGCAGTCAAGTACAATTTTTCTTCTGTTTTGCTCTTTCCGAATTTTTCAGAAAGCCACTTCGCACTGCTTGCTCCCAATTGTATTGATGGACCTTCTCTTCCCAAAGAAAGTCCCACTAACGATGCAATCGCACCTCCAACAATTTTGGATATAGTAACTCTGAAACTATTTTGATTAAAAGCTCCGATAAGTTCTCCTTGAACTTGTGGAATACCACTACCACCTGATAATGGAGCCCATTTAAGTAATTTACTAACACAAATTCCAAGCAGAAATGATACTGCAATGATCAAAATCGCTCTTGGAAAACTGTTGTTTGAGTAAATAGTATTTCTAACCACTTCTAATTTACTTAGCAAAAATCTGTAAAAAACAGCCAATCCACCTGAAAATACTCCTATGGATAAACTCGCTAAGAAAAGCGACATCGAAGATCCTATTTTAAACTTTTTATTCATTAAATAATCACGCTTTCTAAAAATTCTCTAAATCTGTCGATATTATATGTAACTGAAATATACGTATCAATTCCTTCGCCTTCTATCAAATTATTTTCTTCATCAATATTTATATTTGTTTGTGCGTAAATAAAATGATCTTTCTTGGAATATGCGTACAACAAGAACAAATCTTCAATTAATTTTTCCGATGATTCATCAAACATTTCATTCAATATATCCGTATAATCATTTTTGTTAAATGTATCATTAGTAATCATGAATACACTTTTTCCATTTAATACACTCAAATTACTTTCATTTGATTTGATGTATTTGTCATACATAAAAATATCATCTATTGATTCTAATGCTTCGTTGTTTTCTGCAAAAAATTCTGACAAATATTTCATATCTGAAAAATTAAGTAAGTCAATATTTTTAAAATCACCTAAAAATCTCGATAAAACAACATCATTTTCACTCATAAAATCTTTCAAAAATACAACTTCAACATCCCAATCCAAATTATCCATCAAGTCCAATACGTTGTTGTTAACATCAGATTCTATTGTTATCAACGATATTTCAAAAATTTCTATATTATATAAAATCACGAGCATGTCCATAGCTTGTGTACTAGATTTAAAATTAACCCACAATTTTTTATAATCTTTTTTATTAAAATTTTCCATAATTTAAATTTATCTCCATAATTTCTATATAATTAACATATATACTGTAGTCAGTGGATAACCACTTATGTGTATTTTATTATATCAAAATACATAATATTTTAAAAATTAAATGGAGGAAGTATGGATTACAATTTAATAAACACAGAATTATCTCAATTATTGAGAGAAACTTATCGTAAAACAGACGCTTTATTAGCACCAATTTCAGATAAATATGGATTGACTATAATGAAAGTTAAAACTTTATTTGAATTAGGAAAAAACGACGATTTAACTATTGGTGATATCGGAGTGTTAGTTGGTATGGCAGGAGGAAACATTTCTAACTTATGTAAAGCATTAGAAAAAGAAGGATATGTTTCAAGAAAAAGATCTGAAAAAGACGAAAGAATTGTTACTGTTCGTTTGACAGAAAAAGGCAAGAAAATTATCGAAAACATAGTTAACGAAATTTCTGAAAAATACAAAAAACAAATTAAATTAACTAACGAAGAATACAACAGTATTATTAAAAGCTTGAATTTATTGAACGAAAAATTGAACGTTGAATTAATGTAGTGGCACAATATGAAAGAAAATAAGCAATCTAAGAAAAAGATAATAATTTATTATCTTATAGCTATAGTTCTATATGCTGTGGTTGCCGGCTTACTTTTCCCTACTTTTTCAAAAACAAAAGAAGAAGAAGTACCTTATAATAAATTTGTCGAAATGCTCGATAAAGGAGAAGTTAAAGAGGTAAAAATATTAGACACTCATATCAATTTCAAAGCTAAGAATCAAAACAATGTTATATACAAAGCAGGTTTGATCAGAGACGAAAAATTAGTCGATCGTCTATTGAACAGCAAAGTTCAATTTTCAAGCGATATTCCTAGTAAATATGCTCCGCTATTATCAATTTTCTTGCAATTTGTTTTACCATTTATAATAATATTTGGTTTCTTGCAATTAGCAATGAGCCAAGCTACTAAAAAAATGGGCGGCAATGCATTACAATTTGGTAAGAGCAACGCAAAAATTTACGTTGAAAGTCAAACTGGAAAGAAATTTACAGATGTTGCCGGTCAAGAGGAAGCCAAGGATGCTTTGCTAGAAGTTGTAGATTTCTTGCACGATCCAAAAAGATACAACGAAATTGGTGCTGTGTTACCAAAAGGAGTTTTGTTAGTAGGGCCTCCTGGAACTGGTAAGACTTTGCTTGCACAAGCTGTTGCTGGTGAAGCAAAAGTTCCATTCTTTTCAATGAGTGGCTCAGAATTCGTTGAAATGTTTGTCGGATTGGGAGCCAGCAAGGTTCGTGATTTGTTCAAACAAGCAGCAGAAAAAGCTCCTTGTATTGTATTCATAGACGAAATCGATGCTATCGGTAAGAGACGTGATACTGCAGGAATTTCTGGTAATGATGAAAGAGAACAAACTCTTAACCAATTATTAAATGAAATGGACGGTTTCAGTGGAAATTCAGGAGTTGTTATATTAGCAGCTACTAATAGACCTGAAATTTTGGATCCAGCACTTACTAGACCTGGTAGATTCGACAGACAAATTCCTGTTGAACTTCCAGATTTACAAGGACGTATCGATATTCTTAAAGTTCACGCTCGTAAAATCAAAATCGAAAAAGATATGGATTACAAGGCAGTTGCTTTGATGACAGCAGGTACAAGTGGTGCTCAATTGGCAAACATAGTCAATGAAGCTGCACTAAGAGCTGTAAGAATGGGAGGAAATATCGTAACACAAGAAGATTTGATAGAGTCTGTTGAAGTTGTAATAGCCGGTCAACAAAGAAAAGGCACAGTTATAACTCCAAAAGAAAAAGAACTTATAGCTTATCACGAAGTAGGACACGCATTAGTTGCTGCAATGCAATCACATTCTGCTCCTGTTACTAAGATTACAATTATTCCTAGAACAAGCGGTGCGTTGGGCTACACAATGCAAGTAGATCAAGAAGAAAAATTCCTCATGAGTAAAGAAGAACTATTTAACATGATAGTCACATTAACAGGAGGAAGAAGTGCGGAAGAAGTTGTGTTTAACACAAGAACTACTGGCGCTTCAAATGATATAGAAAAAGCTACAAAAATCGCTCGTGCAATGGTCACTCAATATGGTATGACTGATGAGTTCGATATGATGAGTTTGGAAACTACAAATTCTAAATATCTTGGCGGCGGTAATACATTAGCTGCAAGTGATCACAAAGCAGGACAAATCGATAATAAAGTCGAATCGATTATAAAATCCGCTCACGAAAAAGCTAGAAACATTTTAACTGAGAACATCGATAAACTTCATGAAATTTCAAAATTCTTACTAGAAAAAGAAACTATAACTGGAGAAGAATTCATGGAAATTCTTAATCTTGAAGATGAAAAGAAACCTGAAACAGACGAAAATGCTGTTAAAAAAGAAGAAGTAGACGATACTACAGTTAGCGATTTATAAAAACAAAAACATTCTCTATTTTGAGTAATGCTCAAATTTAGAGAATGTTTTTTTGTTTGTAATTTATAAAGTTTCTATTTTCTTTGTAATATTTTCCAAATAATTTGTGTCAACATCACTTATTTTTCCAGTTTCAGTTAATTTTGAAATTTCTGGATTAATTGGAAGTTTACAAACTGTATCTATATTTTCTTCTTGTGCAATTTTATCAACAGTACTTGTTCCGAAAACTTCGATGTGTTTTCCACAATCAGGGCATTCCAAGTAACTCATATTTTCAACTAATCCTATTACTTTCTTTCCCATCATTTTTGCCATGTGCAATGCTTTTTTTACAATTATTTCTACAAGTCCTGATGGTGACATCGCAACAACTATACCTTTGATTGGTATTGATTGGAACACAGTCAATGGTACATCACCAGTTCCTGGTGGCATATCCACGAATAAATAATCTAAATCTCCCCAATTTACATCTTGATAAAATTGTTTAACAACTCCAGCGATTACAGGTCCTCTCCAAATTACTGCATCATCATCTTTTGGAAGCATCAAATTCATTGATATAACTTTAATTCCATTAGATGTTGTAACAGGATTGATGTGACCTTCAGAATCAGCTGTTGCCTTTTCAGTTAATCCAAAATATTTTGGTATAGATGGTCCCGTAATATCTCCATCCATGATACCAACTTTATATCCTTTTTTTGCCATTTCGTTTGCCAATAAACAAGTGACAAGGCTCTTTCCTACCCCACCTTTACCACTCACTATTCCAACGATGTTTTTTATATTACTTCCTGTGTTTGATTCAATCAAAAAATTAGGAACTTTTCTTTCTGTCATAATTTCACCCCATTAAAAATTATACCTAAATATTCTCACATAATTTATTAATGTGTCAAGTTTTTAAAGAAATTCTTAATTTTGTCGAATACAGTTATCCTTTTATTATCATTATTATCTGAATTTATAGTTTTATTAGAATGTGAGCTAATAACTCTATTATCATCTGATTGCAAATTTCTTTTTACGGAATTTTCTTTTGCAATATCTATTAGAATTTCTTGTGCGTTTTTATTTTCAGTATTTTCAACCTTAGAATATGATTTATCAGAATTTAGTTTTCTTATTTTCGTATCATCGGCAAACATTATATCCATAAAATTTAATATTCTGTGCTTAATGTAATCATCATAGATTGGAACTGCAACTTCCACTCTTTTTCTGATATTTCTAGTCATAAAATCTGCAGAAGAAATGTAAAGTTTACAGTTTTCGGCCTTACCAAATTGATAAATTCTATGATGTTCCAAAAACCTTCCAACAACTTGATAAACATTTATATTTTCAGTCTTATCTTTTATTCCTGGAACCAAACAGCAAATTCCTCTCACCATCAAATCAATCTTAACTCCCTTGCATGAAGCCTTGGATAATTTGTCGATAAGTTTTCTATCAGAAATCGAGTTCATTTTAATTCTTATATAACCATCTTCGGATACTTTTGCTTTTTCAATTTGCTCATCGATTAATTTATCTAGTCCAACTTGCATAGAATGAGGACTCACCATCAAATGCTTGTATTCACCATTCAAATTCCCCAACAAAAAATTATCGAAAAGTTCCTTCGCATCTTCACCTATTTCTTGTCTTGTTGTCATATAAGAAAAATCAGTGTAGAGTTTCGATGTTTTTTCGTTATAATTTCCCGTACCCACTTGTGTAATATAAGAAATCTTTTCATCTTTAATCTTGGTAATCAAACAAACTTTTGAATGGCACTTATAGTGATCAAATCCATATATTATTCTACAACCAGCATTTTCTAATCTCGATGACCACAAAATATTATTTTCTTCATCAAATCTAGCTCTCAATTCCATAAGAACCACAACCTCTTTGCCATTCTCAGCGGCTTTTATCAAGGCTTTAGTGATTTCAGAATCTTTAGCCAATCTATAAATTGTAATCTTGATGGAAACTACCGACTCATCTTCTGCAGCCTCATTCAAAAGTCTAATAAATGGATCAATTGATTCATAAGGAAATGATAGGAACAAATCTTTATCGTAAACTTGTTCTATAACTGATTTTTCTTTTGAAATCATCGAAGATTCTTGTGGAGAAAAATCCTCATAAGTATACTTTTTAATTACATTCTTTGGCATATCATACACTAAATCAAACAAAAATCCACATCTCATAGGACTTTTAGTTACAAACATACGATGCTCTGTCAAATTCAGGTTTTTCAACAAGAATTCCCTTGTTTCTTCATTAGGATATTCGTTGATTTCAAGTCTTACAGGTCTAAGTCTTTTTCTGAGTTTAATCATCTTTTTCATGTATGATCTGTAATCATCATCAAATTCCAAATCCTCATCGTCATATTCTATATCTGCATTTCGAGTTACAGACAATATGTACTTTGATGTACAATCGTAGTTATCAAATATTTCTTGACCAAATTCTCTAATGATATCTTCAATAAGCACAACTTTTGTGTCAGATAATTTTACATATCTTTTTATTTTATCAGGAAGTTGAATAAGCCCCATAAAATGCTTTTTGTTTTTTGATTGAGATGTTAATTGAAATAAAACCACAATTGCAAGGTTTGGAATTTGTGGAAAAGGATGAACTCTATCTACTATTTGAAAACTCAATATAGGAGCAATGGTAGAGTTAAAATAATAATAAACAAGTCTTTTTTCCTTATCATCTAATTCATTAACTCTACAAATAGTTACATTTTCTTCTTGTAAATCTTGCTTCAAATCCTCATACACAGTATCTTTTTTCTCATACAACCTTTTAGATTCATCCATAATGCAATCAATCTGTTCTTGGGTGCTCATAAGAGTTTTGTTGTCAATGACCTTTTTTTTCATATCATTGATATCTGTTAGACTTCCAACTCTTACCATGAAAAATTCTTCAAAATTAGTATCAAATATAGAAAAAAACTTAACTCTTTCAAATAATTCTACACTTTTATCTGCTGCTTCCTCAAGCACTCTTTCATTAAATTTTAACCATGATAATTCCCTATTTTGGGTGAATGAAATATCGTTCATTTTATCCCCTTTCTAATATCTTATTGTAGACGAATCCTTCTCTAATACCAGTCATACTAACTCTTATAATGTCTGCGTAGAAATATTTTGCAATTCTATACAAAATTATCATTCCTGGAATCAATGTGTGGATTCTATCTGCTTTAACTTTTAAAATCAATTTCATCTTTGCTCTGTTTTCCATATTTATAAGTGTATTAATAAGGTTTTTCAAACCATCCATAGTAATAATTACATTACCAGCTTCCTTGTCATAATATTCGTTGTAAAGTTTAAGGCATGCTCTGGCACTTCCACCTACAGCACACACAAGATCGTGTTGAACTCTGTTGAGATTATTTGAAGCAATCATTAATTTTATATCATCTTCCAATAATTTTTTCTCATCTTTAGTAATGAATAATCCTCTTGCAAAATTATCAAAAGCAACTAGTGAACCTATATTCAAACTAGAAGTCTTCACAACTTTTCCCTGCTCAAATACTACAATCTCACTACTTCCACCACCTATATCCGTCAATATGCCGCTTTGAGAATCTATTCCAGATCCTAAAAAAGATAACTTTGCTTCCTCTTCTCCACTTATAAGTTCAATGTCTATTCCCACTTCTGTTCGAACTCTTTCAATAATTTCTCGTCTATTACAAGAATTTCTAATGGATGCAGTAGCGATTGCATATGTTTTTGAAATATCTTCAAAATTTGAAATCAAATTCTTAAATTCTTTTAGTGTATTAATCAACTTTTGAATCCCATGTTCGTTCATCATTCCTTTTTCTATGAATGACGCAAGTGATGCACTTGATTTTTCATTAAAAAGATTCTTAACTTCATCTCCTATAACTTTATAAACCGATAATCTAATTGTATTCGATCCTATATCAATAACAGCATAAATCATAAAAACACCTCTTTAATATAATTTTACTATATTTTATCAGTTAAATTGTCAAATTTACAATAATTTTTCGTTAAATTTACATTATTTTTACAGAATATGTCAAATTTTTGTTAAATGTGTTTATAATTTAAATCATACGGGTATAAATAAATTGTAATAAATTAGAATACTTTAAGGAGGTATTATGTATGGGAATTATTTCATGGATTATAGTAGGAGCATTAGCAGGATGGATAGGATCTAAAATTACTGGCAACGATGCAAACATGGGAGCAGGTGCTAACATCCTATGCGGAATTGTCGGAGCTACAATCGGTGGCTGGGTAATGAGTATTATCGGAAAAAGCGGAGTAAATGGATTCAACCTTTACAGCATTTTAGTTGCAATTTTAGGTTCAGTAATCTTACTATCTATTATTAACAAAATTAAAAAGAAATAATCAATTTGATTTTATGTAGTATGTCTTTTTCGACATACTACTTTTTTGTTGAAAAATTTTATTGAAAATCATCAATTTTCTTTCAAATTTATCATCAAAAATCTACAATTATAAATAATGTAAAAATTTGACAAATATTAATTATCATATTATAATTTAACAATATGATATGGAGAGTTGTCCGAGTTGGCCGAAGGAGCATGATTGGAAATCATGTAAACATTAACGTGTTTCAAGGGTTCGAATCCCTTACTCTCCGCCATGCACTAGATGGGGAATTAGCGATGCCCTGTTACCTGCAATCGCTACAGCAGGATCGAATTCCCGAGCGAGGGATTAAAAGTGTTGGTATGAACTTAAAAAGTGGTGTTGAGAAGTGGGTCTCACGCAACAGGAACCTGTGAACCTGGTCAGGATCGGAAGGTAGCAGCCATAAGCAGTCATTCCTGTGTGATGTGAGGGTGCCTATTTTGAGCTAACTAGTAGGGATCGCCTCCGCTTTTTCTAACAGACTCGGGTGTGCTTACATATTTACCAGACTTTTATGGTATTTTTTTTTTGCAATTTTTTAATTTATTTATGGTTTCAAATCCTGATTTTTAAATAATTTCTATTAATTTTATATGCATTTTCCCTATTAAATTTATATTACTTTCCAATAAATCAAATTCAAGTTTTCATGAATCGTATTTAAAATGCTTTTAACCAAATAAAAAGCACCACTTTCGTGATGCTTTTTATCTCTTATAAATAAATCTTGACTTATTTTATAATGAACCTTCTTTACCATTTGTTTCATAATGTAAAGTCATATTCTTAACGTGTTTATGAAGCATAATGATAGCGATAATGTTTGGTATAACCATTAGTGAGTTTGTTAAGTCAGCTGTGTTCCATACTAAGTCTACTTCTTGTAAAGAACCTGCAATGATACATAACAATACTAAAATTCTGTATGGCCACAAACCTTTATGACCGAATAAGAATCTGATGTTTGTTTCACCGAAGTAGTACCAACCAACGATTGTTGTAAATGCGAAGAATCCTAATGCAACCGCAAGTAAAATTGTACCAGTAGGTCCAAAAGCTCTAGTAAAAGCTTCTTGAGTAACTAATGCACCATTAAGACTTTTATCTGTCCAAGCTTCTGTAACTAAAATCATTAATGCTGTTACTGTACAAATAACTATTGTATCGATGAATACACCAACCATAGCTGTGTAACCTTGTAATACAGGGTGAGCTACATTAGCTGTAGCGTGAGCGTGTGGTGTAGAACCCATACCAGCTTCGTTAGAGAATAATCCTCTACCAACACCTTTAGCTGCTGCCATTTTAATTGTAATACCTAATGCACCACCAAGAGCTGCTTCTGGATTGAAAGCTGCTTCAAAGATAAGTTTGAATGCTGGAATAATGTGAGAGTGGAATTTAACCATCATTATAATTGCAGCTATTATATAAACTAATGCCATGAAAGGAACTACCAATTGAGCAAAGTTCGCAATTCTCTTAATACCACCGATGAATACTCCACCAGCTAATACTGCAACTACAATACCTACAATAATAGGATTAAGTTTACCACCAGTAGCTGCTACAACACTTGTTGCAATTGAGTTTGATTGAACTATGTTACCTACGAATCCTAATGCAATTACGATTAAAATTGCAAATGCTGTTGACATTACTTTTGCTAATCCAGGATGTTTTGGTCCAATACCATTTTTAATATAATATGCAGGACCTCCGACGAAGTTGCCTTCATCGTCTTTTTCTCTAAATTTTTGTGCTAAAACTGCTTCGGCGTAGATTGTAGCCATACCTAGTATTGCTGCTAACCACATCCAGAATATTGCTCCTGGACCACCTGCCATGATAGCTGTTGCAACCCCTGCAACGTTTCCAGTACCTACTTGAGCTGCTATAGCTACTGCTAATGCTTGGAAAGAAGATACTCCTTCTTCCTCAGATTTCTTTTCTTTTGAGAAAACTCCTCCAAAAGTTTGTTTAAATGCTGCGCCTAATTTTCTAAATTGAACACCTTTTGAATAGATTGTGTAGAAAATACCGCAACCTAAAAGTGCAATTAATAAAATATTATTACTTAGAAAACTGTTAATGGCCACTATGGTATCGTTCAATACTTTTTGATCCATAATATTTCCTCCTTAAATTTTTTGAGATACTTGAAAACCTTTATTGTGATTAAAATATGATACAACAAATCTTCTCTCAAATTTGTTTATGTCAAGCATTTTTTGTTTTATATCCTGGATTATTAAATAAAATTAATGCGAATGCTTGACTTAAGTAACTCTAACCAAATCACTTATGAAAATCTTTTCATATCTCTTACTATTATTATACTATGTTTTTTTTAAAAATCAACAACTTTACTAAAATTTTTGTTATTTTACAAATATTTTTCGTTTTATTGTAAACTAATTGCTATATTACACTAATGTTTGAATTGTTACATTTTTGTCATAATTAGTTTTTTCTTCCAAAAAACTGCTTAATAGTGATTTTTTTGATTATTTGTGATATTATTATTTATAGAGTTCTTACTCAAAAGAAATTTTAAGGAGTGAATTTACATGTATGATTTAATTATTATTGGTGCTGGCCCTGCTGGTTTATCAGCTGGTTTATACGCTGCACGTGCTAAGATGAACACATTGATAGTTGAAAAAGAAAAAACTGGTGGTCAAATCACTACTACTGATTCTATTGAAAACTATCCAGGTGGAATCGTTGGAGAATCTGGTCCAAGCTTAATCAAAAAAATGGCTGACCAAATCGACAACTTCGGTCTTGAAATTAGAAGAGCAGATGTTGTAGACGTTGACTTTTCAGACAAAGTTAAAAAACTTACATTAAAAAATGGAGATGTATTAGAAGCTAAAGCTGTTATTATTGCAACTGGTGCTGCTCCAAGAAAATTAGGATGCCCTGGTGAAAAAGAATTCACTGGTAAAGGTGTATCTTACTGCGCAACTTGCGACGCAGATTTCTTTACTGACTTAGAAGTATTCGTTGTTGGTAGTGGTAACTCTGCTGTTGAAGAAGCTACTTACTTAACAAAATTCGCTAGAAAAGTTACTCTTTTAGTTAGAGGCGATCACTTAAAATGTGATAAGACTGCTGAAGATGAAGCAAAAGCTTGCGATAACTTATCAATGAGATTCAACACTTCTATTAAAGAAATTAAAGGTGAAGGAATCTTGGAATCAATCGTTATGGTTGACAAAGAATCTGGAAAAGAAGAAGAATATCACTGTGACGAAGATGACGGAACAATGGGTGTATTCGTATTCGTAGGTACTATTCCTTACTCTGATGTATTCAAAGGCAAGATTGAATTAGACGAATATGGATATATTTTAGGCGATGAAGAAATGCATACTAACGTTGAAGGCGTTTATGTAGCTGGTGATGTTAGACAAAAAACTTTACGTCAAGTAGTTACTGCTGCAGCTGACGGTGCTATCGCTGCTACTCAAGCTGAAAAATACGTAGATAAATTCTAATTTTCATTTATTGAGATTTTCTATAAAAGAATTGCAAATTTCCACTGTGAAATTTGCAATTTTTTTTAATTATGATATTATAATGATGTCAACGAACGATAGGCGTTCGATTGTGGTAATTTCATTCTTTTGAGGGAATGAAAAATAAAATTTTTAATTAAAGAAAGGATGTATTATGGGTTTTTTAGAAAATAAAAAAGTTATAATCATTGGAGACCGTGATGGAATTCCAGGTCTTGCAATTGAAACATGTGTAAACACTGTTCCTAACACAGAAGTAATCTTCTCAAGTACTGAATGCTTTGTCTGAACTAGCGCAGGAGCTATGGACTTAGAAAACCAAAAGAGAGTTAAAGACTTCGCTGAACAATACGGAGCTGAAAACATCGTGGTTCTTCTAGGTGCCGCAGAAGCTGAAGCTGCAGGTCTTGCAGCTGAAACAGTAACAGCAGGTGACCCAACATTCGCAGGCCCATTAGCAGGCGTTGAACTTGGATTGTTAGTTTACCATGTTGTAGAAGAAGAATGTAAAGAACAATTTGATGCTGACGTTTATGATGAACAAGTTGGTATGATGGAAATGGTTCTTGACGTTGATGAAATCGCTGAAGAAATGAATGATATCAGAAGCGAATATTGTAAATTTTTATAAAATCTAACATTTCACTTGAAAGTGAATATTCTTCTTATTATTATTTAAAAAGAAAACAGCCTTTAATTAGGCTGTTTTTTTCTTGATTTTTTAACTTCGGGTTAAATTATATTGTTATTTATTTATCTGATTAATAGTAAATTTTTATAAATGAACATATAAAAAAGTCAGCGAATAATTCGCCGACTTAAATTAATTTTCATATTCAATATTGTTTCTCTTAGCGCCATCTAGGTTTTGTTTTTTTGCTCTACCTGATGCACTTCTAATTATCATCCATGCTAATAATACCATTCCGATATAACCATTAACTACATAAACTACATTTACTAATGAGTCAAATTTTAATGTCAATCCGATAATTGCTCCAATAATTCCAGCAATTAACGTAAATAGTTTGTATTTTTTAGTTCCTTCTTTAAAGAATCTTCCAGTTACAGTCCATAATAATGGAACAGATGTCGTGAATATTCCAAGCATGATAAAAATCGAGAAAACTGTTGCTAATACTGGATGTATTTTTCCTGCCAAAATCAACACAGGAATTTGTGAATTGTACAAATCAGGAATTGATAATATGATAGCGATACTCATGATAAATATTGCAACAGAAAATCCTGTAGCACCTACATAAACACCAGCTTGAGCATCTTTCAAGCTTTTTGCTTTATTACCAACTTCAGCCAAGAAAGCAACCAACCATATCATGTTAAATCCAACATAAGATCCAGCTGCCAAGAAGAAATTCTTGCTTGCCACTTTAACTTGACCGCCTTTTACTAATTGGTCCATTAGAGCCAAGCTTGATTGCAACTTGTCCATGTTCATTATAATTGAAATAATCCCAATAACTATCGCCATTATTGCTATTACTGGTCCAATTTTACCGATAACATCTACAATTTTGCCTAAACCAAGCATTACAACAGTAATACAAATTGCAGCCATAATAGCGCCACCAACATATTTTGGAGCGTTAAAATGTTGAACTGCTGTTGCTTGCGCACCAGCAATCATAACTGTGTAAGATAAGAAAATAAAAAATACTGCGTAATAGTCAAAAATAGTACCTATCTTATTTCCACACATCAACTTGTAAATATCATTTGGTTTTTCAAATTTTTGATAATAACCATCATTCAAAAATGATAATCCTGCAAACGTAAACAATCCGAAACAAATCATAATTCCGATTAATCCATATAATCTATACGAAGAAAAGAATTGTAAAATTTCTTGGCCCGTTGCAAATCCAGATCCAATAAGTAAAGCGATAAACGCTCCTGCATAGGTGATTACCTGACCTATGTTATATTTTTGTTTCATAAATTACCTCCTATTGATTTTTCTTCCGATTGATATTATAAGTGTATCGTTTTCCAAAAAATGCAAAGAGTTAAATATAAATTAACCTAATATTTTTACATTAAAATAGTAAACAATAAAAAAACAAGGATTAAATCCTGTTTAGTCATTATAACATATTTAATCTCAATTTGTAAATTTTTTCCTACAATTTTTCTAAAATTTTTGTTCAATAAATCAAAAATCCCGAATTATCAATTCGGGATTTTCATATAAGATTTTTATAATAATATTCAGTTAAATCACATTGGCATTTTTTTCAAAATAGTATTGAGTTTAATCACTTTTACAATTCTTTCAAAATCTTTTTCAAAAATACATCTTAAATCCATGAAGAATGTATCATCGTGAACCGTTCCTATAATGTGATCCTTTGATAATCTGAGACCTCTTTCAAATTCAGACACCTTCATATCTGGTTTTATAGCAATTGAATATGAATCTAATTTATCTAACGGATATGCCCCGCCTCCCACTTCGCTTTGCGATTCAACAATTTCCATATTCAAATCTACTTCTTTTTCAATCATAGACTTTAGTTTTTCTGCTTTTCGAAGAATTTCTTCTTTTGGCATAGATATCATCTTCAAAGTAGGAATATTTGCAATTGCTTTTTCTTCATCTAAGTAAAATTTGAGTGTTTCTTCCAATGCTCCTAATGTAAACTTGTCAACTCTGAATGCTCTTAATAATTGATTTTTCTTAATCTTAGATATCAATTCTTTCTTACCTACAATAATTCCAGCTTGTGGACCACCTAAAATCTTGTCACCAGAGAATGATACCAAATCAATTCCTTCATTAATACAGTCTTTGACAGTTCTTTCGTAGCTTAGACCAAACTTTGACAAATCTATTAAAGAACCAGAACCCAAATCTTCTATTAAATGTATTCCTTTTTCATCACACAATTGCCTCAATTCATCTCCACTTACACTTTCACTAAATCCTACTACAGAATAATTTGAAGTGTGAACCTTCATAATAAGAGCAGTTTCTTCATTAATATTATCTTCATAATCGTACATGTGCGTTTTGTTCGTTGAACCAACTTCTACTAACTTCGCTCCAGATTTTTCCATAATGGAAGATATTCTAAAAGATCCTCCAACTTCTACCAATTCTCCCCTACTTATAATAGCTTCTTTGTTTTGAGCCAAAGTATTTAGAGTAAGAAAAACTGCCGACGCATTGTTATTTACTACTACAGCATCTTCAGCTTTTGTAATTCTTTTCAAAAGTTCTACAGCATGGACATATCTTGAGCCTCTTTTCCCTTCATCTAAGTCATATTCTAAGTTAGAATAATTCCCAGCAATTTTGCATAAGTTATCGACTACTTTTTCATTTAATAATGATCTACCAAGGTTTGTATGTAAAATAACTCCTGTTGCATTTATTACAGGCTTCAATGATGGCGAGAAGTTTTTGTCCATCAATTCAAATGCCTTGTCAATAACATCTTTGTTATAAAAGTCAAACTCTTCTTTATTTAATATTCTATTTCTAAAAAATTCTATTGATTCTCTTACTGAATCTTTTATTAAACTTTCAGGATATTCTTCGTACGCTTGTAAAATTTCTTCCGATTCTAAAATTTCTGAAACTTGTGGAAGTTTCTTAAACATTTCTTTTAAATCAATTCCCATTTTTATTTGCCTCCATTTTCTTCTATATAATATATACGTATTTGACATTAACTTATGAGTAAATTATAATATAAGAGCAGAGAATTGTCTATCATATAAGGATTGTATTGTAGTAATCACTTTTTAAATTAGAAAATAATTCCAGTTTTTTATTTACAGATTTATGTTTCTGTTTTAACAAATTAAATTTTATATATTAAAGGAATTTGTGATTTTTTATGAGCGGTTATTATGATTTTCTATATATGATTACTTTTGTGTGATTTTGTTATATAATAATACTGAGCTTGAAAGATAGCTAATAACGAATCAAAAGACAGGTAGGGTAAAAGATGTTATTAATCACAAACAATGAATATTTTAAAGATGCTATCAAAAGATCTGATATAAAAGTTGAATACATGGATATCGACTATATCGGGATTTTGAAAAAAGCACGCGATTTAATTCATCAAAATTATCGCCTAGTAACTCACCCACTTTACGGATCAGTAAAACCAAATGAAACAGTTTTTAGATCTGTTATATTAGAAAAGGGTGACAAATTTGATACGGACTCTTTGATGATGATTGAAGAATGTATCAATACTGCAACTAAGTTTATGAATATTTCTAAGCCAAAGCGTTGGCCAGCTGAAATCCTTGATGATTTCAGAGTTGTTGATTTTGACATTATTAGTCAAACTTTGGATAGAATATTAATATAAAAATTTTAGGAGGCATTTGAAATGTTAGAATTAGACAAGAAAACTTTTGAACCAGAAGTATTAGAAGCTGAAGGATTAGTATTCGTAGACTTCTGGAGTGACGGTTGTGAACCATGTAAGGCACTTATGCCAGGCGTTCATGAATTAGCTGAAAAATACGGTGACAAAATTAAATTCTGTTCACTAAACATTACTTCAGCAAGAAGAGTTGCTATCAAACAACAAGTATTAGGATTACCAACTATGTTAATGTACAAAGACGGTCAAAAAATTGATGAAATCAATAAAGATGACGCTAATTTGGAAAACATAGAAGCTATGATCCAAAAACACTACAACTAATCTTAAGCTAGATTAAAAGATTAAAGTAGAAGTAAATTAGGTTAAAACTCATTAGGGGTCACTCCCCTATTGAGTTTAAATAAAAAATTATTATAGGAGGTTAAGATATGCGTCTTGAATTAGGTAAGATTTTTATTAAAGACATCATCTTTGATGAAGGTGAGTCAAGAATCGAAGACCACATTTTGTATCTTAATAAGAAAGAATTAGCAGATGTATCAGGTGTAGCTGATGACGAACACTTAGAATCAATTGATTTTGATATCGCTCATCCAGGTGAAAGCACTCGTATAACACCAGTAAAGGATGTTAACGAACCAAGAGTTAAAGTTGAAGGTGGAGAAATATTCCCAGGAATATTAAACAAAGTTGATCCTGTTGGTTCAGGTAAAACTATCGCTCTTAAAGACATTGCTGTTGTTACAACAGGTAAAATCGTAGGATTCCAAGAAGGTATCATCGACATGTCAGGTTTAGGTGCTGAATACACTCCATTCTCTAAGACAGTTAACTTAGTAGTAACTATCGAACCAGTTGAAGGTGTTAAACAACACAATCACGAAGCTGGCGTTAGAATGGCTGGTTTAAGAATCACTGATTTCATCGGTAGATTAGCAAAAGATTTAGAAGCAGATGAATGGGAAACATTCGAAACTCTTCCAATCTTAGAACAAGTTAAACAATATCCAGAATTACCAAAAGTTGTATATGTTTACATGTTACAAACTCAAGGTTTATTACACGACACTTATGTTTATGGAGTTGACGCTAAGAAAATTATTCCAACTTTCTTATACCCAACTGAAATCATGGACGGAGCTATTTGTTCAGGTAACTGTGTAAGTGCTTGTGACAAAAACCCAACTTACGTTCACCTAAACAATGGTGTAATCAGAGAATTATACAAAGAACACGGTAAATCAATCAACTTCTTAGGAGTTGTAATTACTAACGAAAATGTATACTTGATGGATAAGATCAGACACTCTGACATGACTGCAAAACTTTGTGAATTCTTAGGAGCTGACGCTGCTATCGTATCACAAGAAGGTTTCGGTAACCCAGATACTGACTTAATCATGAACTGTAAGAAGATTGAAGGTAAAGGAATCAAGACTGTTATCATCACTGATGAATATGCAGGACGTGACGGTGCTTCTCAATCATTAGCAGACGCTGACCCAGCTGCAAACGCAGTAGTAACTGGTGGTAATGCTAACCAATTCATCACTTTACCAAAGATGGACAAAGTAATTGGTCACATCCAATTCGTTGACACAATCGCTGGTGGATCTGATGGAGCATTAAAAGATGACGGTACTATCGAAGTAGAAATCCAAGCAATTACTGGTGCTACTAACGAAACTGGATTCAACAGATTAACAGCAAAAACTTATTAATTAATAAAAAAGATTTATTCAAAAATATAAACAAAATATAAACTTAAGAAAGGATAGTTATGGGATTTTTAGAAAATAAAAAAGTTATCATAATTGGAGACCGTGATGGAATTCCAGGTCTTGCAATTGAAACATGTGTAAACACAGTTCCTAACACAGAAGTAATTTTCTCATCTACAGAATGTTTCGTCTGAACTAGTGCAGGAGCTATGGACTTAGAAAACCAAAAGAGAGTTAAAGACTTCGCTGAACAATACGGAGCTGAAAACGTAGTGGTTCTTCTAGGTGCCGCAGAAGCTGAAGCTGCAGGTCTTGCAGCTGAAACAGTAACAGCAGGTGACCCAACATTCGCAGGCCCATTAGCAGGCGTTGAACTTGGATTGTTAGTTTACCATGTTGTAGAAGAAGAATGTAAAGAACAATTCGATGCTGACGTTTATGATGAACAAGTTGGTATGATGGAAATGGTTCTTGACGTTGATGAAATCGCTGAAGAAATGAACGATATCAGAAGCGATTATTGTAAATTTTTATAAAGAAAGACTAACTATTAAAAGTCAAGAGGTAAAATGCTAAAAATATAAGAATTGATATTGATAAAAACTGAATAAAAATAAGCATGAAAAAATACCCTAGAGTTTAAGAATTTAAAAATAGGGTT
>NZ_JBRFJH010000004.1:0-191417 GCF_052932205.1 Finegoldia sp. P1-F-LS | reverse complement strand
TAATGATTTAAATGATAACTTAAGTTTAATGAATAATAGACCTAGAAAATGTATACAATATAAAACACCTAAAGAAGAACTTTTTGGTTTCTTACCATAAGTGTTGCATTTGATTTGACAATTCGTCTATAAAAAAAGGAGATAAAGTTAAAATATCTGGAGAAAATGGAACTGGAAAAACAACTTTAATTAAAATTTTAAGTAACATTTATACCGATTATAATGGAAATATTAGTATTAACAACACAGAGTTAAATAATGCGAAGAATATCAACATAAATTATTTTTGTCAAAACTCTTATGTTTTTCCAACTACTGTGAAAGAGAATATTTTCCTTGGAAAGAATAAAATAGATACTGTATTCACAGATAACAAGTTACTAATGAAAACAGATGTTAATGGTCTATCTGGTGGGGAAAAACACAAAATAACTTTGGATAGGGCGCTAATAGGAAACTCAAATATATTTATATTTGACGAACCATTCAATCACTTGGATAGCGAATCAACTGAAAAATTTCTGAAAGTTTTTGATGAAATTGAAGGAATAGTTATTTTTGTCGACCATAAAAATATAATTAAAAACTACAATAAAGAAATAATTTTATCTCACTAAAAAATCTGCCTTTTTCAAGGCAGATTTTAGTTTTAATAAGCGTTATTGTATATAGTTTCGATGTCTGATGTTGACAAATCTGAGTAGCTTGTTTTATATGCAGCTGTGTTTTCAGCCATTTCTTTGATTTTGTCTTTTGGAATGTCAAGTTCACGAAGTGTAGTTGGAGCGCCGATTTCTTCGAAGAAGTTTTGTAGTGCTTCGATTGATTCTAGTGCTAATTCTTCATCTGTTTTTCCTTCTGGATCTATATTCCACACATTGATTGCAAAGCTTCTGAATTTTTCCAAATGATTTTTGTAGACAAATTTCAAATAATTTGGATGGACCACTGCAAGTCCCATTCCGTGAGTTACATCAAAATATGCGGATAATGTGTGTTCCAATTTGTGGCTTAACCAATCTGAGCTTTTACCAGTGGCAGTAAGTCCGTTGATTGCAAGTGTACTTACCCACATTAGATTGCTTCTAGCTTGGTAATCTTCAGGATTTTTGAGAGCTACTCTGATACTGTCGATTACAGTTTTCATCAAGCTTTCTGATATATTATCTGTTGTGTTTTCGTAATCTGGTTCTGAAAAATATTCTTCCATTATATGGCTGAACATGTCGCAAGTTCCACTGATTAATTGATATTTTGGAAGTGAATATGTGTATGTTGGGTCGATTATTGAAAATACTGGATACAATAATCTGTGCCCGTAGCCGTATTTTTTCTTTCTTTCTATATTTGAAATTACACAACTACCGTCCATTTCACTACCAGTTCCAGCCATTGTTATTACTGTTCCCAGTTTGATAGCGTCAGTTGGTTTGTTTTTTTCTTCGAAGAAATAATCCCAGAAATCTTCATCAGTTTTTGCACCCATTGCGATTGCTTTTGAGCAGTCCAATGTAGATCCGCCGCCGACAGCTAGTATAAAATCAATGTCATTTTCTTTGCAGATTTTAATTCCTTCATAAACTTTGTCAGTTCTTGGGTTTGGAGTGATTCCAGAAAGTTCAAAAACTTCTTTGCCTTTCAAATTTTTCATAACATCATCGTAGACGCCATTTTTCTTGATGCTTCCTCCACCATAAGTTACTAAAATTTTATTGTAATTCTTTAATTCATCGGCTAGATTTGTAACTTGACCTTTACCGAAATGTACTCTTACAGGATTGTAAAATGTAAAATTGTTCATAATGCCCCCTTGTTTTATTTCAAATTTACTCATATAAATATATATCCGTTAATCATTTATTTAAAACAAAAAGCAGCGTAAAATTACGCCGCTTAATTCATTTCTTGTATTTTTTTGTAAACTATATCTTTGATTTCAGTTGAACTAAAAGTTTTAGTGTCAATTTTTTTGATGTTTTGTAAATTATCGGGAATAGGCGATTTGATAAAAGAGTTTAATTTTTCCAAAGCCATATTTATATCCAAATCTTCATTGTACCCAAATGATTTCAAAAGCTTATCTGTCGATGAATATGGAGAAGTTGTAGCCATAATTATTGAAGGAGTGTAATCATAAGAATCGATAACGTATTTGTCGTAGGCGAGAGAAGCCGTTGCGGTTTGAGGAGATAATGGATACTGACATTCCAAGAATAATCTCAAAATTTTCTGACTAACCTCATCACTTGTCAAGCTGTACGTTTCAATACAACTCAATTTTTGTAGTTCTTCAGGATACAAAGTAAACTTATTGTTTTCTCTAAAATCTGTAAAAATCTCTCTAATTCTTTCGTGATCATTTATCAAATGATGAAGTAATCTTTCGATATTTGCCAAGACCAATCTTTCAAATGATGTTGACTCTTCACCGAAAACTTCGTCATATACAAATTCTCCCGTATCCAAGAATTTTTTGAAAGATAATGGAGTTTTTGTAGCGCAAATTATTTTATTAATAGGAAGTCCCATTCTTTTTGCGTAGAAACAAGCCATTATGTTGCCGAAATTTTCCGTAGGAATACTTACGTTGATTCTTTTTCCGGCTTCTATCTCTCCGTATTTTACCATAGTCACATAACTGTAAAAATAATAAATAACTTGAGTGAGAACTCTGATTATATTCAAAGAATTGCACGTAGAAATCACGGATTCTTTTTGTGCAATCAAATTTTTGATATCAGAATCGTTTATCAAACTATCCACCAATTTTTTACATTCATAAAAATCACCATCTACGCCAATTGCACAGATATTATCGGAAAGCGTGGATAATAATTTTGATTTTTCGATATCTGAGATATTATTTGGATAAAACACGAAAACTTTTGTGTTCATCTTTTTGAAATTCTCAATCGTAGACACAGAAATATCAGTAGAAGCTGTGAACAAGTATAAGTTTTTCACATCTTCATTATTATTTAAATTAATATCTATAAATTTAGAGATAATACTCAATGACAAGTCCCTATAAGACAGACTTTTGTTGTTGAAAAGTTCAACGTAGCATCTATCATTTGTTTTTCTCAAAAAAACATTAGGCTCATCTCCATCGTAAGCGTTATTTACAATGCTTGATATTGAATCTTCGTCGATATCAGTTAAAAAATGCTTCAAAATATATATAGCAAGTTCGTTATATGTCATATCTCTAAGAACATCAATATCGTACAAATTATCTAAATTCAAAGGAACGTAAATATCATCATTTATACAATTGAAGATTACTTCTTGAGAATCGATAGTTATTGAATTATCCCTAGTGCTAATAAATTTCATATTTCCTCCTAATATTATTCTAATTATATCATTTTATGAGATTTAAGTTAATCTTTTTAAATTTTGATAAAATTTGAGTAAAAAATGCCAAAAACATAATGAAAAGCTTATAACTATTGTTTATTTTTTTTGAAGAGTATAATAATAGTAAAGCGTTTTCTAATCAATAGAATTGATTGTAGCTTTGGGTAAGAATTATAAATTTGAAGGAGAGAGGGCATTATGATAAAAGTAATTCTTAAAAAGAACATCAAGTTTATGGCAGTATCTTTGATTATGAGTTTAATTATGGTTGTGGCGACGTTGTCAGTACCATTTTTAAGTAACAAGATTTTCAGAGATATTACCAACATTCAAAGAAGTGATTTGTACTTATTGTTTGGGATAATGGTGTTAAATTATTTTATCCAAATAGGGCTGATTTTGTTAAAAGAAAAAGTAGCAGTGAATGTGAATTCAGAAAACTTGGATAATTTTATGCAGGATTTATTTCATGTGAAGTACGATACTATGATAAATTTGGGAAACAATTCACTGATAACGAAGATTTCGAAGTTGACTAATTCTATTTACAGTTTTTTGATTGACGATGTAAATACAATGGTTAGTTCGATTTTGATAATTATTGGATCTTTGATTTTTGTTTCAATCCAAAATATTTATTATGGTTTGATTTTACTGGCGATAATACCATTTACATTTTTTGGATTTAAATTAATCAATAAGAAGTTATCCGAAAAATGTGTTTCATTATCTGCGATTACTTCCAAAAACTACCAAGATTTTAACAATATTTACAGCAATCCAGATTTTTTGAAACAATACTCCAAGTTTGATGGTTTTGATAATCTTATCAACAAGAAAATCGTGGAAATTTTTGAAGCGCACAAAAGCGTTAATCAATTCGCAGGTGCAGCAAGTAGCAGTATTAGAATGTTTAACGAGCTTGTGCAAAACGCTTTGTTGATATGGATAAGTTATAATGTTACGATTGGAAACGCTAAGTTATACTCAATTGTGGTGTTTACCTTGGTTATCAATGTATTCTTCGACTCATTGTATTCATTAAATGGAGTAAATATCGACTTAACGAATTTGAAGGTGGATTCTGGATTTTATAAGGAAAATATTTTAGATAATTTAGAAAACAAAGACGGGATTGCCGTTGAAAATACTATTAGCAAAGTGAAGTTTGAAAATCCTGTTGTGAAAATTTTGGACACTGAGTTCAAATTTGAAATTAATGAAGAATTTTATCCTTCAGATATCGTATACATAGACGCAAAAAGTGGTGCAGGTAAAAGTACACTTCTACGTTCGTTGTTGAATATCAGAGATGTCGATGGAATATCTATCAACGAAAAGGACGTTAATTCATTATCTTTGGATGAATTAAGAGAAAAGGTCGCATATGTTCCACAAAATCCACTTATCATTCCTGCAAGTTTGAGGGAAAATATTTTGGTGGATACAGTCAAAGACAAATCTATCGATGAAAAAATATTGTCAATGGATGTTTTGAAGCCTGTATTGAAGAATAAAAATTTGGATTCAGAAATTTTGGCAAATGGAGAAAACTTGTCTGGAGGAGAAAAACAAAGAGTATCCATCGTTAGAAGTCTAATGAGAGATGCCGATGTTTATATTTTTGACGAAATAACAAGTAATTTGGATTTAGAATCACAGGAAGATTTCTTCTCGAATTTTATTAAAGATATCGACAATAAAATCGTGTTCATTATTAGTCATGATAAAAAAGTACAAAAATATTGCAACAAAACAATGCATGTAAAATAAAAGCGAGCTGATTTAATTTCAGCTCGTTTTTAACATGTGATTCTGTCTAATATTTTATTAATTTTCGGATCAAGTGGTGGTGTATTGAAAGCTGCAGTGAGAACTGCTTACAATATGTTAACTGGTGATGACCTTGAACAATTAGAGTTCAAGGAACTTAAAGAAATGAAAGGCATCAAAGAATCTAGTATCGAAATTTTAGGAAAAGAAGTTAAGGTTGCTGTTGCAAGTGGACTTGCAAATGCGAGAAGACTTTTGGAAAGAATTAGAGATGGAAAAGCTCACTACGAAATTATAGAAATCATGGCTTGCCCTGGTGGATGTATCGGCGGAGCTGGTCAACCACTTCTTAGAGGAAATGTTTCGAAATTAGAAAAGAGAATGAAGGCTATTCACACAGAAGACAGGGACAAACCAATCAGAAGATCTTACGAAAACAAATCTATCAAAAAGATTTACAATGAGTATTTGGATGCTCCTGGTTCAGAAAAAGCACATCATTTGCTTCACACAGAATATTCTTCAAGAGAAAAATATTAATTCAATAATAGATAAAAGTTCTTTGGCGATTGCCGAGGAACTTTTTTATTGAAACCAATTATCAAACTAAAAAAATTGTAGTATTATATATAGATGGAGTTGGTGAATAATTGAAAAAAATTTGTAATATATTTTTAGGACTAATTTTGGCTCTGATTTTTATAATAAATTTAAAATGGGGAAATAATGACCATTTGGTAAGCTATGATGGAATTGAGCTTGATTATATAAAAGCTACTGTAGTAGATATTGTAGATGAAACTCTGGATTATCCTTACAATTCAAAACCTGTTGGAATACAAAACATCAAAGCGAAAATTAGAAAAACTGGAGAAATTGTGAATGTGGAGAATAAACTAGAAGCATCGCATAGTGTTTTAGTAAAAAAGAACGACAAAGTAATTCTGGCGAAAAGTAGAAATCCTCATCACAATTCTGAAACTTTTTACAGGATGTATAATTACGATAGAAGTTTTAGTACAATCTTATGGATGGGGATATTTATAATTTTCATAGCAATTGTTGCAGGAAGTAGAGGAATAAAAAGTACGATTGCTCTTGTGATTAGTATATACATAATTTTGTTTTTCGATATTTCTCTTATAATGAATGGATTCAATAATATTTTGATTACGATTTTAACTGTGATTTTGTGTACAATATATTCTACTTTAATATTATATGGTTATTCGAAAATGAGTTTAATCAACATGATTTCGGTTTCGGTATCATTTGTATTTGTGAGTATTTTGGTTAAATTAATGAGTATTGGACTTAATATTTCGGGGTATAATCTGGAAAATGTCGGAGAACTGATACTCGTAATAGGAAAGGTATGGAAATTAAATATTGAAAATTTACTGTTTTCAACTGTTGCTATTTCAGCTTTGGGAGCGTCAATGGATGTAAGTGTATCGATAGCTTCTGCATTAAGAGAAATTCAGTCGTTAAATAAAGATGTATCGAGCAAAAAATTATTTAAAAGTGGGATGAGTATTGGCAGAGATATTATAGGAACAATGGTCAATACATTAGTATTCGCATTTATCGGATCGTCACTTGTGAGCATAATGATTTTTATATTGCACGGAACAAATACTTTTAATAGAGTTGTAAGTTCTGATTTTTTTGCAGTGGAAATTACGAAAGCGTTAATTGGAATTAGTGTTGTGATTATAATGGTTCCAGTGACTTCTTTCATTGCATCGAAAATATACAATGAGAATAGTTTTTTTAAGCATATCAAATGATATGCTTTTTTTAATGTTTTTTTAACAAATTTTTACAATTTATTAACATTGGAAAACATGGATTTAATATTTTAATCGTACAATGTAATAGGTGATGAAATATTGAAGAAAATTGTTAATGTAATTTTAATCTTGCTCTTGGTAGGAATTTTCTTTTTGAATAGGAAATTAGATGATAATGAGAGCTTGATTAGTTACAAGGGAGTTGAATATCTGAGGGCGAAGGTTGTGGAAGTTGTGGATGAATCGCTAGATTATCCGGACAATTCTAAACCTGTCGGCGTTCAGAAGATTAAAGCTAAGATTTTAAAAACTGGAAAAGTTGTGGAGTTGGATAACGAACTTGTGAACACACACAGCATTAAAGTTCACAAAGAAAGTAATGTTATTCTAATTCAAAATCAAAATTCAGGTTCAACTGATGATTATTACTATTCCGTGTACAACTACGATAGAAGTATAAGAATTTTTGTGATTATAGCATTATTTGTAATATTTTTGGCTGTGATTGCTGGGATAAAAGGCCTCAAAAGTGCGATAGCTTTATTTGTAAGTATTTACATAATTTTATTTTTTGATGTGGCGCTTTTGATGAATGGATACAATAATATTTTGATTACGATTATAACTGTAATTTTGTGTGCAGTCTATTCTCTAGTGGTGTTGTATGGATACAGTAAAATGACTTTGGTGAATATGATATCGATAGGAACTTCATTTTTGATAGCGGCTATAATGGTCAAAATCATTGGAAAAGTTTTGTATGTTTCTGGACACAATATGGAAAATGTAGAAACGTTGATTTTGATAGGAAAAACGTGGGGACTTAGGATTGAAAACTTATTATTCTCTGCAGTTTCCATTGCATCTCTTGGTGCTTCAATGGATGTTAGTGTGTCGATTTCATCTTCTTTGAAAGAAATTAAATCATTAAATACAGATTTGGATAGCAAGAAGCTTTTTCAAAGCGGAATGAATATAGGTAAAGATATTATTGGAACAATGGTAAACACGTTGGTGTTTGCATTTATTGGGGCTTCTCTAGTGACGATTATGGTTTTGATATCGCACGGAGTAAGTTTTAATCAGCTTGTAAATTCTGATTTCTTTTCAGTGGAAATCACAAAAGGGATAATAGGTACGGTCGTTGTGATTATAATGGTGCCAGTGACATCATTATTCTCATCAATTATATATAATCTTAAGGGGGAAAATTAATGAACAAAACGGCAAAAGCGTTATTAGCACTGGGTATGGTATTTTCTATAGCTACAACAGCTACATACACAACTACATTCGCTGAAACTAATGTAAAAAATGATGTTAGCACAACAGCAACACAAACTCAAGATGAATCTCAAATAAGATTTCCAATCTTGACTATAGGTAAAGACCAAAGTGAAAGAAACTTCACTTGGTACAGCAAGAGTAAAGAACAAGGTTATTTGGAAATCGTAGAAGCAAATGATCAAAAAGATTTTTCAAATGCAACGAAAATCAAAGCTGTAACTTCTGACAAGAACACAACATTTGATATCAATGACAAATCAAACGCAAAAGTAAAAATCGAAAAAGATATGAAAGATCAAGCTTTAAAAGATTTGTATGAACTTAAAGATATGTCAAACTCTCAAGTTAATATTAAAAACTTAAAGCCTAATACTAAATACATGTACAGAGTTTACAATGGTAATGGCAAAAAATCTCAAGTTTTCGAATTTACAACTCAACCAAAAGGAGACTTTACATTTGTATTAGCCGGGGACCCTCAAATTGGTGCTGGTAAATTCTACGCAGACAGAGACAAATGGGAAAAAGCATTGGGAACTATCAAAAAACAAGTTCCACAAATGAGTTTCTTGTACAGTTTGGGAGACCAAATCAACGAATATACATCTAAATCAGAATTAGAATACAGTGGATATATAGAAAGAGAAAACGCAAAAGGAATTACATTTGCAACGTTAATTGGTAACCACGATTCACAAGCAAATTCATATTCACAGCACTTTGCACTTCCTAACATTCAAGCTGAAGGAAAAACAGAAGCAGGTTCCAACTATTATTTCGTGTACAATAATACGTTATTCATTCAATTAAATTCTAACAACATGAATACTGCTGAACACAAAGCTACAATTGAAAAAGCAATTGAAATGACAAAAAATCAAAAAATCAAATGGAAAGTAGTTGGCTTCCACCACGCAATTTATTCTGCAGCAACTCATGCGAATGACGATGATATCATTAAAAGAAGAGCAGAATATCCAGCATTGATGAAACAATACGGTATTGATTTAATAGTAGCAGGTCACGACCACGTATACACTAGAAGTCGTATGATGGATGGTGGAATAGCAATTGAAAGCGAAAGAAACTTTACTGACAAATCAAAAGAAGAAGGTAAAGTTCCATCAAAATATGTAAACCCAAAAGGACAATTATATTTAACTGCAAACTCTGCATCAGGTTCAAAACACTATGATTTAGTAGAATTCAAAGACTACATGGCAGTTAGAGACCAACATTACAAGCCAAACTTCACAGAAGTTAAAGTGACTGACAAGTCAATAGTTGCTACAACTTATGAAACAGATTCATTAAAAGTTGTTGATCAAGTTGAAATCGAAAAATCAACTGCAAACACTACAAATGAAAATGTTCAAAGAATTTCTGGACAAAACAGAGTACAAACAGCTATCGAAGTTTCTAAGAAAATGTTCAAAGAAGGAACTAACAAAGTCGTATTAGCTAACCAAGATAATTATTCTGACGTTTTGACAGCTGCTCCATTTGCAAAAGCAAACAACGCATCCTTGTTGTATGTATCTTCTAATTCAATTAGTAAAGAAGTAATGAGTGAAATTGCTAGATTAAAAGCTAAAGAAATCACTATTATCGGTGGAGAAAAATCTGTCGATGAAGGATTGAAAAAAGAATTAGAAAAGAGAAACTTCAAAGTTGACAGACTTTCAGGAATTGACAGATACAAAACAAGTGCACAAATCTCAGCTAAACTTATCAACGATAAGACAACAACATTAGAAATCGCGAGTGGTGAAAATTATGCCGATGCATTATCACTTAACAACGCAGCTGAAAAAGACAAAGCTCCAATACTTTTAGTAAGAGTTAACGCTATCGACAAATCGGTTGAAGATGTTATCAAATCATCAAAAGCATCATTAATAAACATAGCTGGTGGTGAAAAATCAGTATCTGAAAGCACAAAAGCTAACATCAAAAAAATCTCCAATGCTACAGTTAACAGAATTGGCGGAGCTGACAGATACGAAACAAGTATTCTTCTTGCAAAATATTCTGGAGCAAAAGAAGTTGTCGTAGTAGCAAGTGGCGAAAACTTTGCGGACGCATTAGTTGCAGCACCATTCTCAGCAAAACAAAAAGGTGCAATCCTTCTTACTAACAAAGACAAATTAGGACAAAAAACAGAACAATTCATCAAAGATACTAAATTCAACAAATCTTATGTAATTGGTGGAGAAAAATCAGTATCCGAAGATGTAATTACTCAATTAACAAATATCATAAAGTAATCCCATAAACTTCTAAATTTTAGGTATCCTCTCAATTTATATTGAGGGGATATTTTTGTTATGAATTTTAAAAATCTGGGTATAAATTACTCAAACAAAGGGGGAGTATTTATGAAAAGATTACATAAGTTTTTAAAAGTTTCGGTTGTTTTATTATTTGCGATAATATTTCTAGCATCTTGTAGTAAAAATAATGTGGAAAAAGAAAATATCAAATTAACTGAAGAACAACAAAAATGGGTTGGAAATTACTTTGAACAAGCTTTTAAAGGGATAAAGACAGGAAAAGATAGAAAGCTTACAGATGACGAGGTCAATCAAATTAAAAAAGTATTTGTGGAAAAATTTCCTGGATCAGAATTTGATGGAAATATAAACATAACTTCGAATTTCTTCAAGGCAGGAAGTTACAACGATCCAAAAGAAATGGATTTGGATAGTTTTATCAAATATTTTCCAAGTAAAGTCTTGGAAGAAAATTCTGATGAATTCAAAACTACTCTTGAAAAATTGAAAAAACTAGATAGTTTTTCAGAATTCGAATTATCAGCTAAACTAATGCCGTTAGTTGAAATAGACAAGAATCTCGTAGATGCTACGTTGAAAAAATACGCAGGGATTGTTTCAGACGATGTTAAAAGCAAAGGAATGTGCTTGTATTTGAAAGAAAACAACGCTTATTATACATTTGTAAGCGATGTTGGCATAGGCACTTTTTATCCAACTGAAGGAGAAATCAAAGGCAATGATTTGGTATTAAAAAACAACTATGCGACTCTTACACTTGAAAATAAGGACGGAAATTACTTTATAAAATCATATATTGAGAAATAATTTACACGAAATGGCTCCAATAATTAGGAGCCATTATTTATATTTGTAAAATATTTCAAAGTAATATATACTATCTAATGTTAAAAATAATAAAATCATGGAGGTATTATGAAAAACAAATTTTTGAAGATGTTGAGTCTTTCATTAATGTTGATTTTTGCATTGACTGCTTGTCAATCAAATGATAAATCAAAAGAAACGACATCAAAAGAAACAACAAAGACAGAAGAAAAAACAGAAGGTGCTAAGAAATTTGAAGGTAAAACTTTGAATGTTGTTGCAACAAGCGACAAATACGTAAAATTATTTGACAAGTTCACTGAAAAAACAGGAGCTAAGGTAGAATTCTTATCTATGTCAAGTGGAGAAGTTTTATCAAGAGCAAAAGCTGAAGGTAAGGCTATGGCTGATGTATGGTTTGGTGGCGGAATCGATGCTTTCATGAAGGCTAAATCAGACGATATGTTAGAAAAATATGAATCTGAAGCTTTAAAACAAATTCCTGACGATTACAAGGACAAAGATGGTTATTGGTTATCAAAAGGTATCACAGTTGTTGGTTTCTTAGCAAACAACGAAGTATTAAAATCTAAAAACTTAGAAGTTCCAAAAACTTGGGATGAATTAGCTGATCCAAAATACAAAGGTGAAGTAATCATGAGCGATCCTTCAATTTCTGGTACAAATTATGCAGCAGTTAAAGGATTGTTGGACAAATACGGCGAAGAAAAAGGTTGGGATTATTTATCTAAATTAAATGATAACATCAGTTTCTACGGCAAAAGAGGAAAAGATCCTCAAGAAAAAACAGCAGCTGGAGAATTTGGAATTGGTATTATTCCAGTTGACAAATCAGCGTTTGATACAGCAAAAGATAACAACTTAACTGTTGTATATCCTGAAGATGGTATTCCATGGGTTCCAGAAGGAGTAGCTATTTTCAAAAATTCACCTAACACTGAAGTTGCAAAAGCATTCATCGATTTCATGTTAGAAGATGAATCTTTACAAATGTTAGCAGAAATAGACGGAAAAGATTCTAACCAAATGGTTAAAGATGGAATCAAAGGTCTTGATTTAGGTTTGAAAAAAGAAAACTTAATCAAACAAGATTTGTCTACTTTTGGTGAAAAGAGAGAAGCTATTTTAAATAAATTCTCAGAATTTGTAAAAAATAAGTAATTTAATAGGGAGAAATCTATCAGGTTTCTCCCATTTTACTAGCACCTTAACGGGTGCTTGTTTTAAATGGAGTAAATTATGAAAATATTAGATAAATTTATTAAATACATAATTTTCCTACTCATATTCGTGTTTATTGGACTTCCGTTTTTGTATGTATTTAAAGAAGCATTCACTGCAGATGGAGGCAATTCAATAGATTTTATATTAAATGTATTTAAAGAAAACAAAAATCTGTTTGTGAATTCAATTACAGTTGGTTTTATTGTATCGGTTTTGACTACGGTTTTTTCAGCAATTATCGGTTTATATTGTTTTTTGAGTGGCAAAATTCATCAAAAAATCATCAGCGCAATTTTGTTGGTTACGATGATATCGCCTCCTTTTGTAACGAGTTTGTCTTACATATATTTATTTGGAAGAAGAGGATTTATCACTTATAATTTGTTGAAATTAAACATTAACCCTTATGGAATGACAGGGATTATTTTAATGGAAACTTTGGGGTTTTTGTCGTTAAGTTGTTTGATGGTAATATCGTATTTGAATAATTTGGATTCAGATTCTATAAATTCTGCAATCGACTTAGGAGCCAATACAAATCACGTTGTAATCGATATTCTGATTCCGCAACTAAAAAACACATTGATTTCGGTGTTTTTTCTTACATTTATACGTTCAATCGCAGATTTTGGAACGCCGGCAATTATAGGTGGAAAGTTTAATGTTTTGGCGAGCGAAGGATACATGGCTGTTATTAGCAAAGGAGATATTAAAACGGCAGCTGTTATCAATATAATGATTTTAATTCCTTCTGTTATTATGTTCATTATTTACAACAAATCGATGAGAAAAAATAGCGTTAATTCAAATTCATCGGGAGATTTTATTATAGACAAAAAATCTTTTGTTTATTATTTTTTGTGTGCTATAAGTGTGTTTTTGTTGAGTTGGCTTGTGATTCAATATGCATCAATAATTCTATCGGCATTTACAAAAATGAAAAACAACGTATTGACATTTACTTTTGAAAATTTCAGAAATTCCAAATCATACATCACAAACACAATTACAAGAAGTATTGTGTACTCTTTGATTAGTGCTTTTTTTGGAAGTATGATAGGGCTTTTGATGGCTTACTACTCTATAATCAAAAAGAGTAAGGTGATAAAAATTGCCGACTATATCTCAAATTTGCCATATATTTTGCCAGGAACTTTCTTTGGATTGGGGTATTTATTGGCATTCAATCACAAACCATTTTTGTTGGTAGGAACGAGTGCAATTGTAGTTTTGAATGTTTTATTCAAACAAATGCCATTCTCAACAAAAGTTATGAACAGCCATGTATTATCAATCAGCGAAGATGAAATCAATTCTGCACAGGATTTGGGTGCCAATTTCATTTATGTATTTAAAGATATTGTGCTTCCACTAACTAAGAAAGGCTTTACTGTTACATTCATCAATGCGTTTACTGCGACAATGACGACAATTGGTTCGATTATTTTCTTGGTTTATCCAGGACAAAAAGTTTTAACACTTGTGATGTTTGATGTTATAAATAGTGGTAATTACAATATAGGTTCAGTGATTGCGTTAATAATAATTTTGATATGTCTTGTAGTAAACGGTGGATATTATTTGTTAACAAAAATAGGAGATAAAAAATGATTTTGAGTGTTAAAAACCTTACTAAAATTTACGAAGATAAAACAGTAGTTGATAATGTAGAATTTGATTTGGAAAAAGGAAAAATGTTGTGTATTTTGGGGCCTTCAGGTTGTGGGAAAAGCACGATACTAAACATGATTGGTGGTTTTGTAAAGCCTAATTCCGGACAAATTATTTTGGATGGAGAAGATATTACTCATTTGACTGCTGAAAAAAGAGATATAACAACAGTATTTCAATCTTATGGGCTTTTTTACCACATGAATGTGTTCAAAAACGTCGCTTATGGTTTGAAATTCAAAAACATGGACAAAGATACAATTGAAAATAAGGTCAATGAAATGATTGATCTTGTTGGATTAAAAGGTCATGAGAAAAAGATGATTGACGAATTATCTGGTGGACAAAGACAAAGAGTCGCCCTTGCAAGATCTTTGGTTTTGAGTCCAAAACTTTTGCTATTAGATGAACCTCTCAGCAATTTGGATCAAAAATTGAGAGTTAGCATGAGGTTGTTAATCAAAAATATTCAAAAAAATTTAGGAACTACCATGATTTTCGTAACACACGACCAAAACGAAGCTTTTGAGTTAGCAGATGATATTATTTTAATGAATAAAGGTAAAATCGAACAACATTCATATCCTTTAGATATCTACAAAAATCCGGAAAATAATTTCGTGTTGAATTTTATCGGTGATAAAAATATTTTTGAAGGATATTACGTTAGACCAGAAGATGTAAAAATTTCAGAACAAGGAGAAGATGGTATTATCAAGGATATTGTGTTCCAAGGCTCAAGCGTAAAAGTTGAGATACAATTAGATGACAAAACTATCGATTCTTATATGCTCAACAATGATTTTAAAAATGAAATTGGAGATAAAGTAAAAGTTATATATTTTAAAAGAAAATTACCGACAAATTAGAGTAAAAGACTTGAATTTTGGGTAAAATATAGTATAGAGATATTACGAGGAGGTAGCATGGGCAGAAAAAAAGTTTCAGAATATCCTTATACTATTCAAGAATTAAAAGAAATTACAATTCGCCAATTGCAAGAAAGAGGCGTTGAGATAGAAGATATTTCAAAAATAGTGTTTACTTTACAAGAAAAATACTATCCTAATTTGACAATGCAACTTTGCACTGAAAATGTAGAGAGAGTTCTAGAAAAACGAGAAGTGTTGCAATGCGTTTTGACAGGGATTGCAATTGACAAGGCTTGCGACAAGAAATTATTCGACGATCCTATTCAAAAGATTATTGAATCAGATGAAAGTCTTTATGGAATCGATGAGGTGTTGGCTTTGTCTATTATTAACGTGTACGGTTCGATTGGTTTTACTAATTTTGGGTATTTGGATAAGGAAAAAATCGGAATTATAAAGGAATTAGACGTGGAGAAAACTGATTGCGTTAACACGTTTTTGGATGATATAGTGGCTGCGATTGCAGCGGCTGCGGCAAGTAGATTATCTCATTCGAGATTTAAATAGGAGATTTTATGTATACGATAGATAACATAAACAAAAAAAGAAGATTCAAGAAGATTGACTTGGATTGTAGCCTTGAAATAGAAGAAGGTTACATATATTTGTTTACAGGTCACGACAAAAATATTGATGAGTTGTTCGATATTTTAGGTTCTTTTACAACTAAATACAATGGAGAATTTTTGTACGGCTTTGAAGAAAAAGAGAACGTACTAAAGAATCCGAAGCTAACTAATGAAGTTGAATTTTCAACATTTTTACAAGATTACAATTCTTCTATGAAGGTGAAGAAGTATCTTAAATTAAAGAAGAAGTTGAGCCCTTATTTTGATGAAGAATTTGTGGATTCTGTTCTTAAAGGATTTGCAATTGATGAATTTGCAAGATTAGAGGATTTGAAGGAAGATTACTGCAACATAGTTCTTATGACTGCGGCACTTGCTACGAACAAAAAAGTTGTGTTATTGAAAAATTTTGAAATAGCAGACAGGAAACTTTCTTTGGAATTCATTGATATAATGAAAAAACGCCAAGAATTAATCAGAAATACGATTTTGATTTCGGCTCCAATTGTGGAAGAAGTATTCTTTGATTATTTGGTGTTAATGCAAAATGGAAGAATTAAATTCAAAGATTCTAAGCACAACATTCTTACAAAAGCGAATGTGGTTCGTGGACCAAAGGAAATTATAACTGCTATGAATTACAAAAGGTTTTTGACGAGAACTTCGGATGGATTAGAAGATGAAATCAAAATGTTCGATGATATTAACGAGGATGAACGAATTTTACTTGAAAATAATGGATGTGTAATCAAACAATTACCATTAGATGAATTAATAACAATGATTGAGGAGGGAAATTATGAAAAGACTGTTAAAACAGAAGTTGTCGACTAGTTTGGCGTACGCGTTTTATACCCTTCTGGTATCAGTAGTTATACTTGCAATTATTGGAGGACTTTCCTATTTTAAAATATGGAAATTCGATTTCGGGAAACTTCCACTATTCACATACGTAGTTGCGATGTTCTTGTTCAACACTTTCTATTTTTTATTAGTAGCAAGCAAAGATTATTTCCAAGATTTTGGAATGGATATCGAATCATCCTATCACAGAAAACAAATTAAAAAAGCGACGATATTTGAAAGAATTTTCAACGTTGTGCTGGTATTTGCAATTATAATCGGGATAATATATTTAACGAGAATAATGTCAGGATATTTGCATGCCAGACAAATCGAAATTTATTATGACAAGATAGGAGTGTTCACAAAAGGTTCATTATTGTCATACATGCCGAAGGTTTTTGTGATTACATCTATATGTAGCCTTGCATTCAATTCGTTGATTTTCTTAGCTTATAAACTTGGCGCTGTGAAGATATTCATATTATTTACTGCGATTATTATCGCTGTGAATGTGTTCTTCTCAGAATGTTTAATATCAGCATTCAAACTATTCAGTGGACTTAATATGTTTGTATATTTGGGAGCTGGAGTAGTAGCAATTATTTTATCGGTATTATTTACGAACTTCATAAAAGGATTAAATGTAAAATAAAGGAGATAGCTCGGAGCAATCCGGGCTTTTTTTATGAGAAAAATTTATAAATCAAAATTAGGCAATATCCTCATCCAAAGTGATGGAAAAAATATAATAAAATGTGAATTTGTAGATTATTTCGTAGAAGAAGGTACGGATGAAATAATCGAAAAATGCATATCGTACTTGGACGATTATTTTTCGGGGGAAATTATTGGAAAATTTGAAAATTTTCGTATCGAAAAATCTGATTATGCAACCAAAATATTGATGCTTGTGTACGAGATTCCTTATGGTACAACTGCAACATACACTGACATCAAAGAAAAATACGAAAAAATTTACAACACAAAAACATCTGCTAGGGCAGTTGGAAAAGCTATTGGATCAAATGATTTGATGATTTTGGTACCTTGTCACAGAGTGATAGGCAAAAATAATAAGCTTACTGGATACAAATTTGGTATAGATAAGAAAAAGTTCTTATTGGATATAGAAAAATCAACGAAAAATCTGTGAAATATAAAGAAATGTTTACGAAATTGCAACAAATAATTTCTAGCCGTTTTTCTAATATTTATAGTGATATAATAAAGAAAAGCGGGAGGAAATTATGAAACTAGAAATTTTGAAATCAAAATTACAGACTTTAGTAAAAACAATTAAAATTTATCCTATGGTACTACTTGCTATATTTATCGCTACAATATTTTCGATTATGGAAATATGGAAAATCGAATTTAATGTATTGAACAGCACATTGATTGTAGATTTGATTATTTCATCATTGTATTTTGCCATGAGCTACATGATTGTAAAACTGATTATTACGGATAAAAACATAGAAATCACAAATGGCCAAAAAGCTGTGGTGTATGCAATAGTATCTGTGATTGTTGGATTATTGTGCTATTTTCTAATAATAAAAGTGGACAAATCACTTTATCTTAAAAACCAAATCACACAAATGGGATTGTTTTTTGCTTTGTTCATTGGAATGTTTGTAGCAGGCCATTTCAACACAGAAATTGATTACGCTGATTATGCGGTCAAAATTATTTTGGCAATAATAGAATCGTTGATTTATTGCGTAACGATTTTCGTTGGAATTGTTGCGATTTTATACACTACAAAAGAATTGTTCAAACTAAATTTTAATCTTAGCAATCTAATAGTTACATGTGCAGTAGTAATATTCCTTTTACTAAATGCAACTATAATTCTATCCAAGTTCCCGTTAAAATATTGCGAAGAAAATTTGAAAATAAAATGGCTTTTGCCTTTTAAGTTTTTATTTACAAGAATAATTGCTCCATTATTTTTGATATACGGATCGATTTTGCTTCTTTATATAATAAAAGTAGTAGTATTAAAGACAATTCCTAATAATATAATCACAAATCTAATTTTGTGGTATGGATTGCTTTCAGTTGTGGTTTTGTTTGTATCAAAAACAGTTGAAGACAAATTCATAAAAATCTACGATAAAGTTCAACCTATAATATTGTTGATACTTTCGGGTATGATGTTCTACTCAATAGGTATTAGAATTTCATATTACGGAATAACAGAAGGAAGATATATGGTAGTGATGGGCGGAATATTTATCGTAATATCGATGATTTACTATTTGTTTTTCAACAAAAAGACATACATCACAATACCTACAACGCTGTTGATATTAACTTTAATATCATCAGTTGGACCTGTTTCTGCGTACAATATAAGTAAAATTGATCAAAAAAACCGATTGGAAAAAATGTTAATCGAAGAAAATCTTCTTGTAAATGGCGAAATAAAACCACAAAAAAATATAAATCCAGCTAAAATAAAAGAAATAAAAGATAAGCTTGACTATTTTACAAGAAAACACTCAGCAAAAGAATTGGCTTTTTTGGATGAAAAATTCACAACTTCGGAAATAAATATGAAAAGAGTATTTGGGTTTAGAGGCGATGAATTTGAATCTTTGTATGGTAAAAATAGATTTTATGCAAACAATAAATTAGAAATTGATACAACAGGATACGATAGACTTCTAGAAAACATAGTATTCGAATACGATTTTACTAATCAAAGCATAAATAACACTGGAAATCCAGAAGTTACGTTTTCTAAAAAATCAAACGTAATTGTTATACAATACAAAGGCAAAAAAATAGGTAAACTAAATATCGAAAAATTTAGAAACAAATTAGAAGATTTCTGGAATGAACAAGGTCCCGATATTGACACGGAAAATCCTGATTTATCCATTGTAGATGAAGGTGTGATTGGCGAAACTAAATATAAAACTATACTTGAAAGAGTGGATAGTTTTTATGATAGTGGACAAAAAATGACTTATCAAATCAAATGTTTGTACACAAAATAATTGAATAATATTCTTTACAAAATTTTATCTAGTGTTATAATAAATCTGTATTTTAACAAATTAATTATTGTCAATTGAGGAGAAAATTATGTATAATTTTAACTGCGATTATCTTGAAGGAGTTCATCCAAACATTATAAAAGCACTTGAAGAAACCAACATGGTACAACAACAAGGATATTGCAACGATGAATACACTCATCAAGCAAAAGAACTCATAAAAAGGAAAATTTCGGATCAAGATGTTTACTTCTTGCACGGTTCTACAGCTTGCAATAAACTTTTAATCAAAACATCTTTAAGACCGTTTGAAAGCGTTATTGCATGTGACAATGCACACATAAACACATTAGAAACTGGCGCTATTGAAGATATTGGTCATAAAATAGAAATAGTAGAAGATGAAGATGGATTATTAATTCCAGAAGTAATAGATAAGTTTGTCTCAGAAAGAATGAATGATCCAGCGTATTTCCATAAACCAATTCCTAAAATGGTTTACATAACCAATTCATCGGAGTCTGGAACAATTTATACTAAAGAAAGACTTATGGAAATCAGAAAAGTTTGTGACAAACATGGATTGTATTTATTTATGGATGGTGCAAGACTTGCGTATGCTCTTGCTGCAAAGAACAACGATTTAACACTAAAAGAAATCTGCGATATAGTAGATGCGACATATGTTGGTGGAACAAAATGTGGTGCGATGTTTGGAGAAGCGTTGATATTAAACAATGATGAATTCAAACTTCATTTCAAAAATTACATAAAAGGTTCGGGAATGTTAATTGCCAAATCCAGATTTTTAGGAATTCAATTTAGAGAATTATTCACTGACGATTTGATATTCAAATTAGCAGAAAAAGCTGATGAGCAAGCTGACAGAATTAGACACAGACTACAAGAACAAAATTATGAATTAGCTACACAATCAACCACCAATACGATATTCGTAAACATGGATTATGAAAGATATCACAGATTAAAACATAAATATAATTTTTGCGAAAACTACAAAACAGATGATTATATCAATATAAGAATTTGTACATCTTGGTCTACCGAAGAGCACATGGTAGATGAATTGATAAAAGATTTATAAAAATGCGACCATAAAAGGTCGTATTTTTTAATGGGATTAAAAAATAAAAAAATATTACAAATAAGTTACAATGATTTAGAAAAATTCACTAAATGCTTTGACACTATAAATTCCTAAAATATCTCATTTTTTATGTACATAATTCCATTAAATAAATATTTCACACAAAAAACACAAAAATATTAGAAAAAAATGTTAAAATATTTCACTCAGAACAGATATGATAATAAATATCAAATGATAATTTTATGAAAACAATATCTCAATAAAATACAGAATATTACAAAAATATTTCAATTACACAAAAGAAAAATAAAACGAAACATTTTATAAAAAAACAGAACACGATAATAAAATAACAATTTAATATTAAAATATTTGAAAAAAACGTTCTTCATGTTATCATTTTCATAAATTCATGTTATAATGAAATTACGAAAAACGTGAAGACTAGAACTTATTTAATTTTAAATATGTATTCACGATTAATTCGGATTTTCTCATATGATTAAAATATTTAAGGAGGAATTGTAAATGAGAAACAAGAAAAGGTTTGTTGCCTTGATGTTAGCCGGCTTAATGGTTGCTGGTACAGCATGTGGAAATGGAGGATCAAAAGACGGAGGAGCTAAAGGAGAAAACACAGTATATAATACTTTCTTAAGCGCTGACCCTGACTCTATTGATGCTCAAAAAGGTAGCGACAGTTATGGTAATACAATTGTTAATAACGTATATGAACCACTTATTAGATTGGTTCAAAATGATGACTTAACATTGAAACCAGAAGCAGCAGCAGCTAAAGAATGGAAAGTATCTGAAGATGCTATGACTTACACATTCACAATACGTGATGGTTTAAAATGGGAAGATGGTCAACCATTAACAGCAAAAGACTTTGAATATGGTATTAAAAGAACTGTAGACCCTAAGACAGGTTCTGGTTCATCATTCTTACTAGCTGATATCGCTAACTTCCAAGAAGTTAACGAAGGAAAAGCTCCATTGGATAAATTAGGAGTTAAAGCTCTTGATGACAAAACTTTGGAAATTAAATTAGGTGCTCCAGCACAATATTTCATTAACATCGTACCTTTCAGAGTATGCTTCCCACAAAGAAAAGACATAGTTGAAAAACACGGTGAACAATTCGGTTCTGAAGCTAACACAATAGTAGGTTGCGGACCTTTCAAATTAACTGAATGGACTCACAATTCTAAATTAGTTCTTGAAAAGAACAAAGATTACTGGAACAAAGACAATGTTAAATTAGAAAAAGTTAACATAAGAGTTATCACTGATACAAACACAATGATGAATGCTTTCCAATCTGGAGAAGTTATGAGTGTAAGTACAAACAAACCAGAATGGACTTCTAAGTTCGATAAGAGAGAAGGAACTAAGACTCAAAAAATTGATATTCCAGCAGTAGATTACTTCGCAGTTAACCACCAAGATAAGTTATTTAAGAACAAAAAAGTTAGACAAGCATTCAACATCGCTTTAGACAGAGAAGGCTTCAACAAAACAGTTCTTAAAGGAAAATCAGCTCCAGCTTATTTCTGGGTACCAAAAGCTATTACAATTGAAGATTTGAAATACAGAGAAATGGCAGGAAACCCTGTTAAAGAAATGGCTGATAAATTAGGCGATCCAAAAGCATTATTAGTAGAAGGTCTTAAAGAATTAGGAATGGATCCAGATCCATCTAAATTAGAAGTAAGCTTGATTATGACTAACTCACCAGACTTGAAAAAATTCGGTGAATATTTCCAACAAAACTTCCAAAACAAACTTGGAGTTAAAGTTAAATTGGAAATGATGGAATGGGCTATCCTTTCTGGTAAAATCAATAAAGGTAATTACCAAATGGGTTATTTAGCATGGACTGCTGACTACAACCACCCATCAGCAATGATGTCTCTATTCACTTCAAGTGCTAACGCAGTTAGAACTGGATGGAAGAGCGAAGAATATGATAAATTAATCAGAGACGCTGCCAAAGAAAAAGACAAAAACAAACAAGTTGAATTGTATAAGAAAGCTGAACAAATTCTTGCTGATGAAACAGTTATTATTCCAATAATTTCTGGTACTACAAATATGTATTATCAAGATTATGTAAAACATATTAACTTAAACCAATTCTCAACAGCAGGATTCAAAGACACTTATTTAGAAAAAAAATAAAATAACTAGTAGCAAATGGCAGGCTGTTACAAATAATTTGTAACAGCCTACTAATTGTATATAGGAGGACTCATGTTAAAATATCTTATAAAGAGAATCTTGTATATGGTGCTTACATTATTTGTAATCACAACAGCAACATTCTTCTTGATGCATAATATTCAAGGGGATCCATTGTCTGCTATGGGTAAAACTCTTCCAGAGCAAACAATTAAAAACTACAAAGCTAGATACGGTTTGGATAAACCAGTATCAACACAATATGCAATATTTTTAAAAAATGCATTGCACGGAGACTTAGGTGCTTCATACAAATATCCAGGTAGAGAAGTTAAGACTACTATAGCTCAAACTGCTCCAGTATCTGGAAGAATTGGTGGACAAGCCATGGTAATAGGTATTACAATTGGTATTATCTTTGGTATTCTTGCGGCCTTAAACAGGGGTAAAGTGCCAGATTATATTATCAGTGTATTGGCTATTTTGGGTATTACTATACCGGTATTTATTTTGGGGGCTCTTTTACAATACGCTTTCGCAGTAAAATTAAACTGGTTTCCAACTTCAGGATATGGAGACGAAATTAAATATACAATTTTGCCTTCAATAGCATTATGCTTTGGTTCTATAGCTACATATGCTAGATATATGAGAAGTAATGTATTGGAAGTTTTGAACGAAGACTACATACTTACTGCAAAAGCAAAAGGTGTATCAGGCTTTAACGTAATTAGAAAACACGTTTTTAGAAATGCTATCCTTCCTATCATCACTATTATAGCTCCACAAATCGTTGGTATCTTTACTGGATCATTCATTATTGAAAGTATGTATTCTATACCAGGTTTGGGAAGTTATTTTGTAAACTCTATAACTGCCAGAGATTATCCTATGATTATAGGTACAACAATTTTCTATGCATTCTTGTTCTTAGTATCTCAATTAGTTGTAGATGTTTTATATGGTATAGCAGATCCAAGAATTAAAATTATAGATTAGGGGATTAGTATGGAAAAAATAGATCAAAGCAAATTTAAAAGACTTTCAGATGATGATAGAACATCTGAGTTTATAGCAAGACCTGTAGTAACATACTGGTCTGATGCTTGGAGAAGATTCAAAGAAAACAAAGCAGCTTTAGTTGCATTTATTATATTAGTATTTTTAGTTGTAATGGTTATCATCGGACCGATGTTAACAGGATATTCTCACGAACAACTAGTTGGAGAAGTAAACTTATCACCAAGTGGAAAATTCTGGTTCGGTACTGACGAACTAGGAAGAGATATTTTCACAAGAATTTGGAGAGGTGGTAGAATTTCCATCATAATAGGTCTTGCAGGTGCTATTATTGGTACTGTAATTGGTTCTATTTATGGTGCGGCTTCAGCATTCTTTGGTGGAAAAGTTGATACAATAATGATGAGAATTGTAGAAATTTTGATTTCTATTCCTTACCTTTTATTAGTAATTATTTTAAGATTGGCTTTAAATTCGAACGGTGTAGGAACTCTTATCTTAGCCATGACTATCACTGGATGGTGTGGTCTTGCGAGACTTGTAAGAGGTCAAATTCTTTCATTAAAAGAACAAGACTATATCATGGCAGCTCGTGTATTGGGTGTTAGCAACAAAGATATCATTATAAAACACCTTATTCCAAATACTTTGAACGTAATACTTGTATCAATTTCATTTGATATTCCAGGATATATATTTGGTGAAGCTTTCTTAAGTTACTTGGGACTTGGTGTACAACCTCCAGAAACTTCTTGGGGACTTATGTGTTCACAAGCTCAACAAGTATTCCAATTTTATCCTTATCAATTGTTTTTCCCAGCTCTAATGATCGGGTTAACAATGCTTTCATTTACTTTGTTAGGTGATGGTTTGAGAGATGCGCTTGACCCTAACCTTAGACAGTAGGAGGAAAAAACATGAGCAAGAATAAATACAAAGATGTAGACGAATTAAAAAGAGAACAAAGTCTTTCAGAAGAAACATTTGTTGAAGAAACTGCTATTGATGAAAATGGTGAAGTTGAAACAACAACTAAGTTTGTTTCATCTGAAGTTGTAGAAGATATAGTTAACGAAGAAAATAATATGAACGAAAAAATAAATTTATCAGAAGAAATTACAAGAACTGCAAGAGTAGCTAAGGATTACACTAACAGACCAAAAGTAATTGAAGTAGATAACTTGAATGTATCTTTCAATACTTACGCTGGAGAAGTAAAGGCTGTAAGAGGCGTAAGCTTTGACATTTACGATGGAGAAGCGTTGGCCTTAGTAGGTGAATCTGGATGTGGTAAAACAGTAGTAAGTAAGTCTATACTTCAAATTTTACCTCAATCAGCAGTTATCAAAGAACCATCTTCAATTAAATATATGGATGAACAAGTTCTTAAAATGGACAAAAAGAGATTGAGACAATATAAGGGATCTGATGTATCTATGATATTCCAAGACCCTATGACTTCTCTTAACCCAACAATGAAAATAGGTAAACAAATTACAGAATCACTTTTATTGCACACTGATTTATCAAAGGATGAAGCAAAAAAAGAAGCTGTTAAATTGTTAAAGACTGTAAATATTCCTAATGCTGAAGAACGTGTTAAACAATATCCACACGAATTATCTGGTGGTATGAGACAAAGAGTTATGATTGCCATTGCATTGGCATGTAACCCTAATGTTATTTTAGCTGACGAACCAACTACAGCACTAGATGTAACAATTCAAGCACAAATTTTGGATTTGATGAGAGAATTGAGAGACACTAAAAACACTTCTATAGTTCTTGTAACTCACGATTTAGGTGTAGTAGCTGACTTTGCAGATAGAATTCAAGTAATGTATGCCGGTGAAATTATGGAAACTGGTACTGTACAAGAAATATTTAAGGATGCACATCACCCATACACATGGGCATTGTTGATGAGTGTTCCAAGACTTGACTCATCAAAAGATAATGAATTGTATTCATTAGGTGGAACTCCACCAGATTTATTGATGGAAATTCCAGGATGTCCATTTGCTGCAAGATGTGATTATGCAATGCAAATTTGTAGAGAAAAGAAACCGCCTGAAACAAGATACTCAGATCATCATGTTTGCAGATGTTGGTTGACACATGAACAAGCACCAAAAGTTGAAAGACCTTATTAGGAGTGAATTATGTCAGAAACTAAAGTTATTAAAGATAAAAACATAGATTATTCAAACAGAGAAGTGCTTGTTGATTTAGAAAACTTAGATAAGTTTTTCAAAGTTGGTAAGAACAAGACTTTAAAAGCTGTTGAAAATGTAAATCTTAAAATATATAAAGGGGAAACTTTCGGACTTGTAGGAGAATCTGGATGCGGTAAAACTACATGCGGCAGAACTGTAATTAACTTATACGATCCTACAAATGGTAAAGTTATATATGAAGGAAAAGATACTTCAAAATTGAGCGGTAAAGAAAGACAAGCTTTCAAGAAAAAAGCTCAAATGATTTTCCAAGACCCATACTCATCTCTAGATTCTAAGATGACAATAGGCGATATTATTGGAGAAGGTATCAGAGTTCACTTCCCTGAAATGAAGGAAAAAGATATTCAAAACAGAATTACAGAATTATTAAAAACTGTAGGACTTAACGCTGAACACGGAGCAAGATTCCCACACGAATTATCTGGTGGACAAAGACAAAGAATTGGTATTGCCAGAGCTTTGGCTGTAGAACCTGAATTTATCGTATGTGACGAACCTATCTCAGCTCTTGATGTAAGTATTCAAGCACAAGTAGTAAACTTGCTTATTGAATTACAAAGAGAAAAGAAATTAACTTACCTATTTATTTCACACGATTTGTCAATGGTAAAACACATTTCAGATAGAATCGGCGTAATGTATTTGGGTAGTATGGTTGAAGTATCTTCAAACACAAAGATTTATCATCAACCACTTCATCCTTACACTAAAGCATTGATTTCTGCAATTCCTATTCCAGATCCAGATGTTTCAAGTGAAGGCCGTGTTAAATTACAAGGTGAAATTCCTTCACCAATTAATGCGCCAGAAGGATGTAAGTTCTGTACAAGATGTAACTACGCAATGGAAATCTGTAAAAAAGACAGACCAGTTTTACAAGAAATTTCCGATAAGCACTTCGTAGCGTGTCACTTATTTGATAAAGGCTTAGAAGAAGGCTTAAGAGCGATGAAAGAACAAGATGCAAAGCTTAGTCGTACGACACCTGTTGAAGCTAAAGAAAATGTTGAAGAAACAACAGCAGAAGCTGAAATGGACAAGAGATTAGAAGACGAAGCTCAAGCTAGAAACATCGATTCTACAGGAATGACAAAATAAATTACAAACCTCGCCAAGTGCGAGGTTTTCTTTTGCCCAAAATTCAAACACAAAACGAAATATATGATAAAATAATCAATAGTGCAAATTTTATTTTATTATTACGCTTATTTAAATTTGCTATGATATAATAAATTGAGAGGGGAATTATGATTAAGAATATATTATTTGATCTTGATGGCACTATTACAAATTCTTATGAAGGAATTGTAAATGCCGTTAAGTTTAGTTTGGATAAAATAAATTTTAAATATGATGAAAGTAAGCTTATATCTTTTATAGGACCTCCTTTGAAAGACAGTTACATGAATTTGGGTTTTAGTGAAGAAGAATCAAAAGATAGAATTGAAGATTTCAGAGATTATTATTTCAGAAAAGGCATGAAGGAAATGCACTTGTATGAGGGAATAGTAGAAACTATACAAAAACTTCACGACACAGGATATAAAATTTATTTGGCTACAAGTAAAGTAGAATCATCAGCCAAGAAAATTCTTGCAGACAATAATCTGTTGAAATATTTTTCTTATGCTGCCGGTGCTACTATGGATCAATCGAGGGTTGAGAAGGAAGATGTAATAGCTTATTTGATAGATGAAACTGGTATAAAACCAGAAGAATCAATTATGGTTGGAGACAGACTTCACGATATTGAGGGCTCAAGGCTTAACAATATCAAAGCAATCGCTGCAGGATATGGATTTGGAAACGAAGATGAATACAAAAATGCAGTTTTCATTGCAAATAAACCATCTGATGTATACGAATATGTGATTAATCAAAATGATAGGTGATTTGAATGGTTAATAATATTAAAGGAAAAGTTATTGAATTTTCAAAAGAAAATGAAGAAGTTAGAAGTCTTATAGAAACGGGAAGAAGACTTAATCCTACTTTAAAAAAGGACGAAAACACTGATTATCATTTTGTTTTTGGAGTAAGTGATTTCGAAAAGTTTAAGGATTCACACTTCATTGAAAGTTTATTCGGTGATGTGTTGATGCTGGAGAAATCTGACAAATTAACTTATACAAATAAAATTAATCCGCATAATATAAGCTACACTATTATTCTCGATGATATTTCGAAAATTAGAATATTTTTCATAAAAGAAAACACGATGCAAGCGTATATTAATGAAGATAGTCAATCGGAAATTTTGCTGGATAAAGACCAAGTTTTGGTTGGAAATAGCACAAAATCGGATGTTTGTTTCAGACAATTAAAGCCAACAAAACACGAATTCGAATCGTTAGTCAATCAAATGTTCATAAATTCATTGAACGTTGCAAAGGGATTGTATAGAAAAGAAGAAATCTACGCCATTCAAATGTTTTATCATGTCAGAGAAAATGTAGATAAAATGACTGGCTACTACATTGGAAGTAATTACGACTTTAATGTAAATATTGGATACAATTACGAATACATCAAGACTTATCTTCCAAAAGAGCACTATGAAAGATATCTGCAAACATATCCGTTACCTGAATTGGAAAACTTGTGGAGTACTTTATTCAAATCATGTGATCTTTTTAGAAAACAAGGACTTCACGTTGCAGAAATTTTGGGATACGAATATCCTAAGAGAGTTGACCGAGATATTATGCAAAAAATTAGAGACATATGGCAAAGATCATACGATTAAAAAAACTGGTTTGTATAAACCAGTTTTTTTTATCCCTTAAATATTTCCAAACCAAACATATTACACATATCGTTTAATCCTTGTAGGATTTCGTCACGACTGTAGTTTGATTTTTGAAGTTTTTCGTCAGAAAGTCCTTTTAATTTGTCATAAAATCTAGTAGCAATTGTCGCATACATTAGATTATTTGTCTCTAGCTTTTCGAATAAAATATTTTCTGCATCATTAATTCTATCTTCTTCGATAAGATTTTCCAACAATCTTTCAAATTCGAATGAATCTTTTTGGTATTGTTCATTTTCGTTTAATTTTCTACTTGTTTCCATATCTGTAAATAATTTTTGCAAAAATTCACTTACTACGTTGATTTGTTTTAATAGCCAATCGTTTGATTCTATCATGTTATCACTCTTTCTAAATTTCTCTACTTATATTATACTAAATTTTCAAGTTTTGATATACTATTAATAGAATAAGATTATCGGAGAAAATTATGATAGTAAAATTAAAAAGAAATCCTAACGAAAAGGAAGTAAAAAAATTAATAAATTTTTTAAATGAACAAAACGTCAGAGTTGACGAGACTGTTGGCGATAGATACACGATTATTTCATTAATAGGAGATACTTCAAGTATTGATGAAAAATTAATATCGCGTTTTGATATCGTGGACAAGGTTATTAGAATTGAAGAACCTTTTAGCAAGGCGAACAAAAAAAATCATCCACAACCTAAAATTGTCGATGTAGACGGCGTCAAAATAGGTGACGGGAATTTTTGTGTAATGGCTGGACCTTGCTCTGTTGAAAGCGAAGAACAAATCATTACGATTGCAAAAAGTGTGAAGGAAAATGGAGCAAATATCCTTCGAGGTGGAGCATTTAAGCCAAGATCATCGCCTTATGCTTTTCAAGGATTGGGTAAAAAAGGAATTGATTTGTTAATCCAAGCAAAAAAAGAAACTGGACTTCCGATTATTACAGAGATTATGGATTTGTCTGACTTGGATTATTTCAACGATGTAGATATGTTGCAAGTTGGAGCTAGAAATATGCAAAATTATTCCTTGCTTAAAGAGTTGGGACGTTCAGATAAACCAGTATTGCTAAAAAGAGGTTTGTGCGCGACTTACAAAGAATGGATAATGAGCGCTGAGTATATTATGACTGGTGGCAACGAAAATGTCGTGTTGTGCGAGAGAGGAATTCGAACTTTCGAAACTTATACAAGAAATACTTTGGATATTTCAGCTATTTCTGTTATGAAGGAATTGTCACAACTTCCTATAATTATGGATCCATCACACGCAAGCGGCAAATATACTTTGATAGAACCGCTATCACTTGCATCGACTGCTGCAGGCTGCGATGGGCTTATGATTGAAGTTCACAATGATCCTGAAAATGCACTTAGCGATGGACCACAATCTGTCACTTGCGAAAGATTTAGAACAATAATGAGAAAAGTAAGGAAATTAAGACAATGTATTCAGTAATAAATGTGAATAATTACGACTGCATGATTGGATTAGATGCTTTAAATCAATCAAGAGATTATTTGAAAAATTTTATAAAATCCAAGGCGATTGTTATTACTGACGAAAATGTGGATAGATATCATCACAAAACATTGGATATTTTGCTAGACGATTTGGAAATTGAGCATGAATTTTACGTGATTAAACCTGGTGAATCTTCCAAATGCATATCTGAATACGAAAAAATAATGAATTACATGAGTTTGTCTTATCACAGAAATGACACTGTGATTGCTTTTGGTGGAGGGGTTGTCGGTGATTTGGCTGGATTTGTGGCAGCGACTTTCATGAGAGGAATTGATTTTATTCAAATTCCCACGACTGTTTTGTCGATGGTGGATTCTTCTGTAGGCTCAAAGACGGGAATTGATTTACCTACTGGGAAAAATTTAATTGGTGCTTTTAAAGATCCAGCACTTTGTATTATAGACCCGCTTTTACTAAAAACATTGGACGATTACGTATTTGAAGATGGATTTGGAGAAATAATCAAATACGCAATTTGTTTTGATGAAGAATTATTTGACATGATAAGTTCCAGAAGATACACAAAACAAAGCAATTTATCGGAAATTGTAGAAATTTGTGTAACTATTAAAAAGGATATCGTGCTTAAAGATAAATTGGAACAGAACTTGAGAAGATTACTAAATTACGGGCATACATTGGGACATGCTGTCGAAAAATTGTCTAATTATAGTGTGATGCATGGGCATGGCGTAGCTTATGGAATGAAATGCATGGCGAAAAAATACAGCAAAGACTACGACAAAATATTAGAAGTTTTGAAAATGTATAATTTGGATGAAAATTACGATTATTCTGTAGACGATGTGTACGATGTAACTCTTCGTGACAAGAAGAACACAAAAGACATGATATCTTTGATAATTTCAGAAAAAATCGGTGATTGTACGATTTTAAGCATGAATAAATCTGATTACAAAAAGGTTTTGAGTGATATTTATGAAGATTAAAACTGACAAATTACAAGGAAAGGTGGATGCTATATCTTCCAAATCATTTGCACACAGATTTTTGATTTTGGCAAGTGTTGCAGATACAGACACTACTATTATCATCAATGAGTTTTCGAACGATATAATGACAACTATTGATTGTTTGAGAAATTTGGGAGTAGAAATCGAAATAAATGAAAACGAAGTTACAGTTAATCCTTCGTTTTTTCAAAAAGATGTGTCGGATATCAATGTGAATGATTCAGGTTCAACTTTTAGATTTCTGTTGCCATTGGTAAGTTTCCTATCACAAAAAACAAATATACAATGTAGCGGAAGACTACAAGATAGACCGATAAAAGAATTGGTGAATCAATTGAAATTAGCGGGTCTTACTTTTAGTGAAGAGAAACTTCCATTTACGGTTGATGGAACTTTTCACAAAATTGATTTCGAATTTCCAGGCGATGTATCCAGCCAGTATATCTCTGCAATAATGATGATTGCACCACTAATCGGTGGCTGCGAAATCAAATTATCATCAAAATTGGAATCTACTGGATATATCAAAATCACACAAGAATGTTTAAAATTATTTGGTGTAGATTCTGAGATTTTGCTCGACAAAGTCATCGTAAAACCAGGCGCATTAAAATCTCCAGGAAAAATTATCGTAGAAGGAGACTGGTCAAACGCAGCATTTTTCTTGTGTGCAAATGCATTGGGTGCAGATATAAAAGTTGAAAATTTGAAAAAGGATTCGGTACAAGCAGACAGAAAAATCGTTGAGTTTCTAGAAAAAATTGAAAATAACGAGAATTACTGCGAAATCGATATATCACAAACGCCAGATTTATTTGTAATTTTGGCGGTGGTTTTGTCTCAAAAATGCGACAAATCAGTCTTAAAAAACGCCAAAAGATTGAGACTCAAAGAATCGGATAGAATTAAATCAACTTACGATATGTTAAAATCATTCGGCGTAAACTGCGAGATAGAAGGAGATAATCTCGTAATTTACAAATCAGAAATGAAACCTGCAGTTGTAAATTCTTGTGATGATCACAGAATTGTAATGGCGGCTGCAATAGCTTCGATCATTACAAAAGAAGTTGAGATAAAAGATTGGCAAGCTGTGAAGAAATCTTATCCATCGTTTTTTGATGAAATAGAAAGGTTGGGTAGCGATGTCATCGATAGGTAAATTAGTTAAGTTAACTGTGTGGGGAGAGTCTCATGGCTCGATGATTGGTGGAGTGATTGATGGAGTTGATCCAGGAATCAAAATCGACTACGAAAAATTGAGAGCACACATGAAAAGAAGATCTCCCGGCAAATCCAACACTACACTGAGAAAAGAATCAGATGAAGTTGAGTTCGTATCAGGGATTTTGAATGATACAACAACGGGCGCTCCATTATCTTTTGTGATTAAAAACTCAGATTATCATTCAAAAGATTATTCCAATATCTATAATACGCCAAGGCCATCGCATGCAGACTATCCTGCAACTGTTAGATACAATGGTTTCAACGATATCAACGGAAGCGGACATTTTTCTGGAAGATTAACAGCAGTGATTAACGTGGCAGGATTTATTGCAAAAGAAATTTTGGAACAACACGATATTTATGTGTTTAGCCACTTGTATTCACTCGGCGATATTGTAGATGAAAGATTTGATGATTTGAAATTTACAGACTACAGTGATTTGAAGAATAAAAAAATCGAAGTAATAAATGATGAAATAATCGATAAAATAGATAAGAAGATAGAAAGTTTAAGAGATAAAAAAGATTCCATTGGATCAAGCGTTGAAACTGTTGTGTATAATTTGAGAGCAGGTGTTGGGGATACGCTTTTTGATTCGATTGAATCGAGATTGTCGCAAAGTTATTTTGGAATTGGTGCAGTAAAATCGGTTGAATTTGGATTTGGAAAATCATTCGACAAATCAAATGCGTCTGTTGTGAATGACTGCTATTATATTGAAAACGAACAGATTAAAACCAAAACGAATTACAACGGAGGAATACTTGGAGGGATTTCTACGGGAATGCCTATAATTTCCTTAGTTACTTTCAAACCACCTGCATCGATTGGAATAACACAAGAAACAATTGATTTGAGAAATAGAACAAACACTACTTTGACCGTTGAGGGAAGGCATGATCCAAGCATTGGAATCAGGGCTGTAAGTGTTATGGAATCTATCACGGCGTTTGTGATTTACGATTTGTTAAAGGAGTATGGATGGAAAAATTTAGAAAAGAAATAGATGAAATTGATTCTGAAATCGCCAGGTTATTAGAAGAAAGATTTGAGATTTGTTCCGAAATTGGCGAGTTTAAATCAAAAAATAATATTGAAACAGAAGACAAATCGAGAGAAAAGAAAATTTTTGAAAAGATAGATCAAACAGATTTAAAATATCGTGATAATATAAAGGAAGTTGAAGCTAAAATTTTACTAGAATCGAAAAAAATTCAGGATAATTTGAAATGAAATACGGACTATTAGGGAAATCTTTAAAGCACAGTTATTCAAAAGAAATTCACGAACTATTAGGATACTACAATTACGGATATTTTGAAGAAGATGATTTGGATAAATTTTTCAAAAGAAAAGACATCAATGGTATCAATGTAACCATTCCGTACAAAGAAGAGGTCATAAAATATTTGGACGAAATGAGTGACGATGCGAAAAAAATCGGCTGTGTAAACACAATAAAATTCGCCGATACTATCAAAGGATACAACACTGATATCGACGGAATGGAATACATGATTAGTCGAATTGTCAACATAAAAGGCAAAGAAGTCGTAATCTTGGGAGATGGCGCGACTAGCAAAACTGCCGTAGAATGTGCGAAAAGGCTTCAAGCAAGAACTATCAAAGTGATTTCAAGAAAAGGTGAGCACAAGTTTGAAGATGTAGAATATTACAAAAACTGTGACATTTTAATCAACGCAACTCCAGTTGGAATGTATCCGAATAATTTGAAATCAGTTGTAAGAATTGGAAAAATTAAACCAGAAGCTGTGTTTGATGTGATTTATAATCCAAACAAAACTTCTCTTTTGATGGATTGTGATAGGCTTAGAATTCCAAACGACAATGGTTTGAGAATGCTCGTGTATCAAGCTGTTAAAGCGTGCGAGATTTTCACTTCTAAAAAAATAGACTTCGATGTTGTAGAAAAAATCGTACAAAAAATTAGAACGAAAAACATGAATATTGCGCTAGTAGGAATGCCAGGAAGTGGAAAAAGCACAGTTGCTAAAATCATCGCAAAAAACACTGGCAAGAAACTTGTGGATATCGACAAAATCATCACGCAAAGATATGGAGATATTAGCGATATATTTGCTGCACAAGGAGAAAATTATTTCAGAAAAATAGAGTCTGAGGTATTGGAAGAATTTTCTAAAGAAAAGAATTTGGTTATCGCAACTGGTGGAGGAGCAGTTACTGTTAAGAAGAATTTTTATTATCTTCACCAAAATTCTGTCGTTTATTGGATTGACAGACCGAACAGTAAATTATCCAAGAAAAATAGACCGATTTATAAAACAAATACTATGCGTGAAATTAGACAAAACAGAAATTATTTGTACCGAAGATTTAGCGACAAATATTTCAACAATTACAATGCGAAAACAACTGCCAAATTAATCGTGGAGGATTTCAATGAAACTATTTATTATTAATGGGCCAAATTTGAATATGCTCGGCATAAGAGAGCCAGAAATTTATGGTAAATTGACATTACAAGACATTGAATCAAAGATGAAATTATACTGTGTGAAAAATAATATTGATGTAGAGTTTTATCAATCAAATCACGAGGGAGAAATCGTGGATATTATTCAAAGTGCTTACAAAAAAGCGGACGGAATAATCATAAATCCCGCCGCATACACGCACACTTCTGTTGCGATTTTGGATGCATTGAAAGCTGTGAATATTGACACTGTTGAGGTGCATTTGTCAGATGTTGACGAGAGAGAAATTTTTCGAAAATTTTCTTACGTGTCACTCTTTGCTAAAAAAGTTATAAAAGGAAAAGGTGCAGAAGGATATATCGAGGCTATCGATTTTTTCTTAAATAGAATATAATAGAAGTATGAAAAATCAAGGAGGAGTTATGGACGAATTACAAAAACGTGGTTTATTTAATGAACACGGAGATATTGAATTATCAAAGAGAAAAATTATTAATGGCAACACTACTAATTTGAACGATTTTAACAACATAAAATATTCTTGGACAAGTGAATGGTACAGACAAGCTATGAACAACTTCTGGATTCCAGAAGAAATCAACTTAAATCAAGATATCAAGGATTACAGAAATTTATCAGAAGACGAAAAGATTGCTTACGATAAAATTTTATCTTTCTTGATTTACTTAGATAGTTTGCAAACTGCACAACTTCCAAACTTGGAAGCATACATTACTGCTAATGAAATAAACTTGTGCTTATCCATCCAAGCATTCCAAGAATCAATTCACTCTCAATCCTATAGCTATATTTTGGATACGATTTGTTCTCCAGAAGAAAGAACGGACATTTTGTACCAATGGAAAGATGACGAGTTTTTGTTAGAAAGAAACAGATTCATCGGAGATCAATACAACGACTTTTTTGAAAAGAAAAGCGAACGAAACTTCATGAAAGCTCTTATTGCAAACTATATTTTGGAAGGAATTTACTTCTATTCTGGATTTATGTTCTTCTATAACTTGGGTAGAATGGGTAAAATGCCAGGAACTGTTCAAGAAATCAGATATATCAATAGAGATGAAAATACTCACTTGTGGTTGTTCAGATCTATGATTTTGGATTTGAAAAAAGAACGTCCAGAATTGTTTACTGAAGAAAAAAATGCTCAATACAAAGAAATGATAAAACAAGGGGCAGAAGCTGAAATAGAATGGGCAAAATACGTTATTGGTGAAAAAATCCAAGGCTTGTCCATTAAAATGGTTGAAGATTACATCAAATATTTGGGTAATTTGAGATCTACAGGACTTGGTTTTGGGGTTATTTATCCAGGTTATGAAAGAGAAATTCCTTCAATGAAATGGGTGAGCGAATATTCTGATCCAAACAAAATTAAGACAGACTTCTTCGAAGCAAAACCATCAGCATATTCAAAATCAGCGATAATAGAAGACGATTTATAAAACCAAACCCGGCATTTTTCTTAAAAGAAATGCCGGATTATTTATTTTAAAAATATGAAAATACAATTAGAAGACAAAAGATATCAAAAAGAGTGTATCGATATTTTTACGATATTTGATTTGAAACAAAATCTAGAATTTGGAGAATGTGATTTTGTGATAGGAAAAGATTACGTAAAAAAAGATATAACATATCCATTTACAACGAGATTAGAATTAAAAAAAATACTGTATACGATATTTTCAAAAAGATACAATTATAAAAATGATTGGGGAATATTAACTGGAACAAAGCCATCAAAGATTTTGAGAAATCACACAGACGAAGAATTGAAACAAATGTATTTAGTTAATGATGAGAATTTGAAATTACTTCGAAATATTGAAAAAGTTCAGTCTAACATAGACTTTGATGAGAAAAACTACAACATCTACATCAACATTCCTTTTTGTCCGAGCAGATGTGATTATTGTTCCTTTCCAACAATTGTTTACAAAAACAACGACAGAAGAGAAGAATATATGGGTTATCTATTAAAAGAAATAACAGAAGTTTCGAAAAGCATCGACAAGTACAAAATCAAAACAATTTATGTTGGAGGTGGAACTCCGACAAGTTTAGATTACACAACGCTTGAAAAATTATTGAAAGCAATTGAGGAATGTTTTGTGTCAGAAAACTTACTTGAATACACATTTGAAGCGGGACGAGAAGATAGCCTGGACTTTGATAAGCTAAAATTGTTGAGAAAGTACAACGTCACAAGAATTAGCTTGAATCCACAAACTTTTAACGAAAAAGCACTGAAAGCTATGGGAAGAATTCAAAACAATGAAAACTTGATTGATTTGTACACTCAAGCTAAAGACTTGGGATTTGTGATAAATATGGATTTTATACTAGGATTATTGTATGATGATGTGAATAATACGAGAGAAAATCTCGAAATTTTAAGTCGACTACAACCGGATAATATAACTTTTCACACATTGTCGATTAAAAATGGAAGTAAGTATTCACAACGATACGACAAAGAAAATTTCAGAGAAAATATTGCAGAAAAACAAATGCAATTAGTAAAAGAATGGACATCATACAATAATTACATTCCGTATTATTTATATCGTCAGAAAAATATTCTGAATAACATGGAAAATATCGGATATTGCAAGGAAATTCCTTCACGATACAATATTGTAATCAACGAAGAATTAGAAAGTATAATAGGATTTGGAATGACTGCTAATTCTAAAATCATAAAAGATGGTATAATAAAATACACGAACTACAAAAATTTGAGAGATTACTCAGGAAAATTGGATGAAATAATTAAAAGAAAGGTGGAAATTATAAATGGGTGAACTAAAGAAAAGAGAAGAATTCCAATCTGATAAAAGTAGAGTTTTCCAGACGATAAAAGATAGATTATTAGACAATTCAAAACCAACAGGAGTTGAAAACCAATACGTAATAGATAATTTGGGAGTTTCAATGACCTACACTATAAAAGAGATCGTTGAAAATGAAAAAATGTATATTGATTTAAATTCCAGAAATATTGATGGATATTTGAATTTTAATTTTGGAGATTTAAATTCAGGAAGTTTTGTGGATGTTGACATTAAGCTTCATAACAAATCTATATTTGGTGGATTGATGAATTTCGTAATGGATGTAGAAAAAATAGAGAATAAATTAGTGTACGAATTGAAAAAAGAATTGGGAGAATTGTAAAACACCAACATTTACAAAAATATATCAGATAAAAACCTCATTTTTGGAATCTAAAATAGAATTTAGATACCATTTATGAGGATTTTTTTTACTTTAACAAGACAAATTTTATTGAGATGCAGTCAAAACTACTGAAAATATTACAAAAATGTAATATTTTCAGTAGTTGTACTCAGTTGACAAACGAAAACGAAATTTGCTGTAACCTTTTTGTAACCCTTAAATTTCAAGCGTTTAATATTTTTTTAATTTGAGCAAATAGATACAAAGCATGTAAATGAAAATATATATCGATTAGATACGAAAAAACATGTTCCTTTTTCTTGAATTATTTTTCGAGGTTTTATAAAATAGCCGAGTAGTAAAAAAATAAACACAAAAAATCTAGAAAAGAAAGAGGAGATACAAATGAATTTTAGAAAGTTAATTTTAAATTCTTCGGTTGTCATTATGACAAGCTTATTAGCATTTGTACCATCAAATTCACAAGCGAAAGATTTGAATAATGTTAAAGTAGAACAAAAATCAAGTGAAAATATACAATCAAAAAAATATTGGATAAATGATGATACAGATTTATTTAAAGAGAATAATGAACATAGCAAAATAATCGAAGTTTTGGATCAAGGTGATAATGTAAAAGTTGAAAAAATCGGAGATGTTTTTGCAAAAGTTTCTGTTACTATAGATAGTAAAAATTACGTAGGCTTTATTTACAAATCATATTTGTCAGAAAAAGAAGTTAAACCAGATCCAAATAAATTTGAAGGATGGGTTAATGTTGAAACTAAAGTTTTTGATTCAAAAGAAAAAGAAGCAAAAGAATTGGGTTTAATCGACAAGGACTCGGAAATCAAAGGTCACATAGAAGAAGATAATTTAAGAATTACTTACTTTGGAAGAACAGCTTATATTCAAGCTAAAAACACTACAAAAGAATCTCCAAAAGATAGAGATATAAGATTGGCAAAAGAAAGAAAAATCCAAGCTCAAAAACTTTTAGAAAAAAGAAAAAAAGAGCAAGAAGAAAAAGAAAAACAAGCCCAATCAGCTCCTAAAAATGTTTCAGGAAGAACTATTACAATGAGATCTACTGCTTATACTTCAGATCCTTCTGAAAATGGCGGATATTCTACAACAGCAATGGGAACTGCTATAAGATATGGTGTAGCAGCTGTAGATCCTAATGTTATTCCATTGGGAACTAGATTGTACATTGAAGGTTATGGATACGCTAGAGCAGAAGATACTGGTGGAGCAATCAAAGGAAATAAAATTGACTTAGTATTTGGATCAAAAGCGCAAAGCAATCGTTGGGGAAGAAGAACAGTTAGAGTTACAATCTTAAATTAATATATTATTACGATAAATCAGGCGATGAAATTCATCGCCTTTTTTTAATTGACAAATACATAAGATATGATATAATTAAAAGTTTTATTATTGAATTAAATTTCTGATTAAGCTATAATATAAAGTGAGGTGATAGTATGTTTAAAATAGGTGATAAGATTGTTTATCCTATGCACGGTGCAGGCATAATTACCGAAGTACAAAATAAAGAGGTCTTGGGAGTTAAGAAAGATTATTTTATTTTGAAAATGCCAATGGGGGAAATGAAAATCTCGATACCTGTAGATAAGATAAATGATATGGGAATAAGATTTGTTGCAGAAGAAGAAATAATCCATTCTTTAAGAGATATTTTAAAGAATCAAGAAGTTGATTTTCCTTCAAATTGGAATCAAAGATACAAAGAAAATCTCGAAAAATTAAGAATTGGAGATATAAAAGAAACTGCTATCGTGTACAAGGGTTTGTATGAATTAGATTCATCAAAAGGCTTATCCATGATTGAAAAGAAAGTACTCAATACCTCCAGAAAAATGCTTATTAGCGAAATAGCAAGTGGATTGAATTTAAAACCATCAGAAGCTGAAAGTATGGTGAACGATTTGATCGATTTAGATTAAAATATTTTTGAAAGGAGAAATGTTTTGTTCAGACGAGGGATGTCAATACTGATATCTATCATCGGAGCTGTTTTAGGAATTATATTTACTAATGTTATTTTCAGCAATTTTATCGAGAAATCAACAAGTATGATTATCAAGATAGTTGCAATGATTGTAGCAGCAGTTGTTTTTGGATTTATATTTTATGCTTTGGCTCCGAAATTAATATCGGTAGAATTAAAATTAATAGAATCTATCGAAGATTCGCTTAAAAAATTCTCTCTGGTCGATATTATTATAGGAACAATTGGTCTTGTGGTTGGGCTTGTATTAGCTTTTTTGATATCGCAGCCATTGTTAAAATTAAATATTCCAGGGATAGGAACTGTGTTGACGGTAATATTAGAAATTGTGTTTTTCATAGGAATGGGTTTTTTGGGGGCGAAGCTTGCTTTGAACTACCATGACGATTTCATTTCGTTTTTTGAAAAAGTTAGAACCAAAGAAAAACCAAATCTAAAATTTTCCAACAAAGATAGCAAAGTTAGACCTAAAATCGTAGATACTTCTACTATTATTGACGGTAGAATTATCGATATATTGAAGACAGGATTTTTGGAAGGAAATCTAATAATTCCTATATTTGTCATCGAAGAACTTCAACATATCGCAGATTCTGATAATTATTTGAGAAGACAAAAAGGAAGACGTGGATTGGATATTTTAAAAACTATGCAAACTGAGTACAAGGACAAGGTTAAAGTTGTTGATAAGAGATATCCAAACATTGACAAGGTAGATTCAATGCTTGTGAAAATGTCAGAAGAATTGAATGCCAATTTACTTACGAACGATTATAATTTGAATAAGGTTGCAGACTTGCAAGAAGTTTTCGTATTCAACATAAATGATTTGGCAAATGCTATGAGACCTGTTTTTGTGGCAGGTGAACCAATAAATGTGTCAATCATAAAAGAAGGACGAGAAAACAATCAAGGTATAGGATACTTGGACGATGGCACTATGATTGTAGTAGAAGATGGCAAAAAGTATCTTGGAGAAATTATTGAGTGTACTGTAACGAGTGTTCTTCAAACTTCTGCAGGAAAAATGATTTTCGCAAAAAAATCTGATGAGAAGGATAATTAGTATTATTCAATTAAATGACTTTTGAATTTTATGTAGAGAACTATTTTATTAGTTCTCTTTTTTTATTGCAATCTCATATTTTTTTAATTAAATTGATTTTTTGATATAATAATAATGAGGTGTTATATGGATAAATATATTTCAGCTATTATAACTGCAGCTGGATCCTCTCAAAGAATGAATAATAAAATTCCGAAACAATTTATGGAAATAAAAGATAAAATGATTTTGGAGATGACTCTGGATGTTTTTCAATCAATTGATGAAATCAGAGAATTCATTCTTGTAATTAGAGAAGAAGACGAAGAATTTGTACAAAATTTTATAAAAGATAGAAATTACAGAGATATCGTGATTGCTTTCGGTGGCGATACAAGAGAAAAATCTACATATAATGGATTGAACAAAGTAAATGAAAATTGTGATTTGATAATAAGCCATGATGCAGCAAGACCTTTTATCAGGCGCGAGAAAATACTCGAAGCTATCGAATCGATTGGTGATTACGATGGGCTAGTTGTAAGCGTAGCAGCCAAGGATACTATCAAATATGTTGACGATGATATGACGGTTGTGAACACTCCGAACAGATCACACTTGTATATGGCACAAACGCCTCAAGTTTTCAAATATGAGGCTATAAAAGACGCATACAAATTAGTATTTGACGAACAAATAAATGTAACAGACGACTCATCGTTGCTTGAAATCGTCGGGAAAAAAGTAAAAATTATTAAGGGCGATTATTCCAATATTAAAATTACGACAAAAGAAGATTTGTTGTTTGGAGAGTTAATTGCTAGAAAGAGAGAAAATGAATGAGAATAGGTTTTGGGTTAGATGTACACAAACTTGTTGAAAATAGAAAATTAATATTAGGCGGAGTTGAAATTCCACACGACAAGGGACTTTTGGGTCACAGCGATGCGGATGTTTTGATTCATGCGATAATGGATGCTATATGTGGTGCACTTTGTCTTGGAGATATTGGCAAATTGTTTCCAGATACTGATATGAAATACAAAGATATTGATTCCAGAGTGCTTCTTAGAAAAGTTTTTGAAATCATGGATGATATGGGATATGAAATTGGAAATATTGACTCAACGATTTCTTGTCAAAAACCAAAACTTAGAGATTATATTGACAAAATGCGTGAAAATATCGCACAAGATTTGCACACTAATACATTTAATATTTCAGTAAAAGCAACTACAACAGAACAACTCGGTTTCGAAGGTAGATGTGAGGGAATTACTGCAAACAGTGTCTGCATTTTGAATAAAAAAGAATTATAGGTGATAATATGAATTTTCGAAGAAAAATAGCGATAGATTTGGGAACTGCATCAGTTCTTGTTTATTTGCCAAACAAAGGTGTTGTATTGAACGAGCCTTCAGTTGTGGCGATGAATAGCTTTAATTCCAAAATAATTTCAGTTGGAAAAGACGCTAAGAAAATTTTGGGGAGAACTCCGGGAAATATTATCGCAAAGAAGCCATTAAAAGATGGTGTGGTTGCAGATTTCAATTCTACAGAAAAAATAATTTCGTATTTGCTCAGAAAAACTTTGGGCAAATCATTAATCAGACCTGAAGTTTTAATTTGCGTTCCAAGTCAAATCACTCAAGTGCAAAGAAGAGCTGTTATTCAAGCTTCAAAATACGCAGGAGCTTACAACACATATTTGATTGAAGAGCCACTGGCAGCAGCTATAGGTTCAGGAATTGATGTAACAGATGCAAGAGGAAACATCGTCGTAGATATCGGTGGTGGAACTACGGATGTTGCTGTAATTTCTATGGGTGGAATTGTAATCAATAAATCAATTCCAGTAGCAGGAGATGAATTTGATAGAAGAATACAAGATTTTGTCCAAACAAAATACAACATGATTATTGGTGAATCCACTGCAGAAAAAGTAAAAATAAATGTAGGTAGTGCATATCCAAGAGATGATGGAGAGTTGTATGAAATTAAGGGTAGAAATTTGGTAAATGGATTGCCGATGCACATTTACGTTTCATCAAAAGATATTTCTGTTGCATTGAAAAAACCGATAGATAAAATCGTAGACACGGTACAAGAAGTTTTGGAACAAACTCCAGCAGAATTAGCGGCTGATGTTTATGAAAGAGGAATCATCATGAGTGGCGGAGGATGTCTATTAAAAGGATTGGACAGATTAATTTCTGAAAGAATTGGAGTGAATGCTAGAATTGTAGACGGACCGATTACGGCAGTTGTTAGGGGAACTGGCAAATCACTTATGTGGATGGATAAATTGAAAGAAGACAGCGATTCTCATCAGGATTTAAGAAGAAAAGTAATAGTAAGCAGAATGAGATAAAATGTAATAATTACAAATTGTATTCATTGTTTGTTAACAATATGGTATAATATTATTATAAAATTAAATAGGGGGTAATTGATATGAAATTGATGACACAAGCAAACTTGCAATCAGCATTCGGGGGAGAATCTCAAGCAAGAAACAGATACAACATTTGGGGGAATAAAGCTGAAAAAGACGGTTTTAAAAATGTTGCTAGATTGTTCAATGCTACAGCAGATGCAGAAAAAATTCATGCTGCATTGCACTTTGATGCATTAAAAGATGTTCATGGTGATTTCGCAGTAACTAGCATGGCTGGTTTCGGAATTGGAAGCACTTCAGAAAACTTAGAAGGAGCTAGAAACGGAGAAATCTTCGAAGCAACAGAAATGTATCCAGCTTACATAGAAGTAGCTGAAATGCAAGAAGAAAAAGAAGCGGTAAGAGCTATGAAATTTGCTGTGGAAGCAGAAAAAGTTCACGCTGAAAGATTCGGAAAAGCAAAAGAATTTGTTGACGGTGGAAAAGACTTAGAAGTAGAACAAATATTACTATGCCCAATTTGTGGATATATTGGATTTGAAAAAATCGATGCATGTCCAATCTGCGGATGTAAATCCGAAAAATTCATAGAATATTAATATTTAGATTTAAGCCGGTTAATAATACCGGCTTATATTTTTAAAAATACGGAGGAAAACATGGTAGAGAAAAAGGTTTGTATAACAAATGAGATAGGACTTCATGCAAGAGCTGCATCCAAATTTTTGAATGAAGCAGTGAAATACAATTGTGAGATTGAATTTATCAAAGATAGTAAAAAATACAGTGGCAAAAGCATTATAAGCATTTTGTCATTATCTGCACACAAAGGTAGTGAGCTTATTTTGAGATGTTATGGTGAAGATGAAAATTTGGCACTTGAAAAATTAAGCGAGTTACTCGAAAACGGATTGGATTATTAAACATAACTGTGAAAATGTTTTTATAGATAAATGTTGATATAAGCTGTTAATTTTGCGAAAAATTAGTAAAAATTTATGGTATCATATAATTAAAGAACAAAGATGGGAATGATTAATTTGGTTTTTTTGGATAAATTTTTTAACATGATAAATACATTAAGATTTTTAGATATCATAGATATCGCTATAGTTGCAGTCTGTATTTACAAATTATATATGATGATAAAAGAAACAAGAGCCGAACAGCTTGTAAAAGGATTAGTTATCATATTTATTTTTGTAAAAATCAGTGATTCGATGAAATTATACACTGTAAATTGGGTTTTGGAAAACATGATGACGGCTTTGGCTATTATGATAATAGTGGTGTTCCAGCCTGAACTTAGAAAAATTTTGGAAACAATAGGTAGAAGTAATATATTGACCAAATCATTTGCCGATATCAGAGGAGAAAAAGTGGATAAGTGCGTGGAAGAAATAGTACATGCTGTGTTCTCACTTTCACGACAAAGAATTGGCGCATTGATTATTTTCGAGAGAAGCACAGGACTTGGAGATGTAGTAGAAACTGGTACGGTTTTAAATTCTGCGATTTCTAGCGAACTTTTGATAAATATATTCATACCTAACACTCCACTTCATGATGGCGCGGTTGTAATCAAAAATGATACCATCAAAGCGGCAGCATGTTTTTTGCCATTGTCCACAGAACAATCCATATCCAAGGAATTGGGTACAAGGCACAGAGCGGCTATAGGAATGAGCGAGAAAAGTGATTGTTTGGCACTAATAGTTTCAGAAGAAACTGGTGGTATTTCAATAGCTGAACACGGAAAAATCAACAGATATGTTGATGAACCAACTTTAACAAAGATTTTGACAAAATTATACAATGATCAAGATTCTTATATTTTCAACAGAAAGGAAATAGAAGATGAAAGATAAAATAAAGAATAATTCATACTTAAAAAACATTGACTTCAAAGGATTTTATTCGAATAATCTTATAATAAAAATTGTCTGTCTATTCTTGGCGATATTTTTATGGTCATTTGTAATGGAAAACAAAAATCCAGTAGTCACAAAGGATATTCCAGTAATTGGCGTTGAATATCGAGGAGTTGATAAACTAAGAGAAGATGGAAGAGTGATAATATCTCCGAAAGCTCCGACAATATCAATGCGTGTAGAAGGAAGAAGAAATACAATAACTAAAATGAAAAATTCAGAAATTAAGGCTTTTGTTGATGTAAAATCCATAAAAGTAGATTCTGAAACACTACCTATAGAGTTGAGCCTTCCACAAGGAGTCAACGTAGTTGACCAATCAGACGAAACACTTTTAGTAAAGACAGAAACAGTAGACACGGTAAAATTTCCTATAAGAATAATGAAGGTAGGAGATTTACCAGATAATGTGGAAGTTGATTCTATAAAATTAGATCCACAAGAAATCACAGTATCTGGAGCAAAAACTTATCTTAACTCAATTGATTACGCATCGGTTAAAATCGATCAATCAAATATCGACAAGGATATCAATCTAGATTTACCGATTAATCTAAGCCTAAAAGATGATGCTGCAAAATCATTTTTGACCAAATCATCTGAAAGCTGCAAAGTTATTATAGATGTTTTGCTGAAAAAAGATGTCGAAATCAAACCAGTAGTTACAAATATTCCAAATGGATTAAAAGTAGCTAAAATTACATTTAGCAGACCCACAGTAAAGATAAAAGGACAAGATGATATTATAAAATCACACTCACATGTAACCACAAAACCAATAGATTTAACAGATTTTAAAGAAGGAGAAAACAGCGTGGATGTAACATTGGATTTACCGCAATCAATAGTACTTGCAGAAGGATCCAATGGTAGAATCACAGCCACAGTTGTTCTGGAAAAATAATATGAAAACAAAAAACAAAATCCCATTAATAACAATTGTACTGTGTTTAATTCTAACAATAGTTTCTTTTTATATGAAAAAAGTAGCTGAAACATCACCAGACTCACCGAATTTTTTCGGACAAGTTACATTCTTATTGTTGCCAATCACCTCTTTAATTGGTGTATACTTTTCATATAAATCTGATAATTTAAAAACTTTAATAATAAATACATTGTTCTTGTTACCAATTACAAGTTTCATGTTTATATAAAAGCGAGTGCAAACTCGTTTTTTTATTTGGAAAAAATTCACATTTTATTGATTTTTACATTATGTGTTATAATTAGATTATAAAAATAGAGGGGGATATTGATGGGAAAATATTTCGGAACTGACGGTATAAGAGGCGTTGCAGGCGAAGATTTAACTGTTGAATTAGCTTATAAGCTTGCGAGAGCAGCTTGTTATAAATTAAAAGATGTAGATAATAAATTAATTGTTATAGGAAAAGATACTAGAATTTCTGGGGATATGTTGGAAGCGGCTTTGATTAGTGGAATTACTAGCATGGGTTTTGATGTGTACAGATTAGGAGTGATTCCTACACCAGCTGTGGCGTATTTAACTAGATTTTACAATGCTTGCTGCGGTATAGTGATTTCTGCAAGCCACAATCCTTACGAATTTAATGGAATAAAATATTTTTCAAATGAGGGTTTCAAATTAAAAGACAGTCTTGAAGAAGAAATTGAATATTTGATTGATCATCAAGATGAGATTGATTTGAAGGTTACAGGAGAAAAAGTAGGTAGAGTTTATGAAGAAGAATGTGCAAGAGATACATATATCAATTATCTTTTGAGCAGGGTTGATTTGGATTTGACAGGTGTGAAGGTAAGCTTGGACTGTGGTTACGGGGCAACTTCTGAAATCGCACCAATTATTTTCAATAGATTAAACGCCGATGTAACAGTTACAAATACTGAATACGACGGAAAGAATATCAACTTCAAATGCGGTTCAACAAATCCTGAAGTTATAAGTAATTTGGTAAAAATTTCTGAATCTGATATGGGATTTTCGTTCGATGGAGACGGAGATAGGTTGATTGCTTGTGATGAAACTGGTGAAATAATGGATGGAGATCATGTTATTTGTGCAGTTGGACATTTCTTAAAAGAAAACAATAAGCTAAAAAACAATGCAGTTGTAGGAACTGTTATGACTAATATCGGTCTTATCAAAAGTTTGAAGGAAATTGGAGTAGATGTTATCAAAACACAAGTTGGTGACAGGTACGTTCTTGAAGAAATGAGAAAAAATGGATACATTATTGGTGGAGAACAATCTGGACATATTATTTTCATAGAAGATAATACAACTGGTGATGGAATATTATCTGCGATTAAATTAGCAGAAATAGCTGTTAAATCAAAACAAAAACTTTCAGAAATGAATAATTTGATGACAAGTTTCCCACAAGTTTTGGTGAATGCTAAGGTTAATAATGAATACAAAAAAGTTTACAAAGATGATGAAGTCATTAACAAAAAAATAGCTGAACTTGAGCATGAATTTAAAGATGAAGGCAGGGTATTGATACGACCTTCAGGAACTGAGCCTTTGATTAGGGTAATGATTGAAGGAGAAAACCAAGAAGTTTTGGAAAAGAAGGCTATTGAATTGAAAGATTTAATCGAAGAAAGGTGTGAGTTGATATGAGAACGATAGCGATTATTTCAGCTTTAGAAAGTGAACAAGAGTATTTCAGAGAACAATTCAAGCCAATTAAAATGGATAAGTTCAATCATTATGAAATTTATTTTTCTGAATTTGAGGATAAGAAAATTATCAATTGCGTTTGTGGAGTTGGAAAGGTTAATTCTGCTGCATTGACTCAACGAATTATTGATATGTATAATCCTGATTTGGTAATAAATTGTGGTGTGTGCGGAGGATTGGACAAGTCTCTTACATTTGATGAGATAATTCTTGCAGATAAATTAAAATATCACGATATAAACTTGGATATTTTAAGTGACGGAATCCCATACACCGACACTTTTGAGGCAGATCGTGAAACTTTACAAAAATTAGATGAAATAATGACTCAAGAAAACTTGAAGCACAGGATTGGTCTTATTGTTACAGGAGATCAATTTATATGCACTACTGAAAAACAAGAAGAGTTATTCGAAAAATATCACGCATTGGGAACAGAGATGGAAGGTTGTTCCATTGCTCATACTTGCTATCTTAACGATGTGAAATTCTTGGTTATAAGAAGTTTGTCTGATTTTGCAGACGATGATGCGGATGATGAATTTGATAATAATTTGGAAGAAAAGACCAAAAAAGCTGCACACAGTGTGGTTGTGTTGATTAAAAATATGTAATGAATTCGTAGGATGAATGTAAATTTGTCCTACGTTTTTTATTTTACTTAAAAATGAGCAAAAAAATACATCTGTACGAAACAGATGTATTTTTTCATAATATCAATAACAAAAGGAAACAAAAAAATCACAAAATTAATTTGTGATTATGGTCGGGGTGAGAGGATTTGAACCCCCGGCCCCATGGTCCCAAACCACGTGCGCTACCGGACTGCGCTACACCCCGACGTTTTTTACTTGCTTATCTCAAGTACTTTATTAGTATACGATAGAACAGCGTTTATGACAAATCGATTTATAATTAAATATACGGAGATAAAACTGATTAAATTTAACAATCTCGTTTTATCTCCGTTTTTCTAAGTTTTTAAAAAATTAACTTTTTATTTACAATTTGTTAATATTCGTAGTAATATTTGAATAATTCGTAGATATATTCGTTGTCTTTGCATCCACCTAATTCTCTTACAGAGTGCATTGAAAGAATCGCATTTCCAATATCAATAGATTGAATATCCAAATTAGAAACAGTGATTGGTCCGATTGTAGATCCACCTCTTTTATCTGATCTGTTTGTGAATTCTTGGCATGGAATGTTTTTATCTAAGCATAATTTTTTAAATACTGAAGAGCTAACAGCGTCAGAAGTGTATGCTCCATTTGCAGCGTATTTAATAACAGGGCCGTTGTTAATTAGTGGTCTGTTAGTAGGGTCTGCCATTTCTGTGTAATTTGGATGCAAACTGTGAGCTTGGTCTGCACTTATCAAATAAGAATTGTGCAATACTTCGTAGAAGTTTTTATCGTTATCTTCTACGATTTTTTTGAAGCAATCACTTAGAAGTGTGCTGCCTGCACCTTGTTTTGTTGAAGAACCTATTTCTTCGTTATCAAAAACCATAGTCAATGCTAATGTGTTTGTAACATTTGAATCTATTAATGATTTTATAGAATTAAAAGCCATTCCCAAATTATCGATTCTTCCTACGGAATAAAATTCGTCGTTTTCTCCGACAAATTCTCCTTGTTGTCTGTCGTACAAGAATAAATCGAAATCTAAAATATCATCTGCGTTTATTCCTGTATTTCTTGCCAAAATTTCCTCGAAAGAAATTTTCGAATCTTTTTCTGATAATGCTAAAAGTGGCAATGTATCTTTTTGCGCATTGAATTTGTATCCATTATTAACTTCTCTGTTCATGTGGATTGCAACGTTAGGAATTATCAATAAATTCTTGTCTACATTGATATGTTTGATTTCAGGTTTGAATGGATTGTCTGATTTTAACACAACTCTACCAGCTACAGACAATGGGCGGTCAAACCATGTGCTTAATATTGGTCCACCATAAACTTCAGTGTTTAATGTCAAAAATCCGTCTTTGTTTACTATAGAATTTGGTTTTATTCTAAAAGTTGGACTGTCTGAATGTGATCCGATCAATCTGATATTATCGAAATCAGAACTTCCTTTAAAAGCAATAATTGATGAATCGTTATTTGTTACAAAATATCCCTCGCCATTTTCGATTTTCCAATTATCTTTAAATTTTAATTCAGTAAATCCGTTTTCTGTTAGTGTTTTTTTGAAATTATCGATAACGTGAAATACGGATGGACTGTTATCAATAAAATTCATTAATTCTTTTGTTATGTTCATAAAATCACCTCAATAATAGTATACCCAAAAATAAAAATACTTAATACTAAAAGTTTACAAAAAATATTGTTAGTGGTATAATGAAATTACTTCAGGGCGAGGTTGATTTCCTCACCGGCGGTTACAGTCCGCGAGCGTTATGCATGAATTGGTGTAATTCCAATACCGACAGTAAAGTCTGGACGAAAGAAGTAAGTGTAATAATTAACATTTAGCCCTAAAAAATAAGGGCTTTTTTATTTGCCCTTGAAAATCTTAGGAGGTAGGTTATGGAAACCACAAGAAAAAAATCTAGTACTCAAACTATGGTAAGAATTAGTATTTTAGGGGCAATAAGTGCATTACTTATGATTTTCAAATTCCCACTACCATTTGCACCACCATTTATGACAGTGGATATTGGAGATTTGGGAGTTTTAATTTCAGGATTTGCACTAGGACCTGTAGCAGGTGTGTTGACTTCTGCAGTTAAGATTTTGTTGAACTTTATCATCAACGGAACAACAACTGGTGGAGTTGGAGAATTATCTAACTTCATATTATCATCAGTGTTTGTAGTTGTAGCTAGCTCAATTTACAATAAAGGTAAAAGCAGAAAATCAGCTATCACAGGATTGGTTTTCGGAGTCTTGGCTTACACAATAGTTGCTTGCATTTCTAACTATTTTGTAATTTTCCCATTGTACGGAATTAATTTGGTTGATTTTACAAAAGAGTTCGCAAAAGTAAATTCATTGGCAGGCACTCCATTAATGTTTGTGCTTTTCAGTATTGTGCCATTTAACATTGTAAAAGGTATTATTGTATCTGCAGTTACTATTGCACTTTACAAGCCAATTTCAAGATTTTTGAAAAAATAATCAATAATATACATGTAAAAATTCATAAAATATACAATGACTCATTATTCTACATAATGAGTCATTTTTGTTGTTGTTCAGTTGTGATATAATTTATTTGGTGATATTTATGGAATATATTTTAAATGATTTAAAAGATACTGAAAAATTTGGACAAATTTTTGCAAGAACTTTGAAAAAACAAGATGTTATATCTTTGATTGGAGATTTGGGAGCTGGAAAGACTACTCTTACTAAATCTATTGCGAAGAGTTTTGGAATTGAAGAAAATGTAACAAGTCCGACTTTTTCACTGGTAAATACATACTATGGGAACATTCAATTAAATCATATTGATTTGTATAGATTAGAAGATGAGATGGAGATAGAATCCTTGGATATCGATGAGCTGTTGTATCCTGAAGGAATTACTATAATTGAATGGGCAAGTCAGGCGCAGTCCTATATGCCTAGAAACTTAATTGAAATTTACATTGAAAAAACTGGTGATGTTTCCAGAAAAATTAGAATTGATGGCAACAATAAAAGAGAAAAAGAAATTATAGAGGAATTAAATGAAAATTTTAGCAATTGATACTTCGACTATGATTAGCTCTTGTTCTTTGATGGAAGATGGGTTGATTGTTGGAGATTATAATATAAATCAAAAGAAAACTCACAGCGAAACTTTGGTCTTGATGATTGAGCAAATGCTTGAAAAATTAGATACAGAAATTGAAGATGTGGACGTGTTCGCAGTATGCAAAGGACCGGGATCTTTTACAGGTCTTAGGATTGGAATGACTACTGCGAAGACTTTTGCACAAGTTTTCGATAAGAAAATCGTCGGTATATCCACATTAGAAGCTTTGGCAAATATGATTAACACTGACAAAATTATCATTCCTATTTTAGATGCTAGAGGTGGAAGAGTTTATTACTCAATGTTCACTAACGATTCAAAATTAGAACGATTGATGGATGATGATTTGATTTATTTTGAAGATTTGATAGAAAAACTTGACGATGATAAGGAATATATTTTCGTTGGAGATGGAGTGTGTTCTTTTGTAGATGAAATCAATTCAAATGATAACTTCTACCTTGCAAATTCTTCATTGAATAATTGCATTACAAGATCGATTTGCGATTTGGCAAATAAAACTGAAAAATTTGATAGCTACTACACTCTTAGCCCAGACTATGTTAGAAAATCTCAAGCACAACGAGATTATGAAAGAAGACAAAATAATGATAATTAGAGAAATGAACTTTTTCGACTTGGATGATGTTGTTGAGATTGAAAGGGAAAGTTTTTCTGATGCTTGGAGCAAAATTGGATACGAAGCTTGTTTGAAAAATGAATTCAATCACTATTTTGTCGGAGAAAATAACGGAGAGATTGTAGGAGCTTTTGGGTTTTCAGTAGTTGTTGATGAGGCTGAATTGCACACAATTTCTGTGAAAAAAAGTTGCAGAAACTGTGGGATTGCAACTGAATTTATAAAATTTATGTTAGATTTTTGCAAAAAGGAAAATGTCAAAAATATTTTCTTGGAAGTTAGAGAATCTAACTTTGAGGCAATTAATCTTTACACAAAATTTGGATTTCAAAAAAACGGTAGAATTAATGGATATTACGAAACTCCAAGAGAAAATGCATTGAGGATGATGTTGAATATGGATGATATTAAACAAAATATAATTACGCTTGCAATTGAAACGTCTTGTGATGAAACAAGTGTTGCAATTGTAAAAAATGGAAGAGAAGTGTTGAGTAATGTGATTTCTTCTCAAATAGATGTGCACAAAAGATATGGTGGTGTGGTTCCAGAAGTTGCGAGCCGTCTCCACTTGGAAGCGATGAATTCTATCTTGCAACAATCTTTGGACGAAGCAGGTTTATCATTGAAAGATATTGATGTAATTTGTGTTACAAAAGGTCCCGGACTTATTGGAGCGTTATTAGTTGGGATTTCTTGTGCAAAATCATTGAGCTATTGTTTGAAGAAGCCTCTTGTAGGGGTAAATCACATGCAAGGCCACATTTGTGCAAACTACATTAGCCACAAAGAATTAGAACCGCCATTTATTTCGTTGGTTGTATCTGGTGGGCACACTTATTTAATAGATGTTGTGGATTATCAAGATTACGAAATAATTGGGTCTACAAGAGATGACGCTTGTGGAGAAAGCTATGACAAGGTTGCACGTGCGTTGGGATTGGAATATCCAGGAGGACCTGTTATTGACAGGCTTGCAAAACAAGGAAATCCAACAGCTATAGATTTTCCAAGAGTAATGCTTGAAAAAGACAGTTACGATTTTAGTTTTAGTGGATTAAAAACAGCTGTGTTAAATTATTTGAACAATAAAAATCAAAAAAATGAAGAAATAATAAAAGAAGATGTTGCAGCATCTTTCCAAGAAGCTGTAATAGATGTTTTGGTTGAAAAATCTTTTAGATTATTAGAAGAAAAAAACCAAAAAACTTTCGTTCTAAGTGGCGGAGTTGCAGCAAATTCTAGATTAAAAGAAAGAGTATTAGAAAAAGCAGAAGAAAAGGGAATACAACTCTACTTCCCAGATAAAATCTTGTGCACAGATAACGCCGCAATGATTGCTACTGCTGGATACTATGATTTTATCAACGGAAAACAAGATGGACTTGATTTGAAAGTTTATCCTAATTTAGAATTATAAAATGTATTTAAAAATTTAATACTAATCATTAAAAAAGGAGTACTCACATTAAAATGAGTACTCCGTATTTTTTTATTCAACTGTAACTGATTTTGCTAAGTTACGTGGTTTATCCACATCTAATCCTTTTTTCAAAGAAGTGTGATATCCCAATAATTGTTCGGGAACTACTGAAAGTATAGGATACAATAATTCTAAAGTTTTAGGAATGAAGATGATTTCTTCTGAGAAATCTTTCATATTGTCATTTCCTTCAACTGTGATTGTAAATACCTTAGCTCCTCTTGTCACAACTTCTTGAACATTTGATATTGTCTTTTCAGCTAATTTTGATTGCGTAATAACTGATAATGCTGGAGTGTTTTGTTCGATCAAAGCGATGGAACCGTGTTTTAATTCTCCTGCAGGGAAGGCTTCAGTGTGAATATAGGAGATTTCTTTTAATTTCAAAGCTCCTTCTTTTACACTCAAAAAGTCCAATCCACGTCCGATGAAAAACATTGATTTATCATCTTTGATTGCTTCAGCGATTTTTTCAGTTATAGGTTCTGATTTTAATGTTTCATCAATTTTTTTAGGCATTGTTTTTAATTCTTCGATGTATTTTGTATATTCAGAATCTTCAATTCTGCCTAATTTCTTTGCGAAATCCAAAGCCAACATAATCATTGTAACTAATTGTGAAATGTATGCTTTAGTGCTGGCTACTGCGATTTCTGGACCTGCCAAAGTGTAGATGACTTTGTCAGCTTCTCTTGCGATTGATGAACCAACTACGTTTGTAACTGCTAAGATTTTTGCGCCTTTGCTTTTGGATTCTCTAAGAGCTGCTAATGTATCAGCAGTTTCTCCTGATTGAGAAATCAAAATCACTAGAGTATTTTCATCGATAAATGGATCGTTGTATCTGAATTCTGATGCGATATCAGTAATTACAGGAATTTTTGCCAATTTTTCGATTGCAACTTTACCAACTTCACCTGCATGGAATGCTGTACCGCATGCAACGATATAAATTTTGTTGATTTTCGATAATTCTTCTTCGGTTAGTGAGTTTTCTGCAAAATCTATTACATTATTATTTAGATTAACTTCCAAAGTCTTTTTCACAACTTCTGGTTGTTCGTGAATTTCTTTTAACATAAAATGATCGTAGCCGCCTTTACTAGCTTGATCAATTGTCATGTCAACGGTTTTAACTTCACGATCAACTTTTGCGAAGTCTTTGTCGTAAATTGTGTAATTTTTCTTATCTATCTCTACGACATCTCCATTTTCCAAATACACAATGTCCCTTGTATACTTTAAAACAGAAGGAATATCACTCGCTAAGATTATTCCGTCATCACATTTACCCAAAATCAATGGAGATTCTTTTCTCACTGCAATTAGTTTGTCTTTTTCATATTCTGAAACAATTCCTAACGCATAAGCTCCTTTTAATCTATTGATTGTAGATTTTACTGCTTCCAACAAATTATCTTTGTAATAGTGGCTAATCAAAGCAACCACAACTTCTGTATCAGTAGTTGATTTAAAAGTGTAGCCATTATCTTCCATTTCTTTTTTTAATTCTTTGTAATTTTCGATAATACCGTTGTGTACAACTGAGAATTTGCCATCTTCACTTACTTGAGGGTGGGCATTTATTTCATTAGGTTCGCCGTGAGTTGCCCATCTGATGTGACCAATTCCAATACTTGCATTGTTATCAATTTCATCTATAGAATCTATTAAATTTTGTAATTTTCCTTTTCTTTTTACTGTTTCGATTTTGTCTGTTACGACAGAAATACCGCTTGAATCATATCCTCTGTATTCCAGAGATTTTAATCCGTTTAATATGATTTCTACGGCTGATTTTTCGCCGTTATAACATACTATTCCGCACATATATTTACCTCCAAATTTTTTAGAGATACACTTCATTATTTTTGTTTCAAAATTACTTTTGAACTTTGTTAAATGCTAAGGCTGTGTTACCTATAGAGCTCCCGCCGAAAAACTCGATGACTCTATCCCTCGTTAACCGTAAAGGTCTGGCGCTTTTTTGTTTTTATCTCTTTGAGATATTATATCAAATATAAAATGTAGTGTAAATTTTATTAGCAAATTGCAACATTTTTGTAACAAATGTAAATGAGAAGGAAAATAATTCTCAATTTCTCTTGACATTAATACTATTTATCAATATAATATCAAGGTAACAGATTTAAACGTTTAAATGAGGGTGATTAAATGAATTTGGCTCTAGTGCCACTGAACGAAGATTTTGAAATCATAAAAATAAAATCAATAAAAGATGATGCACAAAAAAAACTGTTGAATAATATGGGCTTTGTTGAAGGGGCGCTCGTTAGTGTTGTTTCAGAAAGCCACGGAAATTTGATAGTTAAAATCAAAGGTTCAAGAGTGGCTATAGGAAAAGATATAGCTATGAGAATTATGGTAAATCATATTTAATGATATTTTATCAAGGGGGATACATAAAGTGGATAACGAAATGAATCTTAAGCATGCCGAAGTAGGAAAATACTACAGGATTGTTAAGATTTTAGGAAAAGGTCCTGTTAAAAGAAGAATTATGGATATGGGTATTACAAAAAATGTAGAAATCTATATCAGAAAAGTAGCACCGTTAGGAGATCCAGTTCAAATCAATTTGAGAGGATACGAGTTGAGTCTTAGAAAAGATGATGCAGAAAATATTTTAATAGAATTGATAAATAAATAATTAGGAGGACTTATGTCAATTAGAATTGCTTTAGCAGGTAACCCTAATAGTGGTAAATCTACTATGTTTAACGCATTGACAGGATCCAATCAATATGTTGGTAACTGGCCAGGAGTTACTGTAGAAAAAAAAGAGGGAACCTTAAAAAATAACAAAGATATTAAAATTACCGACTTACCGGGAATTTACTCGCTTTCTCCATATACTTTGGAAGAAGTTGTTAGTAGAAATTACTTAATAAACGAAAAACCAGATGTAATTATTGATGTTGTGGATGCTTCAAATATTGAAAGAAACTTGTATCTTACAACACAATTATCTGAAATTGGAATTCCAATGGTTTTGGCATTTAATATGATGGATGTCGTTAAGAAAAATAACGATAAATTAAACACAAAACTAATATCTGAAAAATTGGGAGTTCCAATAGTTGAAGTATCAGCACTTAAAAAATTAAACTTGGATGAATTAATTGAAGTTGCACAAAAACAAGTGAAATCTCATCATGAATCGATAAAATCATTTAGTGATGAAATTGAAAATGTGCTTACTGAAATAGAAAATAGTGTAGAATCCATTAAAAATTCTGAATCAAAAAGATGGTTTGCTGTAAAAGCCTTGGAAAGAGACGAAAAAGCATTGCAAGCTGTTCATATCACTGATGAAGAAAAAGCAAAAGTTGAAGAAATTGTTTCAAAAATTGAAGAAGAATACGATGATGATGGTGAATCCATAATTACAGATGAAAGATATACATTCATTACTTCAGTAATTTCAGATTCTGTACAAAAAGGAAGATCGGGATTAACAACTAGTGATAAAATCGACAGGGTGGTTACTAACAGATTTTTGGCATTACCAATTTTTGCATTGATAATGATAGCCGTTTACTTTATTGCGGTAAAAGTTGTTGGTGGTCCTCCATTCCACGATTGGTGGGCAGATACTGTGATGGGAACTGCATTAGCTGATTTAGCTACAAAAGGATTAGAAGCAATCGGAACTAGCGAATGGGTAACAAGCCTTGTTGTAGATGGTATTGTTGCCGGCGTTGGTGCAGTATTGGGATTCTTGCCTTTGGTTGCAACGTTGGAATTATTGTTAGCTATTTTAGAAGATATAGGATACATGTCAAGAATTGCATTTATGTTGGATAGAATGTTCAGAAAATTTGGTTTATCTGGTAAATCATTTATTCCAATCTTAATTGGTACTGGTTGTTCAGTTCCAGGAATTATGGCAACAAGAACTATTGAAAATGAAAACGACAGAAAAATGACTATCATCGTTGCATCATTCATGCCTTGCGGTGCAAAAACAGAAATCATAGCATTATTTGCAGCAGCGATTTTCGGTCAATGGTGGTTTGCTCCATTATTGTATTTTACAGGAATTTTGGCAGTAATAATCAGTGGCCTTATTTTGAAAAAGACAAAAGCTTTTTCAGGAGAACCAGCTCCATTCGTAATGGAACTTCCTGAATATCACAAACCAACTGTTTCAAATGTTTTGCGTGTAACTTGGGATAGAACTAAATCATTTATCATAAAAGCAGGTACAATAATCTTAGTTGCATCAATTTGCGTTTGGATTTTACAAAATATTTCTGTTAAGGGAGAATTTGTTCATTTCGACGCTAACAGTACTGATACTATATTGGCTTATATCGGAAAAATATTCGCACCATTGTTTGCTCCATTAGGATTCGGGAATTGGACTGCAACTGTAGCTTCATTCTTAGGAACTGTTGCTAAAGAAATGGTAGTCAGCGTTTACGGAATAGTTTCTGGTGTAGGTGATGATACAGGTAAAATAGCTGATTTGGTAAAAAACAACTTCACTATAGCATCTGCTTTGAGTTTCTTGGTATTCAACCAATTAACAGTTCCTTGTTTTGCGGCAGTTGGTGCTATAAAAGAAGAAATGAATTCTTCAAAATGGACAGCATTTGCGATTATTTATCAAATTGTTTTTGCTTATCTAATTTCATTCATGGTATATCAATTCTTAAATGTGTTGGTAGTAAAACAACCATTTACAATAATGACAGGTATAGCACTTGCAGTATTTGTTGTAATGTTGTATTTGATTTTTAGAAAAGATAAATACAAACATAATGAATCAAAAAGAGCGGTACAATAGAGTTATAATTTAAAAGAAGGTGATTTTTTGAATATCGCAGATATAATAATATTAATAATAATTGCGGCTGCAGTTGTTTTTGCAGTACGTCATATTATAAAAAAAGGTGGCAGCTGTGATTGCGGATCCAGTTCTTGTCCACATTCTAAAGATTACGATAAACAATAAAAAAAAGCGTGGCCTTAATAAAGGTCACGCTTTGTTATTGTTCTGAACTTTTTAGGTGTGATTTGTTTTATATTTTTAAATTGTTGGCAAAAATAAGAATCTGATTGGAAGCCCAATTCTTTTGATATTTCGCTGATTGATTTGTCAGTGTAAGTCAAAAGTAGGAGGCTTTTTTCAATTCTGAAAGTTGCCAAAATATTTGGAAGTGTAGTGCCGGTGTTTTGGCAAATCAATGTCGACAAATAACTTTTAGATATATGCAAATGATCAGATAACACTTCCAGCGAAATTTTTTGTTCGCTATTGTTGTAAATATAATCCAAAGTTCTTTTGATTAAAGGATTTTCACAGCCTTTAGTAAATATATTTTGATTTGTTGTATAATACTCAACGATTTCGTGAAATATTTCATTTAAATTTTCTGAATCATCGCGATCTAATTTATTTAATAATTTGTTTTTTTCTATTTCATTATATTTTAGACTTTCAGGATCACTTATATTTTTAACCTGATTCCAACAAAATATCCCTAGCAATTGAATAATTGTGTTCTTTTGGGATCTAATATTAGTTTCAGTTTCTTCCCAATTTTTTAATATTTTATCGGCTAATTCGTGAGATTCTTCATTTGATTTTATCTGAACTGCCTTTATCAATTTTGATTCCAATACGAACATATACAATTCCTTTCATCATTTTGATAGTACTAACTAATTATATAACTAAATTGCAGAAATTTGCAACAATTGATATATTTTTGCAATTTGTTTTGATTTTAATATATAATTAATAAAGAGGTAAATATGAAAAGAATTTTATTTTTGTGTATGTGCTTATTGTTTTTATCAACAAAATCTTTCTGTGATACGAATGTTGTTCTGGACAAAATAATTGAGGAAGACTGTTCAAATTTATCAGAGAAATTGACTGCAGAAGTTTATGATAAAAACCCTAATTTGGTTATTGTAAATGAAAAGAAAGAAAGTGATATAATTTCGGCACTAAGTTTTGCATATAAGAACAAGGCGGCGATTTTGTTTATTCAAAATGATGGAGCATATATAAAGAAGGAAAGTCCTATATTAAAAGAAGTAAATAGACTGAAAGCAAAAAATGTGTATATTATCGGTGGTCCAAAATCAGTTTCAGAAGAGATTTCTGATAATTTGAAATTGAGTGGTTTGTTGGTTTCGAGAATTGACGGGAAAAATCGCGCAGAGGTATCAAAGAATGTCATCAAAGAAAATACTAATCTTAACCCTACCGATACGTTGGTTCTTAGCGATATGTCTAATTTTAATTTTATTCAAGCAAAGATGGGATACTATCTAAAAAATGGATATGCGATTACATTTTTATCTGGTAAGAAATTTGACGAATCGATTATAAAATTTGCCATTAATAAGGGTATTTCAAACATATTGATAGATCAACCAACTTCAATGATAAGTAGTGAATACGATGAGAAGTTAAAGCAAAATGGATTCAAGGTCACACGAAATGATTACAGATCTGTTTATGATGCAAACTATGCACAAAATTCCAATATAAAATACTCGAAGATTATCTTTACGGAGTATAAGGATATAAGAACATCTTTATTGGCGTCTTATGTTAGTCTACAAAAAAATTACGTAAATATTTTAGTAAATGAAGGAAATGTAGACAAGTCTACCAATAAGCTTCTCACGACATCAATACAAAACGGTGTTTATATTGGCAAAACGCAAGAAAATTTTGAAAAATTAGCAAAAAAATTGGATTTATACTACAAAGTTGAGCAAAAATGACATTTTTTTAATCATTTTAGCTAAAAAACTTTAAAAAAAATGGTATTTAGGGTATAATATTACCTGGAATTTCTATTTTAAGTGAAATTAATTTAAGTTTTAAATAAAAATTAGGAGGAAAGTATGAGCGCAGTGCTTGTAAGTAAAGAAAATAACCAAGCGGTATTCACATGTGAAATACCTGCAGAAGATTTCAATAACGCAATTGAGGAAAGTTACAAAAAGAATAGATCTAGATTTAGTTTAAAAGGATTTAGAAAAGGTAAAGTTCCAAGAAAAATGTTGGAAAGAGCTTACGGTGAAGGTTTATTTTACGAAGATGCTGTAAATCTTTTATTACCAGGAATTTACGAAAAAGCTATCGAAGAATTAGAATTAGAACCAGTTTCTCAACCTGACATCGATCTTGATGATATTACTGAAAACAATGATGTAAAAGTAAAATTCACTGTTGATTTAAAACCAGAATTTGAATTAGGTGATTATTCTAAGCTTTCAGCAGAAATCGAAGAATTCAAAGTAACTGATTCTGATGTTGATATGAAAGTCAACCACGAATTAGAATCAAACGCAAGAGTTCAAGAAGTTGAAGGAAGAGAAGCTAAAGAAAACGACACTGTTTCTATCAATTTCAAAGGCTTTGTAGATGATAAAGCATTTGATGGTGGAGAAGCTGAAGATTACGAATTAGTTTTAGGTTCACACACATTTATTCCAGGATTTGAAGAACAAATCGTAGGTCACAATGCTGGAGATGAATTTGATGTTAATGTTAAATTCCCAGAAGATTACCACGAAGATTCTTTAAAGGGAAAAGATGCTAAGTTTGAATGTAAAATCAATTCAATCAAAGAAAAAGTATTACCTGAATTAGATGATGAATTCGTAAAAGACGTTTCTGAATTCGATACTCTTGATGAATACAAGAAAGACATCAAAGAACACTTAGAAAAAGACAACGAACAAAGACAATTAGTTGAAAAACAAAACAAAGCTGTAGAAGCTTTGATTGAAGCTACTGAAATTTCAGTTCCAGAATCTATGATTGACAACGAAGTTAATCGTCAATTCCAAGATTTTGCAAGAAGAGTTCAACAAATGGGATTAAATACAGATCAATACTTCCAAATCACTAACACTTCAGAAGAAGATGTTAAAAAAGAATTAAGAGCTAACGCTGAATTAAAAGTTAAGGGCGATTTGGTATTAGAAAAATATATCGAAAAAGAAGCAATCGAATCTACAGATGAAGAATTAGATGAACAATTAAAAGAATTCGCTAAGGTTTATGGAAAAGACGATGAAGAAAAATTCATCGAAGAATTCAAAAACAGCCCAAATGTTGAATTCTTAAAAGAAGACATCAAGAGAAAGAAAGCTTTAGAAAAATTAGTAGAAAACACTAAATTCGAAATTAAAAAATCTGAAGACAAAGAAGATAAATAATATTTCAATATATTAGAATTAATAATAGGAGGTTATTAATATGCCATCTTTAGTACCAATGGTTGTAGAACAAAGTAATAGAGGTGAAAGATCATATGATATTTTCTCTAGACTTTTAAAAGAAAGAATTATTTTCGTTACAGGCGAAGTTAATGATCAGATGGCGGATCTTGTTATAGCTCAATTATTGTTTTTAGAAAGTGAAGATCCTAAAAAGGATATTCAATTATATATTAATTCACCAGGCGGTTCTGTAAGTGCGGGATTAGCAATTTACGATACTATGCAATACGTTAAACCAGATGTTTCAACTATCTGTGTTGGTATGGCTGCTAGTATGGGCGCAATTCTTCTAACAAGTGGAGCAAAAGGAAAAAGATATGCACTTCCAAACGCAGATACTTTAATCCATCAACCACTTGGAGGAGCGCAAGGACAAGCTAGTGATATCGAAATTCACGCTAAGAATATTTTGAAGAAGAGAGAATTATTAAACAAGATATTATCTGAAAGAACTGGACAACCTCTAGAAAAAATTGAAAGAGATACAGACAGAGATTTCATACTAACAGCAGAAGAAGCAAAAGAGTATGGATTGATAGACGAAGTTATATATACTTCTAAATAAGGAAATATTTATGCCAAAAAACGAAAATCAATATAAATGTTCTTTTTGCGGGAAATCACAAGATGAAGTAAAAAAATTAATTGCTGGACCTGGAGTTTTTATTTGCGATGAATGTGTTTCATTATGTAATAGCATAATCGAAGAAGAATTCAAAGATGTAGATAATATCCAAGAAAGAATTGATTTGCCTAAGCCAATCGAAATCAAGGATGTGCTTGATGATTATGTAATCAAACAAGAAGAAGGCAAGAAAGCCTTGGCTGTTGCAGTATATAATCATTACAAAAGAATTAATTCTAATCTAATGAACAATGATGTAGAATTACAAAAATCGAATATTTTATTGGTAGGCCCGACTGGAAGTGGTAAAACACTTTTGGCAGAAACATTAGCTAAGATATTAGATGTTCCTTTTGCTATTGCCGATGCAACTAGTCTTACAGAAGCTGGATATGTCGGAGAAGATGTAGAAAATGTGATTTTGAAGCTTATTCAAGCGGCAGATTACGATATCGAAAAAGCAGAACAAGGTATCATCTATATCGACGAAATCGACAAGATTACTAGAAAAAGCGAAAATCCTTCCATCACTAGAGATGTTAGCGGTGAAGGTGTACAACAAGCTTTGCTAAAAATAGTTGAAGGTACAATTTGTAACGTACCACCACAAGGTGGAAGAAAGCATCCTAACCAAGAATATATTCAAGTTGATACGAGAAATATTTTATTCATTGTTGGCGGAGCTTTTGAAGGCTTAGAAAAAATAATCGAAAGAAGAACAGAAACAAAATCGATAGGTTTTGGTGCGGATTTGGGAGATAATGAACACAAGAAAATTTCTGAATTGTTCAAAGATATTAGACCAGAAGATTTGATTAAATTCGGTTTAATTCCTGAATTTGTAGGAAGAATTCCAGTTTTAGTTACACTTGATGAACTAGATGAACAAGCTTTAATTCGAATACTTTTGGAACCTAAAAATGCGGTTATCAAACAATATCAAGAATTATTCAAAATGGATGATGTTGAGCTTGAATTTGATGAAGATGCATTAAAAGCTATTGCAAAATTAGCTTATGATAGAAAAACAGGCGCCAGAGGTTTGCGAACAATAATAGAAAAATCTTTGATGAATATTATGTTTGAGCTACCATCAAGACAAGACATTTCAAAAGTTATTTTGACAAAAGAAAGTGTACTAGAAGGAAAAGACCCAAAACTTGTTTTTAAAACAAATAATAAATAACACAAATAGCTCACGTAAGGTGAGCTATTTTTATCAATAGATTAAATTCGAAAGAGGAGTTTGATGAAAGAATACTATACAATATCAGAAAAGAAACTTCCAATAATCGCGTTGCGTGGTTTGTGGTTGTTTCCAAATAATATCCAACATTTTGAAGTTGGAAGGGAAGTTTCATTAAATGCTTTAAATGCTAGTTTGCTCAGGAATTCTGAGATTTTTATTTGTACTCAAAAAGACCCAATGTTAGAAAACATTACAAAGGAAGATTTTTATCATACAGGAGTTCTTGCAAGTATCAAACAAACAATTAAAATGCCAAATGGAAATATAAGAGTTTTGGTAGAAGCTTATGATAGAGCGAAAATCGTAGACTTTGTCGAAAACGACAGTTTCCTAGAAGCAAACGTAGAGGTTATGGAGTACGATAAGACAAAATATCATCCAACAGATAAATCATTGACTATGATTAGGATGATTATTTCTTCGTTTGAAAGTTTGGCAGAAATTATCAAAAAGCCATTGCCACAAGATTTACTCGGCGGTCTTTTAAATGAAGAAGATCCTAGTTCTTTAATAGATACAATTGCAATGCTTATTTCATTAAATGACAAGGATTCTATTTTGCTATTAGAAACTTTGGATATGGATGAAAGAATTGAATTGGTGTACAAATTTGTAATCAAAGAAATTGAATTTTTGAAGATAAAAGAAGATATCGAAGAAAGAACAAATAAAGAAATATCTGATACACAAAAAGAATATTTTCTTCAAGAACAATTGCGTCAAATTAAGATGGAATTGGGAGAAGAATATGATATCGAAGATACAGACGATTATGCTAATAGGGTTAAAAAACTAAAACTCAAAAAAGATTCCGAAGAACACGTTTTAAAAGAAATCAACAGATTATCTTCTATGAATCCAAATAATCCTGAAAGTACTGTGATTAGAAATTACATCGATCAAGTATTGGATATTCCTTGGAATAAAAAATCAAAAAGTTCAATTGATTTGAAGGTAGCAGAAAAAGTATTGAACGATGGTCATTTTGGACTTGAAGATGTGAAAAAAAGAATTTTAGAATATTTGGCAGTTAAGAAAATGACAGGATCATTGAAAGGACCTATACTTTGTTTGGTTGGACCTCCAGGAGTTGGTAAAACTTCAATAGCAAGATCAATCGCTGATGCTACTAACAGAAAATTTGTATCAATGAGATTGGGTGGTGTGCGCGATGAAGCAGAAATTAGAGGTCACAGAAAAACCTATATTGGTGCGATGCCAGGAAGAATTATAACTCAATTGCAAAAAGCTAAGAAATTAAATCCAGTATTTTTATTGGATGAAATTGATAAGTTAGCTTCTGATTTTAGAGGAGATCCTGCAAGTGCTTTATTGGAAGTTTTAGACCCAGAACAAAATAGCGAATTTACAGATAATTACATCGAAATCCCTGTAGATTTGTCAGATGTTTTATTTATTACAACTGCCAACTCACAAGAACAAATCCCAGATGCTTTGTTAGATAGAATGGAAGTTATCAGAGTTACAAGCTACACAGATTCTGAAAAATTTGAAATTGCTAATAGATATTTGCTTCCGCGTCAATTAAAAGAAAATGGAATGGATAAATCACAATTTCACATCACAAGAGATGCTATTTATACAATTATAAACAACTACACTAGAGAAAGTGGAGTAAGAGAGCTTGAAAGAAATATCGGGAAAGTTATCAGAAAAGCTGTGGTAAAAATCGTAAAAGACGATGTAAAAAAAGTTGTAGTTAACAATAAAAATTTGGAAAAATTCTTGGGATCTAAATTAGTTTTAGATGATGAAATTCCAAGAGAAGATACAGTTGGAGTTGTAAATGGATTAGCATGGACACAAGTTGGCGGAGTAATTCTTACAATTGAAGCGAATGTAATGGATGGTAGCGGCAAAACACAACTTACAGGAAAACTTGGAGATGTAATGAAAGAATCGGCCATGGCTGCTATTTCATATATCAGAAGCAATCAAGAAGCTTTGGGAATAAAAGGTGAATTCTACAAAGAAAAAGATATTCACATTCACGTTCCAGAAGGAGCTGTTCCAAAAGACGGCCCATCAGCAGGTGTTACAATGGTTACAGCTTTGGTTAGTGCATTGACAGGAAGAAAAGTAAAACACGATTTTGCAATGACCGGAGAAATAACACTTACAGGAAGGGTTTTGGCAATTGGTGGTGTCAAGGAAAAAGTATTGGCTGCTCACAGATACGGAATCAATAAGGTGTTCTTGCCGAAAGAAAACAAGAGAGATATACAAGATATTGATCCTAAAATAAGACAAAAAATCAAATTCTATTTTACAAGTAATGTAAAAGAAATTTTGGATGAGGTATTAATCTAATGAAAATAGGCGTAATAAGCGACACTCATGGATCTTTGGACAATACAAAAAAAGCTCTGGAGATTTTAAAAGATTGCGATACGATTTTGCATCTGGGAGATGTTTTGTATCATGGACCTCGTAATGCTCTTCCAGAAGATTATAATCCAAAAGATTTGGCGGTTATTTTCAAATCTATGGATAATGTAATCTATACTAGAGGAAATTGCGACAGCGATGTAGATCAAATGGTAATTGAACACGATTTGACACAAAAGCATAGAATATTAAATCTTGGCAAATATAGAATTTTCACAATTCATGGATATGAAGAAGATGAAGACAATAGAATTAGGATTGCCAATGCGAATAATTGCGATATCGTGATAACAGGTCACACTCATGTAAAAGTTTTGGAAGAAAAAGACGGAGTTATTTTGTTAAATCCTGGAAGCCCTTCGATTCCAAAAGACGGTGTCAAATCAGTCGCAATAATAGATGAAGATGAAATCAAACTTATAGATGTAGATTCAAATAAAGTTGTGTCATCTTTAAAAAAATAAGGTCAATTAACTCATCATTGGGTTGATTGACTGTTTAGTTAGGAAGTGAAAAAAATGATTCTAATAGGCGCAAAAGACATAGAAAAATCTTTCTTAGATAAGAGCATTTTGGAAAAAGTGACTTTTAATATTAACGACAATGATAAAATTGGAATCATAGGAATAAATGGTGCTGGCAAATCCACTTTGTTTAATATTTTGACAGGAGAATTATCAAAAGACGGTGGGGATTTGTTCATTAAAAATGATTTGAAAATAGGATACTTGAAGCAACACAATTCATTTGATTCAAGTAATAGTTTGTACGAAGAATGTTTGAGTGTTTTTTCAGAAGTATTGAGATTGGAGAACAAACTTCGAGAATACGAAAATCAAATGAATGATGCTGAAGATTTGGAAGATTTGATGAACAAATACCACAGAGATTTGGAAAGATTCGAATCAATGGGGGGATATCTCTACGATTCTGAAATCAGAGGCACATTAAAGGGCCTGGGATTTTCGGATGATGATTTGGACAAAAACGTCACTAATTTCAGTGGTGGTCAAAAATCACGAATAATGCTCGCAAAACTTCTTCTTCAAAAATGCGACGTATTATTATTAGACGAACCTACCAACCATTTGGATATCAAAGCTATCGAGTTTTTGGAAACTTTTCTAAAAAATTACAAAGGTGCTTGCGTTATAATCTCTCACGATAGATATTTCTTAGATGGAATTGTAAACAGGATTTTTCACATGGAAAATAAAACCATCAAAACTTACGAAACAGATTACACTGGTTTTATGAAACAAAGAAAAATCTACATGGATATTCAACGTAAAACATACGAAAATCAGCAACGTGAGTACAAGAGACAACTTGAAATCGTTGAAAAATATACAAGTACTGATAATGCGAAAAAGAATAAGCAAGGACAATCCAGAAAAAAACTTCTAGATAAAATGAAACTAATGGATAAGCCTACTTATGATGACGGAACATTTGGAATAAAATTCAAAATATCCTCGCCAAGCGGCAAAGACGTGTTGATGGTTGAAGATTTGTCCAAAAAAATTGACGACAAGTTAATTTTTGAGAACTGTAACTTAGATATATATAAGGAAGAAAGAGTTGGACTAATCGGAGCAAATGGGGTTGGTAAAACGACTTTATTTAATATTATAACTAAAAAATTAAAACCAACTTCAGGAAAATTCAGATTAGGATCTAATGTTAATATCGGATATTTCGACCAAGAACAAATTTATTTGAACGACAAAAACACGATTATCGATGAAATCTGGGACGAATATCCCAAAATGACTCACTACGAAATCAGAAGTGCGCTTGCTATTATGAATTTTGTTGGAGACGATATCTTCAAACTGATTGAAGATTTAAGTGGTGGAGAAAAGGCTCGTGTATCGTTATTGAAGTTGATGCTTTCAAAATCAAATTTTTTATTACTGGACGAACCTACTAACCACTTGGACATAGACTCAAAGGAAAGTTTGGAAGATTCTTTAATAAATTACGAGGGTACGGTTTTTGTAATTAGCCACGATAGATACTTTTTAAATAGAGTTTGTGATAAAATTATTGTATTAGAAAAAGACAAATCGACGACTTTCCTTGGAAATTACGATTATTATCAAGAAAAAATAAATGATTCTAAAACAGATGAAACAGAAGAAAGTTTGAACAAAACTGCCGCTGTTAAGGAAAAGAAAAAACAACGCGCTATTACTAATAATCTTAAAAAATTAAGGAAACAAATCGAGACTATCGAATCAAATATTGATAAAATTGATGAGAGAATCAAAGAAATTGAAGATATTTTTTGTCAAAATGACATTTACGATGATCCGAAAAAAATTCTTGAATTAAATGAAGAATTGGAAAATCTTAACGCTGAGAAAAATTCTTTGTATTCAGATTGGGAAGATAAACAATTGGAATACGAAGATTTTGATAAAAATTAAGGAGGGAAAACTTGGATTTTTTAGAAAAAAGATTTCGTTTAACTGAGAAAAAAACAGATGTTAAGACGGAATTAATGGCAGGATTTACTACGTTTATGACTATGAGTTATATCTTAGCAGTAAATCCACAAATGTTGAGCCAAACTGGAATGGACAAGGGCGGTGTTTTTACGGCTAGTGTAGTTGCAAGTATAATTGCAATGATTTGCATGGCTTTTTTAGCGAACTTACCATTTGGACTTGCTCCAGGTATGGGACTTAATGCATTTTTTACATTTACAGTTGTTAAAACATTGGGCTATACTTGGCAATTTGCGCTTACTGCAGTATTTTTAGAAGGTATTATATTTTTAATTCTCTCACTATTTAAAGTAAGAGAAATGATTTTTGATGCGATTCCAATTAATTTGAAAAAAGCAGTTAGTTGTGGAATTGGACTTTTTATAGCGTTAGTTGGTTTAGTAAATTCAGGAATTATTTTAAAAGGTGAAGGTACTGTTTTACAATTAGGAAATCTATTGAGCAGAGAAAGTGTAGTTTTCGTTGTAGGATTATTCATTATCGCATTGCTTTTGGCTAGAGAAATCAAAGGAGCGTTGATGTATGGAATTTTGGCATCAACAATTTTGGCGTTGATTTTGGGAGTGTCAAAATACCAAGGTGGATCTCCAATAACATTGCCACCATCATTAGCTCCAGTAGCTTTTCAAATTCAATTCGACAAGATATTTACTTTCGATATGTTCACAGTAGTGTTCACATTCTTATTTGTAGATATTTTTGATACCGTTGGAACTTTGGTAGGGGTTAGTGCAAAAGCTGGAATGTTAGATGAACAAGGTAAATTAAAAGAAGCTTCTCCTGCATTATTAGCAGATGCAATTGGTACAACAGCTGGTGCTTTGCTTGGAACAAGTACAGTAACTACATTTGTTGAATCAGCATCAGGAGTTGCAGAAGGTGGAAGAAGTGGCCTTACAGCTTTATCTACTGCATTCTTTTTCTTCCTAAGCTTATTCTTGTTCCCAGTGTTTGGAATGATTCCTGCACAAGCAACAGGACCTGCATTAGTAATCGTTGGATTATTCATGCTTAGCTCAATCAAAGAAATCGACTTTTACGATTATTCGGAAGCAATTCCAGCATTTATAACAATAATTGCAATGCCATTTTGTTATTCAATCGCAGAAGGAATTTCTTTTGGAATGATAAGCTATGTATTGATTAAATTATTAGCAGGAAAAAGAAAAGATATTTCAATTTTGATGTATATCTTGGCAATAGTATTCGTTTTAAGAATAATTTGGCCATTATTTTAAATAAAAAATAAATGAGTAGTGCATTTTAAAATGCGCTACTATTTTTTTGCTAAAAATTATTTTAGATTTAAAAATTTGATTTATTGTAGTAGAGAATTTTATTTATAAATTTTATCAATAAATAAGGCCATATTTATTGAATGATTCTATAAACCATAAAAAGGTTTTATTTGATGTTATAATGAAATTGGTGATAAATATGTATTATGTAGGAATTGATATCGGATCAACTGCTTCAAAGGTAGTTGTGTTGGATGATTCAAAAAAAGAAATTGTATTCAAGAAAGTTATGCCAACAGGATGGAGTTCTGTTGAAACTAGCAAAACTATCAAAGAATGGCTTGAATCAAATGGGGTTAACGAAGATAATAGCAAAGTTGTCGCTACGGGATACGGAAGAGTTTCTGTTCCTTTTGCGGACAAAGTTGTTACAGAAATAACATGCCATGCAAAGGGCGCAAGTTTTTTCAACGACGCTGACATGACTATTATCGATATTGGGGGACAAGATACAAAAGCGATAAGCTACAAAAATGGTATGGTGGAAGATTTCATAATGAATGATAAATGTTCTGCCGGTACTGGAAAATTTTTGGAAGTAATGGCAAATCGTCTTGGAGTTGGACTTGACGAAATGTTTGCATTGGCAAGAACTGGAAAAGATGTCAAGATTTCTTCAATGTGTACAGTATTTGCAGAAACAGAAATTATTTCATTAATTGGAAAAGGTACACCTAAAGAAGATATTGCTTGTGGTGTAATTAATTCTATTATTAACAAAGTGAAGACTTTGGTTCACAGACTTCCTGCTACAGATTATTATTTCTTAACTGGAGGTTTTTCGGGAAATGATTATATGACAGAACATTTGTCAGAGCTTTTGTCAGCAACTGTAGAAACAAACGAGAATGCAAGATTTGCAGGGGCAATAGGAGCAGCAGTCTTAGCAAGATAATGGATTATTTGGATATTAGAAAAAACGCATACATCGATGCACTCACATTGAGAGAATCTACAACTGTTGTTTCATTGTGGGGTAGAGTTCCATGGGAAATCGTCGAGAGTTTTGGAGTTACAACGGTGTATTCTTATGGAATAGATAGGGAAGTCACAGAAGATTATACGGATAATAACTACTGTGATATGTTGAATTCTTCTTTTGCTTATTTGGAACTCGGGAGATGTCCTTTTATGTTTAGTTCATCGTTTTTTATAGTAGATGATAGTTGCAAAATTCGTTACGAAACTTTGAAAAAGAAAACTAACAAGGATGTTTTCGTGTACAAATACAAAGATTACAAGTCTTTGATTGCGTATTTGGAAGAAAAATTAAACAAAAAATTTGACGAAAAAAAGTTCTATGAACTAATCGAAAAATCAAGAGAAATTTCATCTCTTATATTCAATCTCAGAAAATGCGATATCGATGAGAGAAGAATTTATGAGGTGGAGTATTTCTCCAAATTTATCTTCGACATTGACAAAAGAATAGAATTCATCAAACGACATATAGATGATTCATTTAGGGAAAAATCATCTGTAAAACTTCAGGCAGCAGCTGGAGTGTACAAAAAATTTGATCAGTTAATCAAAGAAGGCTATTTTTGTGAAGGTGAATATCACGATATTTTTACAAAAAAAGGTTTTGAATACATAGATGAAAAGTACAGGCAATTTGATTTCAAACCAGATTATGTGATATGTAACTGCAGCCAATTTGATTATGATGATAATGTAATTACTTACTAGGGGGTATTTAAAATGGCAGATTACAGAAAAATGTGGGAAGATTTAGGAATGGATGTCGATCAACACGACGTTTTATGTGAAGTTTTACCACAAGCATTTGGTGATGTATATTTATCACAAGAAAACAGACCAGAAAAAATGGATTATTTCAACATGGTTGTTGCAGAAATCCACGGGATTAGACCAGCTGAATTAATCGAATTCCAAAAAAACGGCGGAAAGGTTGTAGGAACATTCTGTATTCACGTTCCTGATGAAGTAGTATTTGGCTGCGGAGCTATCAATACTGGTTTGTGTTCAGGATCACAATTCTGGGTACCAGGTGGAGAAAAATATCTTCCAACTGCAACATGTCCGCTAATCAAGGCATCTTTGGGTGCTAGATTTGAAAAAACTTGTCCATTCTTCAGACTTGCAGACTTATTCGTTGGAGAAACAACTTGCGATGGCAAGAAAAAAGCTTGGGAAATCATGTCAAAAGATGCGCCAATGTATATCTTCGATTTGCCACAAATGAAAAGAGACAAAGACGTTGAATTCTTCAAAGACGAAGTTTACAGATATATCGATAGAATCGAAGAATTAACTGGCAACAAATTAACTCCAGAATCTTTACACGATGCTATTGTTTTAATCAATAACAAAAGACGTGCAATGCAAAGATTATGGGAATTCCGTAAATTAGATAATGTTCCAATCAGTGGTAAGGACTGCTTATTGATTTCACAAATTGCATTCTACGATGACCCAACAAGATTTGCACAAAAAGTTAATGAATTATGCGATGAATTGGATAAGAGAAAAGAACAAAACGTTAGTGTGTACAAAAAAGGCGCTACAAGATTAATGTTAACAGGAACTCCATTGTCCATTCCAAACTGGAAATTACACCACATCATCGAATCAAGTGGAGCAGCAGTTGTATGTGAAGAAATGTGTACAGGTTCAAGATATTTCGAATTAACAGTAGATGAATCTGGAAAGACTATGGACGAAATGGTTGATCACTTAACAGATAGATACATGAAAGGTATCAACTGTGCATGCTACACTCCAAACACTGAAAGAGTTGACGACATCATCAGACTTGCAAAAGAATACAACGTTGATGGTGTAATCGATGTTAACTTAAAATTCTGTAATATTTACGATACAGAAGGTCACATTGTAGAAAAAGAACTTAAAGACCACAACATTCCAGTATTGGGAATTGAAACTGATTATACAGACGAAGACAGCGAACAATTGAAGACAAGAATTGAAGCGTTCGTTGAAATGATTGAAAATGGCAGATAAAATGAACTACATCTTGTTCAAAGATGTAGCAAACGGACAAAAACTTTACGATTTAATCAAACAAAATTCTATTAAAGCTACGATTGCGCCAACACCAAGAGTTTTGGATGTGTGTTGTGGGATTTCTATATTGTACGATAACTTGGAGGACAAACCCAAAATCGAAGAAATTATAGAAGAAAATAACATCGAAATCAAGGGCTTTCACGAAATAGAACGAGATATTAATCCCAACAGGATGAAGTTTCTATAAATTGTAAAATCAAAAGAGCACACGCAGTGCTCTTTTTTAATGCTTGTGAAAAGCTTAAATATGGTAAAATAATAGTAGCAATAAAAAGGAGAATAAAAATGAGAGCTGGAATTTTTCAATTTATGAATGATGCTGTTAAATTAATAAATAGTCGCAATAAATTTATAAACTTTGTTGCGGAAGAAGCAAAAGAGTTTTTCAGTAAAGTTTTTGAAACGAACGAAGATGTTATTAATATTAACGCACGTGTAAAAAAAGAAGACAGCATCAAAGAAAAAATACTAAAACAAAATTATTATATAAAATGTAAAGACGTAGAAGATGTGTTCAGTCTATTTCCGGATTTGATAGGAGTTAGAATAGAATGTCGTTTCAATGAAAACGAAAAAGATTTGTACGAATATTTGAAAAGACTTTTTTATTACAAAGACGAAAATGGCTATTATTACTCCAAGTATGATATGAGAATCAGGCTTAATTTGGATCAACCTCAACCACAAAAACAAAAAAACGGGTTTGAAATTTATAAAATTGACGCAATTTTCGTGGAAAATGAAGAAATGAAAATAAATTTCGAAGTGCAAATAAAATCCATGGTTAATGTATTCTGGGGAGAAGTAGATCATTCGATTTTGTACAAAAATTCAAACTATGTAATGACAGAAGATTTGATACGTGATGTGATGTATTCAATCAAAAACAACCTTACAATTATCGACAAACAACTCAACAGTGTTTATAAAAAAATGATGACAGTAGAATCAAACGAAGATGATGCAACAAGACAACAATTTAAGAGCATCATAACAAAAATGATTCATGATGGTTACATGCTCAAGCTAAAATACAATCTAGGATTTGTAATAGATATGAGAAATATTGCAAATGTGGTCAGCGATTATCTGTTTTCTGTGATGGATGTATTAGAGAAAAAACAATACGAAGAGAGGTTAATCGACATATTAAACAAAGTAAATGCAATAAGTAACAAGCCGATTAGTTTTGGTGAGTTGTATGATTTTTCAGATATGGAATTTGGAGATTACATTCACACATCATTTGCACAAGGACTCAATAGCAGATTGGACAAGGACTTCAACTGGAATTTCTGTCTGTCGATATTATTTGCCATTGATGACAGAGAAAACGACGAGATTTTCATGGATTTTGTGTATTATGTGATATATTCCATAAGAAGAATCATCGAAAAAGAAATCAGTAACTGCAATATCAACCAAACTTACCAAGATATTTTGACGGATAAATTAGTGAAAGAAAGTATAAAATATTTGTCAGAATCATATAATATTAATAACTTTTCACAAAATTCATTTGAAATAATCGGAGAAATCGTAGAAGATTTCGTAAAAGATGTGGAAAGCGTGGAAGATATTGAAAAGTTAGATTTTTTAGCATTGAGAAACAAATTCTTGGAAAAATTTGAAGGAATCAAAAATGAAGATTAGATGTGGAACTGATATTCTAAGAGTTTCACGAATAAAAAACATAAAAAATCTGGATAAATTTATGAAAAAAGTCTTCACTGAACGAGAAATTTCATATATTGAATCCAAAAATAGAAGTTTCCAGACTATTACAGGGATGTTTTGCATGAAAGAGGCAGTGTCAAAAGCTTTGAAGACTGGAATTGGTAAAATGAGTTTTATGGATGTAGAGTCTATACATGATAACGGATTAGTTGTAAAATTAAATACAGATAAATTTCCAAAAGTTTTAGATATTGATGCATCCATTTCTCATGATGGAGAATATGCAGTAGCAATGTGCGTGTTGATGTTGGAGGATTAGAATGGATTTTACAATAAAAAAAAGAAATCCCTTTTCCAATAAAGGAAACTACGGAAGAGTATGCATAGTTGGTGGTTCGAACGGAATGTGTGGCAGCGTCTACTTGGCGAGTATGGCAGCACTTAGATGCGGAAGTGGATTGGTGTACACAATTGTTCCTGAAATTATCTCGGAAATTATGCAAATTAAATCCGTTGAGAATATAATACTTCCACTTGAATGTGAGGATAAAAAATTGAGTGATAATTCTATTTCTCAAATTTTAGAATATATTTCCAATAAAAACTGCGTAGCAATTGGATGTGGAATGGGAAAAGATAAATTAAATTACGAGTTGATAAAATCTGTACTCAAAAACTTCCATAAACCAGTGTTGATAGATGCAGATGGATTGAATTCAATAAAAGATTTCAGTGAACTAGAATTTGATGATTATTCTGTTGCCATAACTCCACATCCACTGGAATTTAGTAGACTTTCGGGATTGGATGTAGAATATATCAATCAAAACAGAGAAAAAGTTGCATCAGATTTTTCAAAAAAACACAAATGTATAGTAGTTCTCAAAGGTCATCACACAATCGTCGCAAAAAATGATGAAATTTATGTAAACAATACAGGAAACGCTGGAATGGCAACAGCTGGAAGTGGGGATTGTTTGTCTGGAATTATTGCAAGTTTTATGCACAACAGAGATGTGTTCGAGGCTTGTAAATTGGGAGTTTACATTCACGGACTGGCTGGAGATTTTGCAAAACAAAAAATAGGAGAGGACAGCATTATTGCATCGGATATTATTAGAAATTTACCGGAAGCGATTAATGCTTGTAAGGAGAAATAATGTTTAAATATCAAAGTTATTTGAAGGTTGATTTAGATAAATTAAAACACAATTACAAAGAAATCAAAAACATAAGCAATTTAGTCAAAATGTGTGCCGTTGTAAAGGCCAATGCTTATGGGCAAGGCGCAGCATTTATTACAAAAGAATTGGAATATTTGGGAATAGATTACTTTGCAGTGTCCAATATAAATGAAGCCTTGGAACTTCGCAAAAATGGAATATTCAAACCAATCATGATTTTAGGCTACATTTCCAATGAAAACATTGAAGTCGCAATCAAAAACAACATCGAATTAACAGTTTACGATTACGATACTGCAGTTGAAATCAATAACGTTGCAAAAAGTTTGAACAAAATATGCAAAGTTCACATCAAAATCGACACAGGAATGACAAGATTAGGGTTCCAAGTTAGACTTGATCACGATAAATGCTTGGAAGAAATATTCAAAATTTATAAAATGGATAATGTAGTGTTGCAAGGAATTTACAGTCATTTTTCAGATGCTGATAGTGAAGATTATTCCTATACCAAAGAACAATACAATACATACATTGGTTTTATGATTGATGTGGAAAACAGAGGAATAACTGTTCCAATAAAACACATAGCAAATGATGCAGGAGCGATAATTCACGGATATTTCTTAGATATGATAAGATGCGGAATCGGACTTTACGGCTATCACGCATCAGATTATGTAAGAGAAAATTCTAGGTTAAATCTGGAAGAAATATCTTCGCTTTACACAACAGTGTCAATGATTAAAACAGTTCCAAAAGGAACGGACATTGGATATGGAAGAACCTTCACGACAAACTCTGAAACAGTAGTTGCAACAGCGACAATAGGTTATGCTGATGGTTATCCTTTGGAATTATCCAACAAAGCCTATGTGATTATCAACGGCAAAAAAGCAAAAATTTTGGGAAAAGTCTGCATGGACCAAATTATGATAGATGTAACATACATTAGAGATGTAAAAGTCGGCGACAAAGTTTTGTTGTTCGGAAAAGATGACATGGGAGAAATATCATTGTATGAGTTGGCAGAAATGGCAAACACAAATGTCTATGAGCTTTTGTGTAGAGTTACAATGAGAATTCCTAGAATTTATACTAGAAATGGAAAAGTCGTAGAAGTGTGTGATTATTTACAAAAAATCAACTAATCTTAGCCCAGCTTTTAAGTTGGGCAAGTTTATGATATTGATTTCTTGAAGTGTTTTGGATATAATAAAAACAGTTCTTAAAATAGCGAAGAGTTTATAGGGTGAGTTTATGAAAGTAAAAAGAGGAGACATATTTTACGCAGACTTAAGCCCTGTTGTTGGATCTGAGCAGGGTGGTGTAAGACCTGTCGTTGTTGTTCAAAATGATGTGGGAAACAAATACAGTCCAACCGTAGTCATAGCAGCTATTACTTCACAAATAAATAAAGCGAAATTACCAACACATGTGGCAATAGAACGATCCAAGTACGGTTTACCGAAAAATTCAGTTATTTTAGCTGAACAAATAAGAACTATTGATAAAAAAAGGCTTCGTGAAAAAGTAGGTAGCTTTGATGATAGAGTTCTGATAAAGTTGGATGAAGCTTTAAAAATATCTGTGGGTATATAATCTAAACTACATATTTTATAAAAAAGTTATCAAATTTGATTTGGTAGCTTTTTTTGTATATAATTTAAGCTATGGAAAATTACGATATTTTTAGATTAAACAACTTTTTAATATACAAAAAAACAGGAACAGATGGATTAAGCATCTACGATTGGAACAAAAAGAAGTTCGCATTCAAAAACGAAAATAGCGAACAAGAACTTCTTAAAATTAACGACATATACATTAACGACAGAAACAGCGACATCGAACTAATCGACCTAGTAGAACGTGAACAAGAAAATTCATTTTCTTCAGTTGTGAATTACTACAGCGATATGAGCGAAGTACAACTTCACAAAAAGACGATACTATATCTAATTAAAGACAAAGATTTTGATATGTTACAAGATTTGTTCGACAAAATCGAAGATGATAAATCATATTCTTATCTATTCGTATACGCAATCAAAAAACTCATACAATATGGAAATAGTCCATCATTATTAAAAGGAAAAATCCAATTAACAGAAGAAAACCAAGAAATAGTCACTACCTTATCCATAAGTATGATATCAGATGCATTGTTAAAATATTTTGATTATTTCAAAAAGTTCTTCATATTCACACCCAATTACGTGTTCACAATAGATGTCAGAACGTATATACTTATGAATTACATGACGAAATTCATAGCAAAATGGAGAGAGTTTCTATACAAATACTCAAAAGTCGACGACAAAGAATCCACATTCAAATTAATCAACGATTACGTAATAATGCTTTCACAAAGCTTGGACAATGATAATTACTCAATTGAAATGGAAAAAGAAATAATATCTGAAACCAAGAAATATTTGAACGAAGAAGATTATACGAATGTATTCAAAAACTTGTCATCAATACACGATTCGTATTATTTTATACTTTTCGTAGAAGAACTCATCAAACAAGACAAAGACAAAACATTTGAAAAAGTTTGGGAAATTTATCGAAAGAGATTAAAAAGCACATACAAAGACAAAAAATACATGAATATTGTCATGGAAATCAAATCATTTGAAATTGGAAATGATGATTTGTATCTATATTTGAAGAAAAACATAGAGAAAACATTCAAAAAAAGGACTAAGCTATTAGAAATACTAAAATTCGTAGATAAATTGGATTTTAAATAAAATATTAGGCCAATCTTACAGGGACATTAAAAAATAATGTCCCTGTTTTTTTAGTTCATATTATAATTTCAAAAAAGAATATATTACTATATCACATATTGAAATTTTAAATAAAAGAAATAACTTAGCAAAATCAAGGAATATCTATATTAGATAAAGAACATTGATAATATATCATTAATACACAAGGATATAGATTAAATAGCACACATTTATTAGGAAATTAAATAAGTAAATTCTTGACAATAAAATCTATTAAAGGTAATATTAATTAATAGCAAGACTTTTATTTAAATATTATGAAAACGTTACGCAACTTAATTCTATACATAAAAAAATATCATTTAAACTAATATCGACAAATTAGAAGTCAAATATCAAATAAATTGTAAATTTTATGTTTTAATATCAAAAGGAGTGAAAATTAGCGTGAAAAATAATAGGGAAAGAGAACACATTTGTATAAGTTATAAAAAGAAAAAATTAATTAGCTTTATTACTAAAACAATACTTAGTTTAATTTTTTTGATTTTTTGCTCAGGATTTACCTATTCGAATAATGTACAAGAAGTGCCTGATTATATACATGAAAATATTATAGAAGGAAATATAGATTTAGAAGACAAAATTACTATTGATTTAAAAAGCAAAATATCACAAGAAGAATATGAAAAAACTATAAAAGATGTAGAAAACTTTTTGAAAGAAAATCATGTTATTTTTAATAATACGTCCAGAGAGGAATTTTCGACAGAATGCGACAAATTTATTAAAAATAGAAAAGAACATACAATAGTAAATACTATATTAGATTTGAAGATACTGACATCTAGCTTAAAACAAGGTCATGTTGGGATTAAAGATAATTATTTTACAGAAATTTTGCCAATAAAACTATTTAAGTATTCTGATGGAGTGTTTATTACTGATTGTCCTAAAAATTATACAGATATACTAGGAAGCGAACTTTTAGCAATAAATGATATTTCAATAGAAGAAGTTAAAAGTAAATTATTTAAGTATGAGTATGGAGAAAACCAAAATTTTAGAGATATAAGTGCAACTGTTTACTTAGTGAATCTTGATATGTTAAAGAGAGAAAGCATAGTAAAAGGACAAGAAGTACAATTAAAAATGAAGAAAAATGGTAAAATATTATACAAAAATATTAATCCATTAAAAATTGAAGATTGGCAATATGGTAAAGTTGATTCAGATTATTCGGGCATGTACTTTATAGATGTAAAAAAAATGAATGAAAAGATGAAAAACATTGATCATACAACTATTAGACCACTAAAGATAATAAATCAAACTGAAAAAAATTTTTATGCTACAGTAAAAAATAAAAATTTAATAATTTATTATAATTTATGTTCGGATAATGCAGAATTCAACATGCACAGTTTTTCAAAAGAAATAAATGAAAAATTACATAAAATTAAGCCTTCAAAAATCATTATTGATTTAAGATTTAATGGAGGAGGAAGAAGTGAATTATATCATCAAATATTAAAAGAATTGGAATTTTATCAAATATTAAATCCAGAGACGAAAATAAAAATATTAGTAGGTAACTTCACATATTCGGCATCAGGATTTGCGACAATAGAAACAATGAGAACACTAGATAATGTTGAAATAATAGGTGGAGATTCAGGATTTACAATTAAAACTACTACTGGAGTTGATAGTCTGTTTTATATAAAAAATCTTAGAACTTATTGCCAGTATGCTGCAAGATTCATAGATGTTCAAAATTACGAGAAGGAAGATGTATTTAAGCACAATTACAAAAATTATGATTACAAGAATGATATGCTTACACCAGACTTCCATGCAGAACAATCATTTTCAGATTATATGATAGGAAATGACCCAGCGATGAATTATGCATTGAGAGATGAAGGAGACAATTCGTTATTTAATAAAATGAAGTCTATTATTGATTAATTAAAGCAGGTAGTTGGAGAATAATATTGTCTAAAAATAAATCTGCCGAAATGGCATAAAATTCAAGGAGAGAAAAATATGAAAATTTTAATAGACGGTAGAAATCACGAAGCAGGAACAAGTGGAAGTGGAGTTTGTAGCATAAACGAAGTTTCTTGTTGGAATAACAAATGCAACTATTATGGAACTTCAGTATGTGTTCCAGAATTATAATAAAGGTAATGGATATGTTGCAAAGACAGACGTTAAGTAAAATGATAAAGTTAGCAGTGGTTATGATTTTTTTTATAACCACTACTAGTTTTGTTAAGCAGGACGAAATTATAACAATTAGCCAACAGGACTTAATTGATTACATCAACACTAGTAACATTGAAAAATATGATTCTAAAAAAATTGAAGGCATTAAACCTATTAGTTCAGAAAAGTATAAGAATCAGGTAAGATGTATAAGAGATTTTATGATTGATAATCATGTTTATTATGAAGCACAAAACATTGAAGAAATTAGAAATTCTTATAATAAACTATTAAATGATTCACAAAATAAAACTGTTCTGGATCTAAATCTTGATTTAATGAAGGTAATCTCAAAATATAAACAAGGGCATGTTACTATTCTTCCAATTGATATGAAAAAATCTGAAGTTTTTATAGCTGAATTTAACGAGAAATATTACATAGTGGAAGCAAATGAACAATTTAATAACTTACTAGGATCAGAAGTTATAAGCATAAATAATATTAAAATAAAAGATATTGTTGATAGATTAGAAACTTATGCTATTGGAGAAAACAAAAGTTTTAGACGTCGTCAGCAAAATTATTTATTAAATTCTTACGGCATTTTGAAAAAAGAAAATCTAATTGCAGAAAAACAGAATATTTATGAATTAAAAACAGGAGATAAAATTATAAAAGTAGTTATACCATTTGTTAAGTCAGATGATTTAATAGTAAGTAAATTAAAGATAAATGGAAGAAAAACTGATATATTACAATATGAAAGAAAAAGAACTAGTAATGAAAATAATGTTTCAATAAAACCATTATCAAATCCTGTAGATGTAAACAGATTGCACTATATTGAAACAAAAGGTGACAAATTAATTCTTAGATATAATTCCTGTACTGAAAATGATAATTATAAGATTGAAAAATTCACCAAGGATGTCTGTGACAAATTAGATAGTAACAAATTTTCAAATATAATCATAGATTTAAGATATAACTCCGGAGGAGATTCCTCATATATCTTCAATATTTTTAGTAAAATGATGGCATATCAGGGGGCAAATCCTAAAACCAAAATAAAAGTTCTAATAAGTGATGGAACTTACTCTTCTGCAGGAGACTGCGCTTTGCTATTTGTAAAGAATTTTCATAACGTTGAAGTAATTGGAACAGATAGTGGATTTCCAGTCTTAACATATGGTGGAAATGTCAATATGTTTTATACTAAAGATACTTATTTTCAAATATCTTACTGTATGATGGTTTTTAGACAACACTATGAAGATGTCGATTCGTATTTGTTTAATTATATGAACTTTGATTTTGATAGGAATACAATGACACCAGACTTCCACGCAGAACAGTCGTTTGCAGATTATATGATAGGAAATGACCCTGCAATGAATTATGCATTGAGAGATGAAGGAGACAATTTCTTGATCAACAAAATAAAAAATTTGAAAAGATAATACCAGGAAACATTGTAAGGAGTATTTTATGAAAATCATTACAGAAAAGGGATACAAATCAAAAATGATAAATAAGATCAAAAAAATGAGCGCTGCTATAATCATAGTTATAGCAATAGCTTTTTCTAATATTTCATATTCTGAAAATGAACTTGATAATATAGAAGTATTAACATTATCTGTAAATAGCATGTACAACAAGGGAAACTTAGATACAAGCAAGGAAAAACACAAAAAACTTGGAGAGATTGAATTAAATAGAATTTTATCAAAAGAAGATTACATAAAAGATGTTAATAATTTTAAAAGCTTTTATATTCATGAACAAGGCTATCTTGGAGGATACACAAAAGAACAACTAGATTCGGATATTGATAAATTACTACAAAATCCAACAGGAAATACAGTTGGAGATTTGAATTTACAGCTTAGTAAAATAATATCTAACATGAACGATAGACACACAACTGCTATGTGGCATTTGGGGACAGAGCAATTCCCGTTCATAATAAAAATAATTGGCGACGAATTCTACATCATAAATACAACGGAAAAATGCAAGGACTTATTGTATTCTAAAATCGTAAGCATTGAAGGTGTAAAATCATCTGAAATATTGAAAATAGTGTGCAAATACATTTCTGCAGAGAATGAAATTGGAAAGAAAAATATTTTACATTATGGTTACATGTTATACACAGATTTACTTAAAAAAGAAAATATAATAAAAGGAGATAAAGTACATTTACAAATTTTGCAAAATGGAAAAATCGTTGATAAAATTGTAGACACCATTAAAACTGAGAGTATTGGAATATACAAAAATTATTACGATGATGAAAGCTACAATCAAATAATGTATGATACTAGTGAATTAAAATGGGATGCATATACAAATTGGGGAAAAGAACAATTCACAGAAAATAAACCATTTTACTTCTATAAATCAAACAGAAATTTAGTAATTAAATATAATGATTCTTACGATATCAATAAAGATAACGTATTAAAAGATATGATAACTAAAATGCAAAATGAAATACAAGCAAAAGATATTGACAACATCATATTAGACATCAGATATAATGGTGGTGGCATGTTTACAAACGCAAAAGAATTAGAGTTTGCGATAATGCAATATCAATTATTAAATCCAAAAATCAATATTAAAGTGTTAACTGGTGAAGATACTTTTTCAGCTGGGATAAGAATGTTGGATAGTGTAAAAAGGAACTTAGAAAATGTACAGATGATTGGAACAAATACTGCGGGAGCTTCAAATCATAATATGTCTGGAGGAAATATTGTATATCTCGGGAAAAGCAAACTATTCATACACACATCAGGAGAAATGAGAAGATATGATTATACTTACAAAGATGTTATACACTCTTCGAATTTAAACAAAGGCGATGGATCAACGTGGTATCCTGATATGTTTATCGAAAACCAAATCGAAGATTACGCAGTTGGCAATGACAAGGTTATGAATTATGTGCTGAGAAATGAAGGAAACAATTCTTTGTTTGATAGAATAAAGGGAATATTTAATTAGATATTTCTAGGAATATGAGAAGTTTCAAAGACCACATGAATTGAAATTCAATTTTGTGGTCTTTTTTCTTGTTGATAATTATTTTTTATTACTTTATTTCCTGTTAATTCAAATTTAATGATGTTTTAATATTACATATGATTGTAATATTTATTAAAATATATGTTAAAATATAGATAAGAGTTAATGAGGTAAAAAACTAAAACGTAAAAAAAGTAAGAAAGCAATCACCGTGAAACGCTTATAATTACTTTTAGTAAAATACCAATAACAGGAGGAAACTATGCTAAAATATTTACATAAAAAATTAATCAGAAACAAAACATATTTTTTCGTGATTTTATTGTCGTTAATAATGTGCTTCGCAACTTTATTTTTACAAATGCAAAAGTCAACATATCATGAGCTAGATAGAATAAAAGAAATGGAATCCAGCACTGATAGTTTGATTGCTTATTTTTTGAAAAACAAAAGAAGTGGCAATAAGATAAATCCAAAGTTAAGCGTCGAAGAAAACGAAAAAATATATGACACAGAATTAAAATATTATGGAAAGTTATCGGATAATTTGTACGAGATAGATAATTTTATGTCGACAAATACGAACAAGTCATCGTTTGGAGAATACAGCAGAAAATACGATGCCAAATCAATCTATACTCATGAGCAAAACGTTTTAGAACTTTTAGATGAATTGGATTCTCATACTGAATACAAAAAGATAAAACTAGATAAGGACTACATTAGTTTTATTAAACATAGAAATTCTGATAATTCGACAAAAACAAATGGAGTTATAAATGAGTATAAACAGTTAAATTTTGCTGCTATTATTTCGAAACAGTCATCTATTTTATTTGGTGCAGTTCCAGCGATATTTTTAGCTATATTTCTAATCATATCCTTGGAAAATGATGATGTGTTGAAGAAGTTACCATTTAAAAACATCTTAATTACAAAGAATAGATTTTTTATGAGTTTATTAATTTACATTATGTATATTGTGTCAGTTTTATTATTCTTATTGTTAATTAGCACAGTATTTCTGGATGGATTCGGTAAATTTGATTATTATCACATATCTGTACTTGAAAGATACAAATTCTTAACTGAAAAACAGAACTTAGGATTTGTGAAGTTAGAGTATTTGAAACCTTACGAAATCTTGTTGCGAGCGATTGTAACTTTGGTTTTATCTTCTACTTTTGTATTTGGAATATTATCATTTGTCAAGAAAATTTTCACATCGAAAACAATGGAAATGATCTGTTCTATTATTGTTATTGGTGGTTTTGTTGGTGATTTGTTATTGTTCAATCACAGATTCAATCCGCTATTCATAACTAAATATTTTTCGTGGATGCAAATGGTGTGCTTGTTGTTGGTAGATATAATTCTTTTAGTTTGCTGTTTCAGTGTCAAGGATAGAGCGAAAAAAGAAAAAGTATCCTACAGAAAAGTTGACACGACTAGTGTAAAGGGTTTGGTGTTAACTAATATAATTTCCAAGCAAATGGTTGTGTTTATTTTAATAACAGTTGGTTTGTTTTCGTTATTTACGGCTTTTAAAACCGAAAAATACAATAAATTACGTGAAGAAGGAGAACAAGTTTACAAGAATTACTTAGCTTTTGGTCAGTCTTATAAGGCGAAGATTTTAAATGATCCATATATGACAGAGGCGGAAATTAATCAAAATCTTGAAAATTTTGAAAAAGAATTTGAAGGTGGAATTAAAGAATACAGAGTGTACATCAATAGAGAACGAGATCCAGATAAATTCTACAAATTTTATCAAGACAAATTCACATCAGGAGATTTGAGGTTTGATCAAAGTAGTGGATATATGGATAAGTGCGATTCTTTAAGTATGTACACGAAACGATATATGTACGATAAAATTGATTTACTTAATAAGATGAAGGTTACACCTTCAAATAGAATGTATGATGGAATATATAATGTTGACTATAATCCTGAAGATGGAGTTAAGTATTTGAAGATAAAAGATAGGATATTTTCCTATTTGTTTAATGGTAGTAGTGAGGGTATTACAGGAATAAATCTGTTATATGATTTGTTTTACACGAAATTCAATATTATTGTTACATTATTGTCTGCTTGTATGTTTGGAAGTTTGTTATCTAGAAATAAGAAGATTATAGAAATACAAAAACTAACACCGATTAACAAAAATTCTATTTTTAGGCGAAATGTATTATCAAGTATTTTCAGCACAATAATAGGATTCTTGATTGTTTTGGCAATTGTATTTGCAATTGGAACAATAATTGGTGGAATTGGTAATTCACAACTTCCAACAATGAGAATATCAAATATAATGTTTAGTGCAGAAGTTATGAGATACAGGGAATTTATTATCAAAAGCACAATATTATCGATACTTGTGAGTGCTTGTTTTTCTATCTTCATAAACATGACTAAACTATTCATAGACAATAAAATTTCGAATTTGATAGTTGCGTTGATTGTGATTCTATCAATTGGATTACCGTACATTGTGAGATTCGTTCCTGCTTTTTTGCCATTCTCTTATATGGATAGTTCTGCTGTGGCGAATGGATTTATGTCATTTCATCAACAAAATGGATATTTAAATTTTACGTTTGGAGTAATATCTATTATTTTATGGACTGTAGTGTTGTATTTTATTAGCAAGAAGAAATTTGAAGAAAAGAGGAAATAAATGTTACAAGTTATTGATTTAGAAAAGAAATATGGAGATAAAACTATTTTAGATAAAGTCAATTTTGGATTGGAAAAAGGACAGATTAAAGCCTTGGTTGGACCAAATGGATCGAGAAAAACGACACTAATGAATAGCATATCCAATTCCATAAAAATAGATGGTGGTAAAATAGTAATAGATAATGAACAGTATGATGATGAAAAAATCTTCAATAAGTTAACTTTTTTCAGAGATGAAACTATCTTAGATTTTAATATGAAAGGTATAGATTACTTGGAATTAATCAAGAATGCATATAAAAAATCTACAGAAGATGTGAATAATATATGCAAAAAATATGAGATAGAGGGATTTGCACATAAAAGGGTTGGAGAGTATTCATTAGGAATGAAAAAAAAGTTAATGCTTGCAATGTCTTTCTTGCCGGGAAATGATTATGTTTTATTAGATGAACCTCTAAATGGTTTGGATCCAACAAGTGTTATAAAAACGAAGAATTTATTGAAAGAGATTGCCAAACAAAATGTAGGAATTATTATATCGAGCCATGGGGTGAATGATTTGGATGATATAAGTCGTGATATTTTGTTCTTGAAGGATAAGAAAATCTTGGAAGAAAAACTAGAATCTGTAAAATATTTGAATCTCTCAACTTCTAATGATGAACTTGTCAAAAAAACTTTGATGAACAATGGATATGAATACGAAAATAAATTGATTATACTAAAAGATGAAAATATTAAATCAATTTTGAAGATTTTATCGCAATTGGATGTAAATATTTATAGTATAGACAAGAAATCAAAATCTTCTCAAGAAAGATACATGGAATTGTTTAAAATATAATTTACACATCAAAGTTGAAGGATATTTTTAAGAAATTTAATTATAAGTTTGGTTGATTGGATGTTCTTGTCCACGATACTTATACGAATAAAGACCACATGAATTGAAATTCAATTTTGTGGTCTTTTTGCTTGTGGATAATTATTTTTGAATTATTAATTTGTCAACTGGTCTGTCAAACTCTTCAGGGTGCAAATCATCAACTAATTGAAAATCGTAGACTATGGAAACTTTGTAGGAATCTTCGCCGATTTTGTCGATGAATCTGTCGTAGAATCCTCCACCGTAGCCAATTCTGTATTTGTTTTTGTCGAAGCATAATCCAGGTACTAGCATGAAATCAAATTTAACGTCTGATTCAACTGGATTTTTAGGTTCTAAGATTCCGTAAGCTCCAGGAGCCAAATCATCCATGCTTTTGATTTCTACGGCAATCATCTGTCCTTTTGATTTTACGTAAGGAACGTATACTTTTTTTCCTTGTTCCAACAAATCTTTGATGAGTTTGTGAGTATTAAACTCAGAGCCAAAGCTCACATACACAAAAAAATTTTTGGAATTTTTGAATTCTTCTAAGTTTTCCAATTCTTTTAAGAGTTCATCGTCGACTTTTTGTTTGTCGGAGATGGAGTCTCTTTGTTGTAACATTTGTTTTCTAATTTCTTTTTTATTCATTTTCATCACCTAAAAATATATATACCCTAAAAAGATTTAAATATCCAGTTGTTTAAAAATTTAAAAATACTGTGATATAATAAGGGTTGCGAGGTGAAAAATGTTAGAATTCGTTCATGTAGATAAGACATATAAAAATAAAGTGTGCGCACTAAACGATTGCAATTTTAGAATTGAACAAGGTGAATTTGTTTTTTTGATTGGGCCAAGCGGTGCGGGCAAATCAACTATTACGAAACTTATACTTAAAGAAATAAATCCAGATAGAGGTAAGATTTACCTATACGGTGAAGACATAACCAGATTAAAAGCTAGGAAGGTTCCTAAATTAAGACAAAGTATAGGAATGGTGTTTCAAGATTTTAAACTATTGGAGAATAAGACTGTGTACCAAAACATAAAATACGTTATGCAAATTTTGGGAAAGAGTTCTTCAGATATAAAATCGACGATTGATACTGTCCTTGATTTGGTAAATTTGAAGGATAAAAAGAATGCATATCCACACGAACTATCCGGTGGGGAAATGCAAAGAGTCTGCATTGCACGTTCGATGGTTAATAAACCAAAACTACTTATTGCAGACGAACCTACGGGGAATTTGGATCCAGTGACTAGCATGGACATTGCCAATGCGTTGGTTAGAATTAATGAACGTGGTACGACTGTTATGATGATAACTCACGAGAAAGATATTGTTAACAAATTACAAAAAAGAGTAATTCAATTGGACAAGGGTATTATTGTTAGAGATGAAGAAGGTGGAATGTATGAGAAGAATTAGAGTTATTATATCCACTTTGAAAGAAGGATTTGTAGGGATTTGGAAAAACAGATCGATGGGACTTGCATCTTTGACGACGATTTCTCTGGCACTTTTGATTTTGGGATCTGTAATTATATCTATGTTGACAATGAATCAAGCTGTAAAAGACATCGAAGGAAAAGTTAATCTTGTCAATGTGTATTTGGAAAATGGAATTCAAGAGGACAAGACGAAAAAGATTGAGCAGTTTATCAAACAAAAAGATGGCGTTAAGGATTTGAAGTATGTGTCTAATAAACAAGCTATGGAGAATTTCTCCAAATCTTTGGATGATAAAACTTTGATTGAAGGAATGGAATCAGCTTTTCCTGCATCATTTGAAGTTACATTGAAGGATGTAAACGACGCTGAAAAATACGTCAGAGAATTTCAAAAAATAGACGGTGTTGAAAAGGTAAGCTTTTACAAGGATTTGATAGCAAAAATCTCAAATGCATCTAGAATTGTAAAATACGCAGGCTCAATCGTAGTTGCGATATTGGTTCTGATTTCAATAATAAATATTTCAAATACAATTAGATTGACAGTATATGCTAGAAGAAAAGAAATTGCAATTAAGAAAAATATCGGTGCATCGAATTTAGTAATATCTGCACCACTTGTTGTAGAGGGAATATTTTTCGGAATAATTGGCGCAGTGGTTGCGTTTTTGGCTTGTTATTACCTATACAGATATGGATATTTGAGGTATAATAAGACTGTATATGGATTGATATCAACATATTTAGTTCCACCAGTGATGATTAGATGGGATTTGTTGAAGATTTTTATCAGTCTAGGCATCGGAATTGGAGCATTCGGTTCCGTATTAAGTAGCAAAAAATATCTCAAAATATAAGGAAGGAATTATGAAGAAGAAAATTGTCGCGTTAGCCTTGTGCATGATGCTTATGACTAATGCAGTGTATGCAGACAAATTAACCGAATTAAATAACGAAAAAAAAGCAAAAACTTCGGATTTAAACGAATCTAAATCCAACCTAAATAAATTAAAAGATAACAAAGACGCTGAGATGGAAAAGTTGAAAAACATCAACTTAAAACTAACTCAAACTCAATCAGAACTTGCTATTCAACAACAAGAATTGGAAAAAATCAATAAATCAATAGATGATACTAAAAAAGAAATTGAAAAATACCAATCTAGCATCAATAAAAAAACAAAAGAATTTCAAAAAAGATTAAAAGGAATGTATATATCAAAAGATGGCGCAAAAGTTGATGTGATTTTCGGATCTGGAAATTTGAACGATTTATTGAACAATGTAAGTTTGATGAATTATATTGCTAGATATGATAAAAATCTATTGAACGATTTGAAACACGAAAAAATTTCATTAGATTACAAAAAAGACGAACTAAAATCCAAAATGCAAACAATGGAAATTGTAAAAAAGAATTTGGAATTAAAAGTCGTAGCATTAAATGATACATTGGCTGAACAACAAAAGTTAATCGACGATATTTCAAAAAATGTCAGCATGACAGAATCAGAAATATCTTCATTAATTAAAGAACTTGAAAAAATCGACGGCAAAATCGACCAAGAAAAAAAGGCAATACTACAAGCAAAATTACTTGCAGCACAAAGAGCTCAAGCTGAAAAAAGAAGACGTGAAATGTTGCAAAGAAATAAAGCGTTCAACTCAAATATTTCAGCACCAGTTGTCAATAACAACGGGGCATACTTACAATGGCCAGTACCATCATCTCACAGAATGACATCTTTTTATGGATGGAGAAGCGATCCATTCGGAAGAGGATCGGGATTCCACACAGGACTTGATATTGCAGCGCCACTTGGAACGCATATCGTATCTGCAGAAGATGGAGTTGTAGTTCACGTTGGATGGAGCGGTGGCTACGGAAACCTCGTAAAAGTTCAACACGATAATGGAGCATTGACATATTATGGACACTTGAGTGGATACAATTGTAGCGTAGGTCAAAGAGTAAAACGTGGACAATTAATCGCGTTTATGGGATCGACAGGATATTCAACTGGATCTCATCTTCATTTCGAAGTTAGATTCAATGGTCAACACACTGATCCATTAAACTATTTAAGATAATTATGAAACTAAGTTAGCAATAACTTAGTTTTTTTAATGCAATAAATCAACATAAAATATTTGGAGAAATAAATAACTAAATGTTTGACAATTAAGTGTTTTATTTGTAAGATGGAGTTATAGAAAACGATTGACAATATTTAAGAGGAAATAAAATGAAAAAAACAATTTTAGCATCTCTTGTTATTTTAACGATTATACTTTTTTGCATGAATACGTTGTATCCTGATACTGTATTTGCTGATAGTAATACAGAGGATATCGAATTAAAAATAATAAATAGAAATTCACAAGAAATTAATGAATCTGAAAGTATTGAAATTGGAAATCTTAGATTACAAGATAAACTATCGCAGTCAGATTATGAAACTGACCTTAGAAATTTTGTTTTTTATTTTAATGATAGAACACCAGTAAGTCAACTAGATAAAACTGAACTAGAAAAAGAGAGAGACATTTTATTTAATGATACATCAGATAAAACATTAATGGATTTAAACTTAGACATAGCAAGAATAATTGCAAAATCTAAGAATGGTCATAGTAGTTCTGTAAAAGATTTTGGTACTAGTTATTTGCCTATTATGATTGAAAAAATTGGAGATAAATTTTATATCATAGATGCCTCTAAAAATTATGAACATCTTTTATATAAGGAGATAATTAAAATTAACGACTACGATATTAACGATGTTTACAGTAGAATCTTGCAGTATTGTCCAGGTGAAAATGAGTATATAAAACAATTTAACTCTAAATATTATTATGCCTATTATTCCGATGTATACATAAAAGAAAAGATTATAGATGGATTCGAATTCGAATTAGCATATATCGATAATAGCAAAATCCAAACTGAAAAGGTGAAACTACAAAAACTAGATGAAGTTAAAATTTTAAAAAGTGAAAATGGTGTACTTGATGATTTATCAATAGAATATAAAAGGGAACAAAATCCTAGATATGAATTTATTAACTTTTTTAAAGAAAAATCTAGTAAGAGTAAGAATTTTTACTTTTATAATGTCGATAGTAATTTGGTAATAAAATATAATAAGTGTTTTGATAATGAAGAATTTAAGATTTTGGAAATGAATGAAAAAATAGAAAATCTGCTAACTACTAAAAGAATAAATAATATTGTAATTGATATTAGGGATAATTCTGGGGGATATGCAAATCATGTGTTTGAATTTTTGACACAGTTAGTTAAAATCCAAGATGAATTTCCAGAAATTAATTTTAAAATTTTAATAGGTAATGGAACATACTCTTCATGTACATTTTTACTAGGTCTAACAAAACAATTTTTAAATAATGTACAATTTATAGGAGAATATACTGGAGCAGTTCCTTTTTTTACAAGTACTTTAGGAGGACAAATCTATTTGGGAAAAAGTAAATTATTAATTCAATTATCAGAAGGTTTTATTTATGCGGATAAATATGTTGTTAATCCATGTAAAATAATAGATTTAAATTGTAGAGAAGATACGTGGTATCCCGATATGTTTATCGAAAATCAAATCCAGGATTACGCTATTGGCAATGATAGGGTTATGAATTATGCTATTAACAATTAAATAATGTAATTAATATCTTCTTTTATTTATTAAAAGGGGATATTTTTTATTAAAAGCCCAATAATCTTAGACAAATTGTAACTCAATTTTAATACAAAAAATCGTTAATCTGTTATACTATATATTAGTTAGAGGTGATTTATGAAGACATTAAAAAAAGTTTTTATTGGATTGGGGATTTGCTTATTGGTGTATCTTAGTTTTTCTGTAGGAAATGCTACAGGAAAAAGATCTGCAATTGCGAATGAAAATGGTATTCCACTAGCGAAGATCAATAAGATTGAAAACTTAATTGACCAATATTATCTTTTTGATATAGACAAGAACAAGCAACAAGAAGGAGCTGTTGAAGGTTATGTAAAAGCTTTGGGAGATCCTTATTCTGAGTTTTTGACTAAGGAAGAGATGGATAGTTTGAATCAACAAACCGAAGGAGAATATGCAGGTGTTGGAATTGTGGTTACTCCTTCTGAAACCGGCGCAATAACTGTTGTTAGTGCTATTAAAGGCAGTCCAGCTTTTGAAAAAGGCATCAAAAAAGATGATATTATACTTAAAATTAACGGCAAGGATTACAACGCATCTCAAATGAATGATGCTGTAAAGGTGATGAAGGGTAAGCCTAATACAGATGTGAAGCTTACTATTGCCAGAATGGAGAACAAAACAAGTAAGATTTTTGATGTAAATATTACGCGTCGTATGATTAGTTTGACTACTGTTAATTCTCAAAAAATTGGAGATATTGGATATATCAACATAACTCAATTTGACAGAAAAACTGATAAGGAATTTATTGAACAATACGAAAATTTGAAAAAACAAAATGTGAAATCAATTGTTTTGGATTTGCGTAACAACCCTGGTGGTTTGTTGGATTCTACAGTTAAAATAGCAGACTATCTTCTTCCAAAAGGAGTTATAGTGAAGACTGTAGATAAGAATAAAAAAGAGGATATTCAAAAAAGTGATGCTTCAGAACAAAATTTACCAATGGTAGTTCTTGTGAATGGTTCAAGTGCATCTGCATCTGAGATTTTGACGGGAGCTTTGAAGGATTACAAGAAAGCTACAATTGTCGGAGAGAAAACTTTCGGAAAGGGTATTGTTCAAACGATTATTCCGATGGAAAAAGGCGAGGGATTGAAGCTTACAATTAGCGAGTATTTTTCACCAAAGGGTAACAAAATTCACAAACAAGGAATTACACCAGACGTTGTTATCAAGTTGAACGAAAAGGCAAAGGGAATTGGAGTTGAGTATATGAAAGAAGACAATCAACTTCAAAAAGCTTTAGAGATTTTAAATAAAAAATAGGAGATATTATGAGAGAAGAAAGAGAAGCGAGAAGAAAACGCAAGAGAAGAAAAAAAATAATTAACTCAATAGTTCTTTTGGTTTTTGTGTTGGCTGTAGGAAGTTTTATTGCAGTAAAAGTAGCCAACAGCGAACAAAGTCTTAATCCAAAAGTAGCTGAGAGTTCTTCTAAGAAATCAAGCAAGAAAACTGCTGATAAAAAAGAAGAACAAAAACCAGATCCTAATAAATTAATTAAGGGTTCAAATCATATTTTAAAAGCAGATTCTTATGCTTATGATGCGAAGAAAATCAGTCAATTTATAAGACCTACAAAATCTGAAGGCTATGTTAAAAATACAGATAACAAAAAAATTTGTTTCTTGACTTTTGATGATGGCCCAAACCACAGCATAACTCTACAAGTTTTGGATATATTAAAGAAAGAAAATGTTCCTGCTACATTTTTTGTGGTTGGTAAGCATGTTTCACAAGATACCAAAGATATTTTGGAACGCCAAATAAATGAAGGCCACGCAATTGCCCTTCACTCTTTTGAACACGATTATTCAAAATTATATCCAGGAAGAGTTGCAAACGCTGATAGGATTAAAAAGGAAGCAGAAATGGCACAAAAAGCATTGCAAGATGTTCTTGGTCCAGATTTTAAAACAAGCGTGTGGAGATATCCAGGTGGACACATGAGTTGGAAACAATTAAAACCAGGCGATGAAGCATTGGAATCTTTGGGAATTCACTGGATAGACTGGAACAGTTTGGTTGGAGATGCAGAACCAAAAAGCAGAAGACCTACGACTGTGGAAGGCATGGTTGAATTTGCAAATACTTCATTAACTTATCAAGCTGAACAAGATTTAGTTGTAGTTTTGTGTCACGATGCACCAGGAAAACAACTAACTGTTGATTCACTTCCAGCAATTATTAAAAATTTTAAAGATAAGGGATATGAATTTGGAATTTTAAAATAATTTTAAAATAATAAATATTAGCTTAAATTTGCCACAATTAAATTATTATACAGAGCACCTTTTTGAGAAGGTGCTTTTTTAATGTTTTAATTCCTACTAACTATATATAGTATGAATAAAAATCAAAAACCCACATATTGATACTATCTGTAGTATTTGATATAATGAAGCAGTAGTAAAAAAGAACAAAAAATTTTATTTTATTAATATAAAAAGGAAAGAGAAGAGGAGTTAAAAATGTTAACTGTAGAAAAAAGAGACGGAAGGCAAGTTGAATTTGATGCTAAAAAAATTGTCGTTGCGATAGAAAAAGCTATGAATAGTAGTACAGGTATTTACGAGGAGAATTTGGCTGAAAAAATCGCCAAAGAAATTGAAGGATATGCCAAAACAATTGGAAAAGTTTTGAGTATTACTGATATTGAAGACCAAGTGTATTACAAGTTAATTCAGTACAACAATCCCGCTACGGCAAGAGCATACGAAAACTACAAGGCCGTACAGAAATATAAGAGAGAAACTAACACTACTGATGAAAGTATAATCGGTTTATTGGAAGAAAGTAACAAGGATTTGTTAGAAGAAAACTCCAACAAAAACGCTGTGATAGCTTCCACTCAAAGAGATTTAATCGCTGGTGAAGTTAGCAAGGATATTGCAAGAAGAAAGCTTATTCCACAAGATTTGCTTCAAGCACACGATGAAGGGGCAATTCATCTTCACGATATGGATTACATAATCCAACCTATGTTTAACTGTTGCCTTGTAAATATGAAAGATATGCTTGACAAGGGAACTGTTGTAAATGGTAAATTAATCGAATCACCAAAATCATTCCAAGTTGCTTGCAATGTAATGACTCAAATAATCGCACAAATAGCAAGTAATCAATACGGTGGTCAAAGTATCGACATCAGATGTTTGTCAAAATATTTGAGAAAATCTTACGAAAAGAATTTGAATTTGTGTATTGAAACTCTTGGAGACATCGACATGGCTGAAAAAATGGCAGATAAGATGACTCAAAAAGATTTGGAATCTGGAATTCAAACAATCCAATATCAAATCAATACATTGATGACTTCCAATGGACAAGCTCCATTTGTGACTTTGTTTATGTTTATTGAAGATCACGATGAATACAAGGAAGAAACTGCGAAGATAATCGAAGAAATTTTGAAGCAAAGAATTCAAGGAATCAAGAACGAAGCAGGAGTGTATGTTACACCAGCATTCCCTAAATTAATCTACGTTTTGGATGAAAATAACATTCACAAGGACAGCGAATTTTATCATTTGACTTCACTTGCAATTCGTTGTACAGCTAAGAGAATGTATCCGGATTACATCTCAGCTAAGAAAATGAGAGAAAACTACGAAGGAAATGTGTTCAGTCCAATGGGATGTAGAGCGTTCTTGTCTCCATGGCAAGATGAACATGGCAATTACCAATTTGAAGGTAGATTTAATATCGGAGTTGTTACGATTAATTTACCACAAATCGGAATCTTGGCTGATGGAGATGAAGATAAATTCTTCGAAATATTAGACAAAAGATTAGAAATGTGCAAACGAGCTGGAGTGTTGCGTTACGATTTACTAAAAGATGTAACTAGTGATTCTTCTCCAATCCATTGGCAACACGGAGCTATCGCAAGACTTCAACCACACACACCAATCAAAGATTTGTTGATAGGTGGATATGCGACTGTAACTTTGGGTTACATCGGAATTTATGAAGCAACATTGTTGACTATTGGCGAAAGCCACACTACTCCAAAAGGCAAAGAATTTGCAATGAAAATAATGGATATCATGAATGAAAAAATAAAACAATGGAAGAAGGAAACTAATCTAGGATTTGCATTGTATGGAACTCCAGCAGAAAGTTTAACTCATAGATTTAATAGCATCGACAGAGAAAGATTCGGAGTAATTGAAAATATCACAGATAAAGGCTACTACACAAATTCATTCCACGTTGATGTAAGAGAAGACATATCTGCTTTTGAAAAATTCTCATTTGAATCGAAATTCCAAGACAAATCATCAGGCGGATGTATTTCTTATGTAGAAATTCCAAATATGAGCAAGAATTTGAAAGCTTTGGAAACTCTTGTAAAATACATTTACGATAATATTCAATACGCAGAATTCAACACTAAAAGCGACTATTGCCAAAACTGTGGCTTCGATGGAGAAATTACAATCAACGAAGATGGTGATTGGCAATGCCCACAATGTGGAAACAAAGACCATGCTACGATGAATGTTGTTAGAAGAACTTGTGGATATCTTGGAGAAAACTTCTGGAACGAAGGAAGAACAAAAGAAATCAAAGATAGGGTATTACACATTTAATGAATTACGCACAAATCAGACAATACGATGTGGCAAACGGCCCTGGAATTAGGTGCACGTTTTTTGTAACAGGATGCAGCCTCAACTGCAAGAATTGTTTTAACAAGGAATATCAAGATCCAAATTTTGGAGACAAATGGACCGATACGCAAACGAATCAAGTAATAGATTATTTGAACCAAGAAGAAATTGATGGACTTACAATTTTAGGCGGAGAACCATTCGAATCATGCGATGATTTGATAGAAATTGTGGGAAAAATCAGAGAAAACACGAACAAAAGTATCTGGATTTTTTCGGGATACACTTACGAAACACTTTCTCAAAAACAAAACTGCAAAAAGTTATTGGACATGTGCGATGTACTCGTTGATGGAAGATTCGTTGAAGAATTAAAAGATTTAAGATTGAAGTTTCGCGGCTCGTCAAATCAAAGATTGATTGATTTGAATAAGACCACAATGGATAAAATCATATTAGTTGATGAAAATAAATTATAAATAAACCGTTAGAATCTTGTGGTTCTAACGGTTTCGTTTTGCAATTAATTACATATTAGATATTATATTTTTGGTAAATGAGCCGACGGTTTTGCTAAACATTTCAGGAGATTTAATGTAGCAGAAATCATTGGTGAAGATTTCCTTCTCAAAAGTCAAATCGTCTTGTGATCCAGTGAACACACCTAGTAATTTTATTTTTTGCATTCTAGTCAAGAACACTTCTTTTGCAGTGTCTTTTACTGCCAATTCTCCGACGTAATCTTGCGCTTTAAATCTGGTTTTGCCGACAAAATTAAGATTTACGATATTGTTTGGCTTGCCATCTGTTAGCATTATCAAAAGTTTGGACTCCATTTGTTCCGTCATAATATTTCTCATAAATTTGAGTGCCAATCCGTCTCTATTTGAGCCTTCTGGATGATAATGAAAAATATTTTTGCAGTTTTGCTCGTCGTAGTCCTTGAATTTTGTAATTATCAAATAATCGTACATATTTTGAAAACCAAGTACACGAACTTTTATGGACAAATCACTTAATGCTTTCGCTATAACATAAGCTTGTGCTGCTATAATTTCCTTCTTCTCACTTTGACTTGCAGACATATCCAATAACAAATCAACAGACATTGGACTGTTTTCGTTTTTGTAGATTTTGTTAAAAATCTTATTGTCGTTTAGTTTGGTGTGACGCCATGCTCTTTTGATATCGATAGTTCCAAACGTCGACCTTCTGACATCATCATCTTCATTTTTGAGAAGAGCAAGTTTCAGCATTTCACTTAAAACATTGACTTGACGATTGTAGATGAGTATATTTTTCTCAAAATGTTTAACATTCTCATTGTAAGATTCTACCAAAAGATTTGTTCTGTAGTTTTCAATTCTAGTGGAATTGGCATTCACTATGTGGAAATTTATATCAGAATGAATATCGGTAGACAGTTTGTTTTTCAAAGAATTCAAGATAGATTGATCGATGATACTTTTTCCGTACAATCTTTCGATATTGGTGTGAACATCCTTGGTACGGGAAGTTTTTTGAGTTGAAGAGTCGTTGTCGACATCCTCATCTTCTAATAATTTGTACAAATCTTCAGTAAATTCTTGTGATCCAATGGAATATTTTTCGAGTTGAGATACATTTTCTTGTTTTGTTATAATTTTCTGATTAGTTTTCTCGATAACTGGTTTGATTTCCTTTTTTATCTTTTCAAAATTATCATTATCAGAGATTGTCTTGTATGAGTAGAAATATTTATTTACAATCTCAATCAAAAGATTTATAAGAGACAAGCTATCATTGCATTTTGTTCTAGTCAACATCAAGATTTCTCTAATAGATTTGGTAGTTGTCCAGGGCTTATCAGTGTAATGAAATTTTTCCAATTCTTCAGAAATATTTTGCGGATTGGACCTATAATACTTGTCAAAATAGTATAATTTTTGTAACCTGTCAAAATCCTCAAGCCCATTTCTTTCGCTTAACATTTTACGTTTTAGATTGTTGTCTAAAATTATCATCAAAATCGTGAAAATATCCGCTTTATTTGACACGTTATCTATTATTTTCATAACAGAATTAATATCGTAGAATCTATGAGCAAATCCAAAAAGCGCAGTCTGAAAAATCTCTGAATTGATATTTTCTTTTGTAATAAAATCCAAATTGGGGTTAATGTTGTAATCTTCACTCAACAACCAAAATAGATTTTTGGACCTTGAATCTTCCATTATTCAAATATCTCTTCCGGTTTCAAATCGTCCTTGAATATAGTGTCGATAATATCTTGCACGATTGTTTTTTCAAATTCATCAAATGTTTTATTGACAATTCCAAGTTTTAGGCTTGATTTAACGCTCAAACCTCTTTTCATAGCGTGGATTGAAGATAACAAACCACGCAAGTCGATACATCTTCCAGAAATTTCAGAATTCAAACTTTTTTCTTGTAAATCCATGAAAAATCTCACGAACATTTTTTGGGCAGTGTCTGTCAATGAAAACTCTTCTGAAAGTATCTTGTTCAAAGTTTTATCGTCTGTTTTTGGCATATCTATCACGAAAAATCTGGACAACAACGCTTCATTGATTTCACGCGTACCAGCGTATCCGTAATTCATTGTAGCCAAGAATCTTGTTTTATCGTGAATGTCTACTTTTTCAAAACCAGGTATATCTATAATTCGACGATAATCCAAGACGGAGTGCATAATAGCAACAGAATCGTTCTTCGCCATATTAATCTCATCGAACACGCAGAAACCTCCATTCAATGAAGATTCCAAAACTGGACCTGCTCTGAAAATAACCTCATCGTTTTTCAAAGTATCCATACCGATCAAACTTTCAGAATCCGTGTTTACATGAAACGAAATGTTCCATTGTGGTCTTTGGAAAATATATGCCAAATTATCGCACAATATATTCTTGCCGGTAGCTTTAGGACCAACCAATAGCAAATTATTCGCTTCCAAAATGCTTGTTATAGCCATCTCCAAAACTTCTTTTCCATAGTAGTTGAATCGTGGTTTAGGAATTCTGGATTTGAATTTGTCATCTACACCATTGTCCTTCAAAAAGTTTTCTACATCTTTTATTAAATTTTTATTTATATTTTGTGATTCAAGTAAATTAATCATATTACCTCTTTCATAAATTATCTAATTTGTGACATTAGTATGATATAATAAATTAAAAGAAATTGGAAGTAGGTGAATAAATGAAGAAAGCATGGGGAGGTTTCGTAAAAGGATTTGCGAAATTTTTGGATGGATTTTTCGGATTTTTAATAGCATTTATAGAAACATTGGTGAATTTAACTGTGGGATTTAGGTATGTACTAGGATCCATATTATCCTTCGGTTGTATATTTATATTGTTCTTTCCTTATATATTTTTCAAATACAAATGGGTTACATTTACGGTTTTGTTCATAACGATATTTCCTATTTTAGGTAAAGGATTCGTCAATTATCTAAAATATGTAAAATATTCTATGGTTGAATTCTTACTTGGATACGGGAATTATTATCTCAATAACTCACAAACAAAATACACTTCTTATTCTGATTACAAGAAAAAATACATCTTCAACAAACAAGAAGAAGAAAGAAAAGCGCGTGAAGAACGACAAAGACGTGAACAAGAAGAATGGACTAGAAGATTTAACGAATGGTTCAATCAAAACGGATTTGGCTTCGATGATTTTGGATATTACCAACAACAAGGTCAATACGGTGGATACAACCAAGGTTATGGTCAACAAGGATATGGATATCAAAACCAATACCAAAATCCAGTGGACGATTTCGTGAGAACTTACGAACAACATTGCGACACGTTGGGAGTTGGATACAACGCAGACAAGTACGAAATCAAATTGAATTACAGAAAACTTGCCAAGAAATATCACCCTGATATAAACAAGGCAGCAGATGCAACTGCGAAGTTCCAAGAAGTTAACAACGCATACGACTTTTTGTCCAATGAACAAAATATAGAAAGATACAACAGAATCAAAAACAAAAAATAATTTATCGCTGGGAGACTATCTCCCAGTTTTTTATTGCAAAGTCTTGAAAAAGTCTTGACACATTACGAGAAATGGTATAAATTAAAGTCAATACATCATAAATAATATAATCAATAATGAAGTTTAAGAAAAAACAAAATGTTCAACATTGTTATATTAATTAACAATGTAAATGAGAAAATGAAAGGAAATTAAAATGAAAAACAATAATGGTAGAAAAAAATCAACAAAAAAATTAACTATAGCTTTATGTATGATTGTTTTTGCAATTGTGTTTAGTTCAACAATTTATGCTGTTAAATTAGTTAATGAACAATCTAAGGTTAATGAATTAGAATTGCCTGAATTAGATTCTATGAAGATAACAAAACAAATAAAAAATATAGAAAAAAGTATTAAACCACAATCTATTTCTAAAATGAATTACAAACAAATACAAGAACAATTGGGAGTTTCCCTTTTAAATAGTGAATTGTCAAAAGACGATAAGTATATGATTTCAGATATTGAAACTGATAATAAAGATTATGCGATAATAAAGTGTGATAATTATATTCTTGGAGACACATCAAACTATTCATATAATGAAGAAGGATTTTATAGTTTTGATGAAGGAAACTTATACAAATCTCCAATATCATTACAAGCGGATATAATTTTAAGTGAAACTCAGCTTAACAATGTATGGACTACTGATTATTTGGGAATGTATGGTTTCGTAGAGCAATTTGTTTCGGAACAAGGATATAAAGTTAATTTAATTGAAGAAAAAAATGACGGTAATCAACCACAAAATTTCGTATCTAAAAAGACAGCTATTTTTGTAGCTGATGGAATTAGATATACATTGACAGGTAGAACAACTGTTGACAATATGAAACAAATTGTAAATTCAATGAAATAAAGTATTTGGGTGCTGCACAATAAAAAGTGCAGCATTTTTTATTGTAAAAACTAAAAAACTTTAATCATAAAAACCAAAACTTTGTCTAAATTTTTTAAAAATTATTTTTAGTTTTAAAAAATGTAAATTAAAAATATCAAAGTTAGAATAATAAAAAAATTATAATAAAAATGTTTTCATTTATACATATAGCAATTTTTATAAAAAAATCAACAATATATCTAAAAACAATTTAGATTTAAAAAATTATATGGGTTATAATAGGTAGATGTGAGGAAGTGAGTTTATGAAAGATATTATCAATAAAATAATTGAGATTGATAAGAAGGCACAAGATTTGGATAAAAATTTTCAAAATGATCTTGTGATTGAACAAAAAAAACAAAAAGAAGCTATAAGAGAGCTTGAAGACAAATATCAATCAGAATCTGTAACTAAACTTAATTCTGTCCATGACGATATTATTAATAGTCAAAACAGTAATATCGAAAATCAAAAGAAGAGTATTGAAGAAAAGAAAAATCACTTGAAGGAAATCTTCGATAAGAACGAGGATAGATTGGTGGATAAATTCTTCAATATTATTACGGAGTAATTATGGGATCTGCAAGATTATATAGTGCGCTTAATACTAAGATTTCTAAGATTAGCTCAGAGCTGTTGTCTGATGAAGATTTTAAGAAATTATTAGAAGCTGATACTAATAAGGATCAATATGATTATCTTTTGAAATTGGGAAAGATTGAGGGTGAATACGCAAACGAGGGCGTGAGTCAGTTTGAAAATAGTCTTAATGATAAGATGATTAGAACTGAAGAAAAGTTGAAGTATTATATGAACGGCAGGTACAAGGATTTTTATAATTCTTTGTTGGAGTATTATGTCGTTGAAGATATTAAAACTTTGGCGCGTGTTATCGTTAGAAGGGAATACACCGATAGGTTGAATGATAATCTTATAGTTCTCAAGGATACAAAATTTTCTCGAATTTCTTCGTCAACTACGATTCAAGATTTTGTGGATATGTTAGATGAGCCATACAAATCTATTGTCGATAGGTACAAGGAAGAAAATCGTCACAGAATTTTGTTTTTTATTGAGATGAACTTGGATAGAAATTATTATTCAAACATTATCAAGATGAGTCAAAGTTTATCGAAACAAGATTCTAAGATTGTCCAAGATTATTATGGTGAAAAAATCGACTTATTGAATTTGGAATGGATTTATAGAGCTAACAAATATTATGAAATCAATAGCGAGATTATTTTCAACTTTACGATTTTGGGCGGTAAATTGTTCCAATTGGACGATTTGAAGAAGATTTCGTATATGGATTTTGATGATTTGATAAATTTTATTTCCGAAAGTAAGTATTCTTTCTTGGTTAATACCGACAATGATATTGATTTGTATATGGATAGAAGAATTTACAGATATCTTTATTTCAAGGCGTTGGATTTGCTACATACCAATAAGTACAATATTTCTAAACTTATTGCGATTGGCGAATTACTTGAGTTTGAAAAGTTTGATATTGAAAAAAGTGTGGAATCTAAGAGATTTAATTTGGATTTTGAAAAGTCCAAGTCTTATCTGATTAGAAGAGTTTAAGGAAGTGGTAAATTGAGAGCAGAAAAAATGTACATGATGAATGTAATTGGAAATCTGAAGTATCTTGAATCCACTATAAAAGATTTGTTGGACATTGGAAGTGTCGAACTTACTGATAGTTTGAGCCAAATCGAAAACAATACTTTTATCGTTAATATCAATAGTGAAAATATCGAAAAAACTATGGAGTTTAATAATGTTACTGGTTTCGAAAACAGGGATGTTAAGGAATTGAATTCTATTGCTGACAATTTGAAGGATATTTTCAAAATTGATTTGAGAGATGAGAGATTAAAAAGAGAGTACACAGAAGATGAAATCAAAGACTTCTACAGTTCTATTAAATCTAAGGTGGACAAGATTTATGATTGTGAAAACCAAATTGATGAAAATAATAAAGAATTAGAAGATTTGTATTTGATTGATAATTTGGATGTTTCTATTGAAAGCTTGTGTGATATGAAGTATTTCGATTATCGCTTTGGCTATTTGTCTAAGGAAAATAGATTAAAGTTGAAGAAAAACTACGATAATATCATGGCAAGTGTACTTCATTTGGCAAGTAAGAACAAAAAGGAAGTTTATGTAGCGATTTATCCAAAGGATGTGTCAATTGAAACTGACAGGATTTTGAGATCATTGAATTGGACTGATATCAATATTAGTAAAGACAGAAAAGAAGTTCCAAAAGAAATAATTTCCAAAATTGAATTGGAAAATGAAAACTTGGGAGCTCAAATCTCAGAATTAAATCAAAGCTTAAATGAGATTTACAGAGACAATAAGAGCAAAATTATCGATATGGTGATTTCTGCTAATTTGTTGATTCAATTAGAAGATGTGAAGAGTTTACTGGCAAGAAGTGAAAGCTACTTTTACTTGGCAGGATGGGTTCCTGAATCAGCTAAGAGTGTTGTTCAAGAAAAATTATCTGCATACGATGATATGTTCATTAATTTCTTGGATGCTGATGACAGTGGATTGACTCCTCCCACCAAACTCAAAAACAACAAATTTTTTAAACCGTTTGAGCTTTTAGTTAATATGTATGGTACTCCAAACTACAAGGAAATCGACCCAACTGTATTTTTCGGATTGACATATATGTTGTTGTTCGGTGCTATGTTTGGGGATTTGGGACAAGGCGCTGTGATGTTTGTCGCAGGTGTTTTGTTAGCAAAATTCAAAGACAAGATGATGGGCGGACTTCTTGAAAGAATTGGTGCAAGTTCCATGGTGTTTGGAATTCTTTACGGTTCTTTCTTCGGACTAGAAGGAATTATCCCAGCATTGTTTTTGAAACCATTTGAAAATATCAACAAGGTTTTGATTATAGCTATAGGCCTTGGTATCGTACTTTTATTGATAGCTTACATTTTTGGATTATGTAACAATTACATTTTCAAAGATGTGCAAGAAGGACTTTTCGGACAAGAAGGGTTGGCAGGATTTATCCTATTCTTGTTATTCTTATTATTAGCTGCAACTGTTGCATTAGAATTGCACATTGTCCCTGTTGGAGTAATTGCGGCGTGTATGTTGATTGTGATTTTTGTAATGATTTTCAAAGTTCCATTGACACAACTTTTGTACAAGAGAAGACCTCTTCACAATGGTTTGGATGTTACAGGTTATTATGTTGAAAGTTCATTTTCAATTATTGAAACTTTGATTTCAATGTTTTCTTCAACTGTATCATTCATAAGAGTGGGTGCTTTTGCTATCAACCACGTTGGTTTGTTCTTGGCATTTACATCTATCGGTAAGATGATAGGAACTAACGCCGGAAATGTAGCGATGATAATCGTAGGAAATATCGTGATTTTGGGTCTTGAAGGTTTGATTGTATTCATTCAATCATTGAGACTTGAATATTATGAATTATTTAGTAAATATTTTAAGGGTGATGGAATTTTGTTCCAACCAACTATAAAGAGAATTTAAAGGAGATAAATATATGTATTTTATTTTAATTTCAACAGCATTAATAGTTTTATTGACTATAGGTTCAGGTGTTTATTTGTTATACAACAACACTGATTCATCTAAAACAAAATTAAAGAAAGCATTAAGAACTAATCTTTTTGCTATAATTCCATGTCTTGTGATGGCATTTGTATTTTTAATGCCTAACTCTGCATTTGCACAATCTGCTGCTGGTGCAACTAATGGTCTTGGACTTTTGGCAGCAGCTTTATCAACAGGTCTTGCAACAATTGGTACTGGTTATGCAGTAGGTGTTGTAGGTTCATCAGCATTGGGAGCTGTTAGTGAAGATCCATCATTATTAGGTAAATCATTAATTTATGTAGGATTAGCAGAAGGTATTGCAATTTACGGATTGGTTATTTCAATTCTTATTTTGCAACAATTATAATTATGAAATCCGTAATTATAAGTGCGGATAATGTTACAAATCTTGGTATGCGCCTTGCTGGAATAACAGGTTTCGTAGCAAAAAACGAAGCAGAGATGAGAAGAGCTTTCAAGGCTGCAACTATTGATGATACTTTGGGTGTTGTCATTATCACTGAAGAGGTGTTCAATACTATCAAAGATGAAGTGACAAAACACAAAGACAAGGGTAAGAAACCATTGGTTGTAACAATACCCGGAAGAAAAGGACTTGAAGACAAAGATTTCTTGATGAAATACATCAAGGGGTCTATAGGAATTAAGGTAGATTAGAGGTAGAAATGATTTTATTAGAAAAGAAATTAGATATTTTTAACAAAATAATCTATGCGAATAAGAAAAAAGATTATGAAAAGAAACTTCTTGAAGTAAAAAACTCTAATCAAAATGAGCTAAAAGAATACGAACAAAAATTAATTGATGAATATAATTTGAATTTGAAAAAAAGAACCAGAAAAGCTGAACAAAAATCTATCGAAAAATTGAGAACTGCTGAACAAGAAAGCAGAAGAGAGCTTTTGGTTTTAAAAGAAAATATATTACAAAAATTGTTTGATAATGTTACTAAAAAAATATTGGATTTTGTGAAGACTGACGCTTACAAGGAAAGATTAATCAAGAACATTGAAGAAAACTTGACTGATTTGGATTATAAGGTAGTGTTGTTGGTTTTACAAAACGATTATGATTATGTAACTAAGAATTTCAGTTCAGAAAAAGTCGAAGAAATCAAATCTATTCCAAACAATTACTTGGGTGGATTTATGATTCAAGATGTAGAAGAAACAGTGAATTTTGATTACACTTATTTGTCAAAAATGGAAGATTGCAAACATGCAATGGGTGAAGATATTCATAATCTAATGACAGGCGGTGATATCAATGAATAATGGTAAGATTTTTTCTATTAATGGTCCTGTAATCAAAGGAAGAAATATGACCGATTTTACAGCCAAGGAAATGGTGTTGATCGGTGAAAAGAAATTAATCGGAGAAGTTATTAGCCTTGAAGATGATATCGCAGTTATCCAAGTTTACGAAGAAACTGAAGGTTTGAAAAAGGACGATGAAATTTATCATACTAATAAACCACTTTCATTAAAATTAGGACCTGGTTTATTGAAAAATATGTTTGATGGAATTGAAAGACCATTAAAAGAAATCAGAGATAAATTTTCAACTTTCATACCAGAAGGAATCGGACTTATTTCCATCGATGAAGAAAAATTATGGGATGTCACTATAAAAGTTAAAAATGGTGATACAGTTACTCAAGGACAAATAATAGCAGAAGTTCCAGAAACAGAAGCTATCGTTCACAAAATTATGATTCCAGTTGGAGTTAATGGTACTGTAAAAAATGTGCTTGAAAATGGCAAGTACAATATTGAGACTACTATTATGCAAGTGGAGGATGATTTTGGAAACTTAACAGATATAAAATTGTACCAAGACTGGCCAATCAGAATTCCAAGACCTTCCAAGGAAAGACTAGATGTCGATCGTCTATTGGAAACTGGTCAAAGAATTTTGGATGTGTTCTTCCCACTTGCAAAAGGTGGTACTGTAGCAATTCCTGGTGGATTTGGTACAGGAAAAACAATGACACAACACCAATTGGCAAAATACGCTGATGCAGATATTATTATCTACATTGGTTGCGGTGAACGTGGTAATGAAATGACAGAAGTATTGGAAGATTTTCCAAAACTTATCGATCCAAACAACGGCAAGCCACTTATGGAAAGAACTGTGTTGATAGCCAATACTTCCAACATGCCAGTAGCAGCCAGAGAAGCAAGTATCTACACTGGAATTACAATGGCAGAATATTTCAGAGATATGGGATATGATGTAGCAATCATGGCAGACTCCACTTCTCGTTGGGCAGAAGCTCTTCGTGAAATTTCAGGAAGACTTGAAGAAATGCCTGCAGAAGAAGGCTATCCTGCATATCTTCCATCTAGAATTGCACAATTCTACGAAAGAGCGGGAATCGTGAAAACTTTGAACGACAACGAAGGATCAGTTACAATTATCGGAGCGGTTTCTCCAGCTGGTGGAGATTTTAGTGAACCAGTTACTGAAAATACTAAGAGATTCGTAAATGTATTCTTGGGTTTGGATAAGGACTTGGCATATTCAAGACACTATCCAGCTATTAACTGGATGAGTAGTTATTCTTCTTATGTAGAAAAATTAAGGGATTATTACGAATCTAAACTTGGTGAAGATGTTGTAGATTTGAGAAATCAAATGCTTAAATTATTATACGAAGAAGACAAATTAAAAGAAATAGTAATGCTTGTCGGTGAAGATGTTCTTCCAGACGATCAAAGATTGATTTTGGATATTTCAAATGTAATGAAGCTAGGATTTTTGCAACAAAATGCTTTTAGTAAGGTGGATACTTATGTTCCTCTTAAAAAGCAAGTTGAGATGCTTAAAACTATCAAATTATTATACGAAGAAGGACACAAGGCAATTAAAGAACAAATTCCTATTTCTCAAGTAAAAAATGCAGATTTGTATTCAAAAGTTATCGCCATGAAGAACACAATTTCTAATGAAGATTTAAGTGGAATAAAAGATTTGAATGACGAAATCAAAGAGTTTTACAGCGATTTGATTAGCAAATACGAAAAGTAGGTGATTTTATGATAAAAGAATACATTAAACTAAAAAAAGTTGAAAGTTCAATTATAGAAGTTGAAAATGTAAATGAAGCATCTTTTGGTGAAGTTGTCGAAGTAAAATCATCTGCATCAGATAAATCAATGGTCGGTAAAGTTGTAAATATTAACGACGATACTGTTACTATTCAAGTATTTGGTGACAGTACAGGAATGAGTACACAAAATACTAAAGTTAGATTTACACAAAGACCATTTGAAATAGCTTTGTCAGAAGATATTTTGGGAAGAAAATTCAACGGAATCGGTCAACCAATTGATGACGGTGGAGATATTTACGCTGCAAAACGCTACAACGTAAATGGTCGTGCAATCAACCCAGTTTCCAGAGTTTATCCTAGAGATTTCATCCAAACAGGAATTAGTTCAATAGATTGTTTGATGACTTTAATCAGAGGACAAAAACTTCCAGTATTTTCTGGATCTGGAATGAGTCACAATAGATTGGCTGCACAAATCGTTCGTCAAGCTAAAATCAAAGGTGCAAACGAAGATAACTTCGCAATTGTATTCGGAGCAATTGGCGTAAAACACGACGAAGCTAGATTTTTCGAAGATACTTTTAGACAATCTGGTGTATTGAATAATGTGTGTATGTTTGTAAATTACGCTGACGATTCAATAATGGAAAGAATTATAACTCCAAGAGCAGCATTGACTGCAGCAGAATACTTGGCTTTCGAAAAAAATTATCACGTTTTGGTTATCATAACTGATTTGACAAGTTATGCAGAAGCTCTTCGTGAAGTTTCATCAAAAAGAGAAGAAGTTCCTTCTAGAAAGGGCTATCCAGGATATTTGTATTCTGATTTGGCATCATTGTATGAAAGAGCTGGTATGATAAAAGATGCAGAAGGTTCTGTAACGTTGATTCCAATTTTGACAATGCCTAATGACGATATCACTCATCCTATTCCGGATTTAACAGGATATATTACTGAAGGACAAATTGTTTTGGAAAGAAGTTTGATGCAAAAAGACATATATCCACCAATAAATGTTCTTCCATCATTATCGAGACTTATGAAAGATGGTATCGGTGAAGGATACACAAGAGAAGATCATCCGGATGTAAGTAGCCAATTATTCTCAAGTTATTCTCACGTTCAAGAAGTCAGAGATTTGGCACAAATTATCGGCGCAGATGATTTGAGTGAGGCTGATCAAAAATATTTGAAATTTGGAGACGAATTTGAAAATAGATTTGTAAGACAAGATTATTATGAAAACAGAGAAATCGAAGAAACATTGGATCTTGCGTGGGATTTATTGAAGATATTACCAGAAAACGAATTGGACAGATTATCACCAGAAATGATAAAACAACATATGAACAGGTGATTATATGGCAGTTTATAAGATGACTCCTACTAAGGGGAATTTAATAAAAGCTAAAAAGACGTTGGATTTTTCCAAAAAAGGTTACAATCTTTTGGACAAAAAAAGAACTGTACTCATTAAAGAAATGATGGGTCTTATGAAAAAAGCACAAACGCTTCAAGATTCCATCGAAAAAGAGTTCGACGAAGCCTACGAGCTTTTAACAGAAGCATCCATAACTGTTGGAACTGATAGACTTGAAGAAATTTCCCATTCGATTAGTCACGAAAAAGAATTCGATATAATTTACAAATCAGTAATGGGAGTTGAAGTTCCGAACATTGTATATCCAAAATCAAAAGCCGAAGCACAATATGGTTTCTTCAGAACTAATGCCTCATTCGATAGGGCTGTTCTTGCGTTCAACAAAATCAGAGAGACTATTTATGAATTAGCAGAAATGGAGAATGCAGTGTACAAATTGGGTAAGGAAATCAAAAAAACTCAAAAACGTGCCAATGCGTTGGATAAAATACAAATTCCAAAATACGAAAAATCCATCAAAGATACTGAAGATATCTTAGCTGAAAAAGAAAGAGAAGAATTCTTCAGATTGAAGATGGTCAAAAAGAAAAAGAAATAATTTTCGGTTGGGCAGATAGTTTGCCTGACCGTTTTTTTTGTTATAGTATAGATATAATAAATCAATGTATAAAGAGGAGATAAGAGTATGTTAAAATTCATAGCACAATGTATTTGGTGGCAAGATATTAGAAAGCCAAAGAAAATTTCTGAAAATATTTTAAGAATATTGTATATTGCATTGGAATTATTTATCAGCTGGTTGTTGATCATGTATTTAACAAATTTCAACTTGAATAAAGTTGTTTATGTGATTTTGTATGTTTATGTAGTGTTATCTTTGTTGACTTTTGGAGCTATCAGGTCATACTTGCTTGAGATTTCTGAAGACAAACCTCTTTTATCTTGGGGATTTTGGATTTTGGGTTGGCCACTATCTTTAATCGGGTTATTCTTTTTAGCTTTTAATAAAGAAAATATTTTGAAAAAAACTGAAAAATAATTTTAGGGAATTCTAAAACGAATTCCTTTTTTTGTTTGTGATTGATGTGTTTTTGGGGTATTATATAAAGAGAGGTGATTATATGTGTAATTGGGATTTGTCCAAGATGTATAAGGACAAGAACGCAATCGAAAAAGATATTAAATTAGTTAACGAAAATATTAATAAAATTGATGAATTGAAGAAAAATGAAAAGGATAACTTCATAGAAATATTGGATTTACTTTTCGAAACTGACAGAGTAATGGATAATTTGTACACTTACGCTTCAATGAAAAAGGATGAAAACAGCAAGGTTTCAGATAGTGTCAAATTAGAATTGGAATTGTCATCATTGTATAACAAGCTACAATCAAGATTTTCTTTTGTTGAACCATTTGTTTTATCATTAAAAGAAGATGAACAAGACAAACTTATCAAAGAAAATCCAAGTTATGAAATATTCTTCAAGAAGATTTTGAGATTTAAGGAACACACTTTATCTGCAGAAGAAGAAAACATTATTTCACTTATGAGTGAAGCGATGTCAAGCCCTCACAATGATTTCTACAGTTTGCAAAACACTGACATGGAGTTTCCATATGTAGAATCTATTGATGAAAAGCTTACAAATGCTAATTTTGTTCCATTATTATCTAAGCTTCCACGTGAACAAAGAAAAGAAGTTTTTGAAAAATATTACGATGAATTAGCGAAGTACAACAATACTTTCGGATCTACTTTGTATGCGAATATCAAAAACTTGGTTATACTATCTAAAATCAAAAAATACGACAGTGCAAGACAAATGGAATTATTCAACGACGATGTTGAAGAAGTTGTGTACGATAATTTGATCGACATTGTGCACGAATACTTGCCATATATGTACAAATACTACGATGCTAGAAAAAAATTGTTGGGATTAGACGAAAACCATATGTACGATGTTTATGTTCCATCTACAAAAGGTTTTGATCGTGAAATCCCATTCGAAGAAGCAAAGAAAATGGTTATAGAAGCTGTAAAACCAATGGGAGAAGAATATCAATCTATCATGAAGAAAGCTTTTGAAGAAAATTGGATTGATGTTTATCCAAAAGATGGCAAGAAACCAGGCGCTTACAGTTGGGGATCATACGATTCTTATCCATACATTTTACTAAACTACACAAATGATGTGGATTCTGTGTTCACTTTGATTCACGAATTAGGTCATTCAATTCATTCATATTATTCAAGAGCTAATAATGAGTTCAAATATGCAGGCTACACTATATTTGTTGCAGAAGTTGCAAGTACTTGTAACGAAATGTTGTTGTTGGATTATATGATTAAAAACGCTAAGAATGACGATGAAAAACTATACTTGTTAGATCATCACATCAACTCATTCAAATCAACAATTTTCAGACAAACTATGTTTGCAGAATTTGAAAGAGAAACTCACAAATTAGTTGAAGAAGAAAAAGCATTAACTGGAGAAGATTTCAACGAAATTTATCTTAACTTAAACAAAAAATACTTTGGAGATAGCGTTGTATCAGATGATTTGATTAAGTACGAATGGTCAAGAATTCCTCATTTCTACACTAATTTCTATGTGTATAAGTATGCAACAGGTCTTAGCTCATCATCAATCTTGTCACAAAAGATTTTGACGGGTAATGAACAAGATTTGGAAAACTACAAGAATTTCTTGAAAGATGGTAACAAAAACTATCCTCTAGTACAACTTAAAAACGCTGGAGCAAACATCAAAGATAAGGAAGTTTTGAGAACTGCTTTTGAAGTTTTTAAAGAAAAAGTATTAGAATTTGAAAAAATTGTCAATAAATAAAGGAGAAATTCATGAAATATAAATCATTACACACATGTATCAGAGTAACTAATTTGGAAAAATCAATAGAATTTTATGAAAAAGTATTGGGAATGGAAATTACTAGCAAAAAAGATTTTCCTGAAGATGAATTCACACTTGTGTATATGACATGTGATCACAATTACGAAATCGAATTGACTTATAACTACGGAAAAACAGATTATACTCATGGAGATTTCTACGGCCACATGGCTTTTGAAGTTGAAGATTTGAAAAAATCACACGAATATCACAAATCTTTGGGTTATGAAGTTGATGAATTAGGTGGACTCGAAGGTGTTGCAAAATTTTATTTCATGAAAGATCCTGATGGTTTCAACATAGAAATAATCGGTAAATAGTATGAATCTTGAGTTAAAACATGTGAACAAATCTTTTGGAGATAACAAAGTTTTAACCGATATTTCATTTAAAGTTGAAAGCGGACGTGCTTTTGGGTTTTTGGGTAGAAATGGAGCCGGCAAAACTACAACTATGAGAATCATTACAGATGTTTTGAGTGCTGATAGTGGGCAAGTTTTGATTAACGGCTCTCCCATTAACTACAATGAAGTAAATATCGGATATCTTCCAGAAGAAAGAGGATTGTATTCCAACGAAAAAGTGTTCACCCAATTGTATTATTTTGCAAGGCTTAAAGGAACAGACAGAAGAAGTGCTCTTCAAAATGTAAGATATTGGTTGGATAGGTTTGATTTGGCAAAATACAAGAACAGAAAATTATCCACTTTATCAAAAGGATTGAGACAAAAAGTCCAAATTATTTCAGCTCTGTTAAATGACCCGGATATTTTGGTTCTTGATGAGCCGTTTTCTGGACTTGATCCAATCAATGCCCATGAACTAAAATTAGCTGTTGGAGAATTTATACAAAACCAAAAAATAGTTATATTTTCCAGCCATTTGATGAGTTATGTAGAAGAATTCTGCAGAGATGTTTGTGTTATTGAAGAGGGTAGAATTATTTTGAATGGGGATTTGAATGAAATCAAAACTTCCATGGCTGAGAAGAAAATGCTACTCAATGCAAACAACATGGGAATTTGGGAATTAAAAGAATTATTAGAATCAGAAAATTTGATTTATCCAGATGCTGTTGTTAGAGAGTTCAAACTTTTGGTTAGACTTACTGAGAATGTAACGAAAGAAGACATATTGGAATTTATGATGCTTAATCAAATCGACATCAATTGTTTTAGTCAATATGAACCAAGTCTTCAAGATGTTTTCGTGTCAAAGGTTGGTGTTAGAGAATAATGAAAAAATTCAGCAGAGTATTTAATTTTGAATTTAATTCCATAATAAGACACAATTCGTATTTGATTGCTACATTGGTGATTACAGTATTGGTATTTGCTTTGTCTTTCTTGCCAAGGTTTATGCCATCTATTTTCAATAATACCAATCGAGGTGCAAACAAAAACGCAACTGTAGATATCAATGCACTTACATTCAAAAACACTTGCATCTATTCGTCTAACAGTGAAATTGATGTTGAATATTTGAAGACTATAATGGGACTTGAAAGCAAAGATGTGCTTACATCTGAATCAGATGTAAAAAAAGCCGTAGAAAATGGTGAATACAATATCGGATTTGTAGTAGAAACTCCAACAAAGTTCAATTCTTATATCAAAAATAAAGAATTTATGGACGATCATTCCGAAAGATTCACGAGAGCTTTGGAGAAGTATAATTACGACAAAAGTTTGATTAACAATGGAGTAGATCCTGGAATAATTGAAAAAAATTCTAAAGCAAAGATAGATTTTACAGAAAAAGTTTTGAACAAAGACAGGTCACATTCATTTGTATTTTCAATAGTTTTTGTTATACTTTTCGATTTAATGATATTGTTCTACGGTAGTGTTATGAGTAACAATATTTCTAGAGAAAAAAAGGATAAGACTATTGAGGTGCTTTTATCATCTGCAAAACCAAGTGTATTTGTGTTTGGTAAACTTTTGAGTTCAGCAGTTTTGGGATTAATCCAATATTTCATATTTATTTTTGCGGGAATAATTGGAATATTTTTCAACAAAAACTACTATCCAGAAGGAATATGGACATTTTTCACCAATACTTTGAGTCTCAAATTCTTGTTGACGATACTTTTGTTTGTAGTGTTTGGGTTTGTCTTGTATTTGATTTTGTTCCAAATTCTAGGACTTGCTGTCAAGAGAGCGGAAGAAGTTAATTTTCTAATAGTTCCAATATTCTTGGTATTAGTTGGTTTATTTATCGTGATAATCAATTCGTTAGGAAAAGACAGCGATATTTTGATTAAAATATTATCTTTTGTTCCATTTTCATCAGCAACCTTGATGCCCGTTAGATTTTTATTGAATGATGTGAAACTATTGGAAATAGGAATATCATTCGGATTGATGCTTATTGTCATAGTTTTATTGTTGATAAGAGCTATAAAAATGTATCGTAAGAGCGCTATGGAAAATATTGATTAAAATACTTGACAGATTAAAAAATTAGTGGTAATGTATTATACGACAATTTGATAATTATCTTATTAAGAGTAGTGGAGGGAATGGGCCCTATGAAACTCAGCAACCTATTAAATTAGGTGCTAAATCCCACAGGAAATCCTGAAAGATAAGTTTACACATCCTTACCTTTTCAGGTGAGGATTTTTTTATGGAGGTATTATGAAAAACATATTTTTAACATCTGAATCAGTTACTGAAGGTCATCCAGACAAAGTTTGTGACCAAATTTCTGATGCAATATTAGATGCTATTATTAAAGAAGACAAAGATGCAAGAGTTGCTTGCGAAACTTGTTCTACAACTGGACTTGTTATGGTAATGGGAGAGATTACTACTACAAGTTATGTAGACATCAGATCAATCGTTAGAAAAACATTGGCTGAAATTGGATATGATAATGCAGATTATGGTATTGATGCAAGAACATGCGCAATCATAACTTCATTAGAAGAACAATCAAAAGACATCGCACAAGGTGTTGATGAATCTGAAGAATACAAGGGCAACAAATCTGACGAATATGACAGATATGGTGCAGGTGACCAAGGAATGGTATTTGGTTATGCAACTAATGAAACAGAATCAGGATTGCCATTACCATTGGAATTATCACACAAATTAGCGAGAAGACTTGCAACTGTGAGAAAAGAAAAAATCTTGAATTATTTGAGACCAGATGGGAAAACTCAAGTAACTGTTGAATATGAAAACGACGCTCCAAAAAGAATTGAAGCTATCGTAGTTTCAACACAACACGACCCAGATGTTGATTACGAACAATTAAAAGAAGATATTAAGAGAGAAGTTATCTTGAAAATCGTTGATGAGTCAATGATCGACGAAAATACAAAATTCTTCATCAACCCAACAGGAAAATTCGTAATCGGTGGACCAATGGGAGATGCTGGACTTACAGGAAGAAAAATCATCGTAGATACTTATGGTGGATTCTGTAATCATGGTGGCGGAGCATTCAGTGGAAAAGACCCTACAAAAACTGACAGATCAGCAGCATATTTTGCAAGATATATTGCAAAAAATGTCGTAGCAGCTGGATTATGTGACAAATGTGAAGTAGGTTTCTCTTATGCAATCGGAGTTGCAAAACCAATCAGTATGTTCATCAACACATTTGGAACAAATAAAATAGAAGAAGAAAAAATTATTCAAGCAATAAATGAAAACTTTGATGCAAGACCAAAAGCAATCATCGACAAATTGGATTTACAAAGACCAATCTACAGAGAAGTGGCAAGCTACGGACATTTCGGACGTAATGATTTGGATTTGTCATGGGAAAAATGTGACAAAGCAGAAGCTTTGAAAAAATATTTATAAAATAAAAATCAGTGAATGTTGAAATATTTCAACGTTCACTGATTTTTTAGTACTTTTTTAGTACTCCAAAAAAAATAGATAGCTAAATTTAGCTATCTAGAGTATGTATGGCGGGAAATGGTAGGAATCGAACCTACCCGGGCAGCTCTTAACTACCTGAGACGGTTTTGAAGACCGCAGGGCACACCAGCACCCATCAATTCCCAAATACTTTAATATTATACCAAAAATACATGCAATTTACAAATTATTTTACATCTAATTCACAAAACTGGAACAAATTTCTTAATAGATAAGGCTTCGTAATACAAAGCCCTATTCTATTATTTAAAATCTTTTACTTTAATTCTGTCGTTTTCGATCCTCTTAGTATACCCTTTAATATCTAGTGTTTCTAAAAGAGTAATTGCACTTTTTCTGGAGATATTGAGCATGTCTTTTAATTCTTTTACATTCAATGTTTTGTTATTATTGAAGTGATCATCGACAGTTTTAATAAATTTGTCATAGCATTTCTTGGAAATCAAAAAGTTATCTCTTAAAATTACTACATCTTTTTGTAATAAAATTCCCAAAATCGTCTTGTCTTTTTGGTTGTGGACAACATTGTCTATCTTTAATAATTTGTCGAATTGATTTTGGCAAATATCTTGAAGCATTTTCTTTCTGATTTTTTCGTCTTCATCACTTAATTTAACTTTGTGACCTGTAGAGGAAACTATACCACTTTCTTCCATTAAAACTTCTTGGTCGATTAAATCTTTAATCATGTAATTAAAGAAAGGTCTGTCATCATCTAGTTGTAATTTTTTGAGAAGTTCTTCTTTATTAATTCCAGGCAATAAAGGATTTGTTTTGTGGAATGAAATTACAAACATTTTTAATTTTCCTAATAATTTTAGGTAAGCTTCTTTTTCCAAGACTTTGTTGTTTCTAATTACAACTTTATCTTCTTGTTTTAATCCGTCCAATTCCTTTACAACTTTGTCTTTTGATTCAGAAGAATAGAATACCAAATCATCGATTTTAGTAGGGAAAATCTCATCTTGTAGATAATTTAAAATAATATCTTTGATTTTTCCTTCTTCTTTTATTTTAAGATTTTCGATAATTTCTTCGTCGAATAATTTATGCTTTCTTACAGAACCATCTATTATAATACCACCACCGATTGTAACTTGTGGTGAAAATTGTCTCAAAATAAATGGATCGGATGTTTTTGCATAAATTTTTTCTTCAAGTCTGATCTGAACAAGAGCTTGAGTTCCCGGTTGAATCACTTGCTTATCAAGAGGAACAACTCTTCCGAATATTTCTTTTGTACCGTGGAATAACCTAACTCTGTCCCAGTGATTTAAAGGAGAAGCACTTTCTAATAGTGTAAGTCTAACATCTATCATATTGAAAGCTTTTAGTGAGTTTTTCTTGGCGATTACGAAACCTCTGTCTATTTCATCCAAATTTAGATTTATATTCAAAGCAACCCTTTGTGATGGGTGAGCGACATTTACATTCTTATTGTGAACTTGAATATTTTTAATGTTGATATCTTTTTCGATTGGATAAATAAAAGATTCTCCCTTGTGGATATCTCCATCCAGTAAAGTTCCTGTAACAACCGTTCCAATTCCTTTTACGTTAAATTTTCTGTCGATATTCATTCTGTAATCTCTTTCGGCATGCTTTTGCTTTAATTTTTTAGATTCAGAATCTATCATTTGAATTAAATTATCTATTCCTCTTTTTGAAATAGAATCTACTTCGCAAATAGGACAATTTTCGAGGAAAGTTCCTTCTACTAATTCTATAACTTGCTCGATTGTTTTTTCTGTTTCTTCATCAGTTGCCAAGTCCCTTTTGGTTAAAACTACAATTCCTTCAGTTTTATTCAAAAACCTAAGTATATCCAAATGCTCAACTGTTTGAGGCATAACGCCTTCTTTACAGTCGATACATAAAAGAATCATATCCATACCAAAAGTACCAGTCATCATATTTTTTACAAACTTTTCGTGACCTGGCACGTCAATTATTCCAGCTCGTTGACCACTTGGAAGATCAAAATAGCTAAAACCTAAATCGATAGAAATTCCTCTCTTTTTTTCTTCCGGTAGTCTATCAGTGCTATTTCCGGTTAAAGCTTTTATTAATGTAGTTTTTCCATGATCAATATGGCCAGATGTACCTATAATAAAATCCATATAACCTCCAATTAATTTACTATTTTATATTATATCATATTTCGTTATATTCCGAAAAAAACAAGGAAATTATTTTCACAAATTATTTGAAAGTCAAAATAATTTATAAAGATAAAATACATAACGCTGAATAATAACAATTACTTTAACAATATATTAAAGATAAATATATATATAATGCACTTCAACGAATAAGTATACTATAAAAACGAGAAAAAATAATGAATACTAAAATGATAATGAATATTAATTTGCATATTTAATAAAATGCTAATTTACTTTAGTTAAAATAAGTGGTATAATTAAAAATATATAAAGGAATATAATTTTCATAACAACAGGAAAACAATTTTTTATAGGGGGATTTAAATGAGTTTTACTTTTGACTTAAAAGAACATGCTGAACAAGTCGAAGAATTTCGAGAATTTGTAAGAAGCAAAAAGGATATTAAAGGTCCTTTGATGCCGGTGTTGCAACATGCACAAGATGAATTTGGATATTTGCCAAAGGAAATTATTACTACAATTTCAAAAATATTGGATATTCCTTTGTCAGAAATTTATGGCGTTATAACTTTTTATGCACAATTTTCATTGATTCCAAAAGGAAAATACGATATTCAAGTTTGTGAAGGAACTGCATGTTATGTAAAAGGTGCTCAAAGAGTTTCTGAAAAATTACAAGAGATTTTGAAGATTCCTGCAGGTAGCACTACTGAAGATCAAAAATTTTCTATCACGCCTTGTAGATGTGTTGGGTTGTGTGCATTAGCTCCAGTTATTGTTATCAATGGAGATGTCTACGGTAAGGTAGCTGTCAATGAATTAGAATCTATAGTTAGTAAATATAATTAGTTATTAGGGGATTTGTTATGAATATTGAAAAACTTAACGAAATAAGAGATGAGTTTGCAAAAAATATTAAAATGCGTGAGCTCGTAAAGGATAAAATATATGTTGAACATACTAATCCAAAAGAAAAGCAAATAGTTGTATGTGGTGGAGCTGGTTGTGAAGCTACAGGTGCTAAATCTTTAATTGATGAGTTCAATAAGTATATCGAAGAAGAAAAGATCGAAAACGTGGTTGTAGTTCCAGTAGGATGTATCGGACTTTGTGAAACTGGTCCTAACGTTGTTGTATATCCTGAAGGAATTTTCTACACAAGGGTTAAATTATCAGATGTCAAAAATATCGTCGATAAATCAATTGTAAATGATGAAGTTGACGAAGATGTGGTTTACGAAAATGCAAAACAAGACGACAAGATTTTAAAATACAACTCAGTTGATTTCTACGATAAGCAATATAAAATAGCTTTAAGAAATGTAGAAAAAATCCAATTAGAATCTTTAAATGAATATATTGGCGCAGATGGATATCAAGCTTTACATAAAGCAATTTTCGATTTAGACCAAAAAGACATAATTGATGAAATGAAAAAATCTGGCTTAAGAGGCCGTGGAGGAGCAGGATTCCCTACTGGTAGAAAATGGGAATCAGCGTATAAAGTAGAAAATAGTCAAAAATACGTTATTTGTAATGCCGACGAAGGAGACCCTGGTGCTTTCATGGATAGAGCAATTCTTGAAGGAGATCCTCATTCAGTATTAGAAGGTATGGCTATATGCGGTAGAGCTATTGGTGCAAATCAAGGTTTTATCTACGTAAGAGCGGAATATCCAATTGCGGTTAAAAGATTGAGAATAGCAATTCAACAAGCAAAAGAAATGAATCTTTTAGGAGATAATATTTTCGGATCAGATTTCTCATTTGATATTGAATTAAGATTGGGTTCTGGAGCTTTCGTTTGCGGTGAAGGTACTGCATTGATGGAATCTATCGAAGGTAGACGTGGTATGCCTCGTACTAAAATATTCAGAACAGCTGAAAGAGGATTGTGGGATAAACCAACAATCATTAACAACGTTGAAACATTCGCCAACGTTCCAGCAATCATGTACAAAGGTGCAGATTGGTTTACAAGTTTTGGTACAGAAGGTTCACCAGGAACTAAAGTATTCGCATTAGGTGGTAAAGTTGTTAACACTGGTTTGGTAGAAGTTCCAATGGGATCTACTCTAAGAGAAATCATATTTGATATCGGCGGTGGTATTAAAGACGGCAAGAAATTCAAAGCTGTTCAAACAGGTGGTCCATCTGGTGGATGTATTCCAGAAGAATTCTTGGATACTCCGGTTGATTTTGAATCATTGGCAAAAATTGGTTCAATTATGGGATCTGGCGGAATGATTGTAATGGATGAAGATGACTGTATGGTTGACATTGCTAGATTCTTCCTTGAATTTACTGTAGATGAATCTTGTGGTAAGTGCGTTCCATGTCGTGAAGGTACTAAGAGAATGCTTGAAATCTTAGAAAAAATAACTTCAGGAAAAGGTGAAGATGGAGATATTGAAGCGCTAGAAGATTTGTGTGACACTATTACATCTGCTTCACTTTGTGGTCTTGGACAAACAGCTCCAAATCCGGTAATTTCTACATTGAAATACTTTAGAAATGAATATGAAGCTCACATTTACGATAAGAAATGTCCAGCTCATGCATGTAAAGCACTTCTATCATACGAAATTACAGACAAATGTATAGGATGTACAAAATGCGCTAAGAATTGTCCTGTAAGCTGTATAGAAGGAGCGGTTAAAAAACAACACGTTATCGACAAGTCTCAATGTATAAAATGCGGTAATTGTGAAACTGTATGTCCTGTTCACGCAGTAGTTAGGAGATAGATAGTATGATTACTGTAACTATTGATGGAAAGGTAATTCAAACTGATAAACCCAAATTCATTATTGAATTAGCGAGAGAAAATGGGATTGATATTCCGAATTTATGTTACGATAAAAATTTGGATGTAGTGAGTGCATGTAGACTTTGCTTGGTAGAGATAGAAGGTAGCAAAAAATTAATGACAGCTTGCTCTACTTTGGCAAAAGACAACATGGTTGTTCATACAAAAACTGATAGGTTAATTAAGCATAGACAAAGAATTCTTCAAATGTTGTTAGATTCTCATCCGAATGATTGCTTAACTTGTCAAAAATCTGGTGAATGTCAATTGCAAAAATATTCTTATGAATATGGCGTAAAATTCAGAGAACATGACGGAGCAAGAAGAGAAAAGTTAGTAGATGATTCTTCACCATATATCATTAGAGATGATAGCAAGTGTATATTATGTGGTAAATGCGTAAGAACTTGCAATGTCATGGATGATAGAAAAATCCTTAACTTCTCAAATAGAGGATATGAAACAAGAATTAATTTAGATATTAATGATACATTTGAATCTTCTTATTGTATTTCTTGTAATAGATGCGTAGTAGCTTGTCCAGTAGGAGCATTGATGGATAAGAGGGCTATGAATTTAGGAAGAAAATGGGAATTAGAAACAAAGAAAGTTCAATGTAAAGTATGCGAATACGGTTGTGAATTTGAAGTTTTGAGAAAAAACGGCAAGAATATTGCACTAAGAGCATTAAGCCCAGAAAATGGCAGACCACTTTGTTTAAAGGGTAGACTAACTACAGAACTGTTAAACGTAGATAATCCAAAACAACCTTACAAAAAAATTGGCGGTGAATTTGTTGAAGCAAGCTGGAATAATGTATTAGGTTTGGATAAGATTTTGAAAAAAATAGAAAAAATAGATAATAAATAGGTGAGATAATGAATAGAGAACAATTAATATCAATTATAGACGATGCTGTAAACAGAGAAGACGATTCATATACATTTTACAAAGATGCAGCTGAAAAAGCAGAAGATCCACAAACAAAAAGTCTTTTTGAAAGACTTAGTAAAGAAGAATTAAAACATAAAGATTACTTACAAAAATTCTTAGAAACAAAGGCAGAAACAATTAAAATTGATGATAGCGAAGACTATAATTTATCACAAGACATTGATAGACCAAGAATGACTACAGAAATGAATTTTACAGATGCTATCAAATTAGCTATCAAAAGAGAAGAAGAAGCTATGCAATTATATGCTGATATAGCAAACTCTTGCCTAGATAAAGCTGAAAAAGATATTTTTGCTGGTTTATCTAAAATGGAGAAAATGCATAAAACTGAACTAGAAGAAATATTTTTAAATGTAGGATTTAACGAAGTTTGGTAGGTGTAATATGTTAAATATAAATATTGATGGTATTGATATTCAAGTTGAAGAAAATACCACTGTATTAGAAGCAGCGCATAAAGTTGGAATTGATATTCCAACATTATGCCACGATAAATACCTGAGCGAATTTGGCGGTTGTAGAATGTGTTTAGTTGAGATAGAAGGATCAAGAAAACTTCAAACATCATGTTCTACTATGGTCAAAGACGGGATGGTAGTTAAGACAGAAACTGATCGTTTAGTAAAAACTAGACAAAATATACTTAAACTTTTGATGATGAATCACCCTAAAGATTGCTTAACTTGTTCAAAAGTTGGTAATTGTAGATTACAAGATTTGTGCTACAGATATGGTGTTAAAAACCCTGAAGTATTAGGCAAATATGGTAATTATGACATAGAAGTTCAAAATCACGAAGTTGATGATAGCAATCCATTGATTTTTAGAGATCAAAATAAATGCATTTTGTGTGGAAAATGCGTCAGAGTATGTGAAGAAGTTCAATGTACACATACAATAGATTTTAAAAATAGAGGATTTGATTCTTATATTTCTACAGCTTTCGATCTTCCTTTATCTAAAGAAAACTGCCGTATGTGTGGACAATGTATAAGCGTATGTCCAACAGGGGCATTAGTTAACAAACAATTAAAAAATACTAGACCTTGGGAAGTTGAAAAAGTTAAGACAACTTGTCCATTCTGTGGAACAGGATGTCAATTCAACTTAGTTGTAAAAAATGGAAAAGTTGAGGGTGTTGAACCATGTGATGGTTACGTAAATCAAAACTCGCTTTGTATAAAAGGTCGTTTCCATACAGATATGATTCATTCAGACGAAAGATTGACTTCTCCATTAATCAGAAAAAATGGTGAATTAGTTGAATGTAGCTGGGATGAAGCAATAGGTTATGTTGGAAACAAATTAAGAGATATAAAGATGGAATTTGGTCCGGATTCAATAGCTGGTCTAAGTTCTGCAAGATGTACAAACGAAGATAACTTTGTATTCCAAAAAATGATGAGAGCAGCGATAGGAACGAATAACGTCGATCACTGCGCTAGAACCTGACACGCTCCAACAGTTGCAGGTCTTGCAGCTACATTAGGAAGTGGAGCCATGACAAACTCTATCGAAGAAATTCTGGGTGCAGAATTATTATTTGTCATTGGTTCAAATGCTACAGTTGCTCATCCTATTATTGGTAATAAGATGAAACAAGCAGTTAAAAAGGGAACTAAACTTATCGTTGTAGATCCAAGAAGAACTGATTTGGCAGAAGAAGCAGATATTTGGTTAAGGTTAAATCCTGGTACTGATGTATTCTTATTAAATGCTATGATGAAAGTCATCATAGAAGAAGGATTAGAAGCCAAAGATTATATTGAATCTCGTGTTGAAAACTTTGAAGGCTTGAAGAAAACTGTAATGAAATACGATTTGGATGATGCTGAAAAAGTTACGGGTGTGGACAAAGAATTAATAAGACAAGCCGCTTTGTTATACGCAAAGACTAAAAAAGCTGGTATATTCTATACATTAGGTATTACTGAACACACTCATGGAACAGAAAACGTAATGAGCTTGGCAAATTTAGGTATGTTAACAGGCCATGTTGGTATTGAGTCTGGTGGAATTAACCCTATCAGAGGTCAAAACAACGTACAAGGCGCATGTGATTTGGGTGCTTTACCTAACACATATCCTGCTTATGCAAAAGTTACTGATCCAAAAGCTCGTGAATTTTTCGAAAGCGTATGGAAGACTCCTTTGAGTCCAAATCTTGGATATCAAATTCCTGAAATGTTTAATCAAGCAGTTAAGGGAAATTTAAAGGCGATGTATATAATGGGTGAAGATCCTGTTTTATCAGACCCAGACGCAAATCACGTTAAGAGAGCTTTGAATAATTTAGATTTATTAGTTGTTCAAGATATATTTATGTCTGATACTGCAAAGCTTGCGGATGTTGTATTCCCAGCAACTTGCTATGCAGAAAAGGACGGAACTTTTACAAATACTGAAAGAAGAGTTCAAAGGGTTAGAAAAGCTGTTGCTCCTCCGGGACAAGCTAGAAATGACTGGTCAATTTTGTGTGATGTAAGTAAAATCATAAATCCAAATGTATTCTTCGGTTATGAAACAAGTGAAGATGTGTTTGAAGAAATGAGAGTAACTATGCCAAGTTACAGAGGTATGACTTACGAAAGAATTGACAAAGTCGGATTGCAATGGCCATGTCCTACAACATCTCACCCTGGTACAAAATACTTGCACAAAGGAATATTTGCAAGAGGCCAAGGCCAAATGATGGAAATAGAATACCGACCATCAGAAGAATTGCCTGATGATGATTATCCAATGATTTTAAGTACAGGAAGAATGTTATATCATTACAACATCACTACAAGATACTCAAAAGATTTGGATGGAGTAAGTCCTTATGAACTTGCAGAAATAAATCCAGTGGATGCAGAAAGATTAGGCGTAAAAGATTTGGATACTATTAGAGTAACATCGAGAAGAGGAAGTGTTGTAACTCGTGTTGTAGTAACTGATAAAGTACTACCTAATATGATTTTCATGACATTCCACTACAGAGAATCTCCAATTAATGAAGTAACATCAAATCACTACGATCCAATAACAGGAACTGGTGAATATAAAGTGTGTGCAATTCATGTTGAAAAAGTTGATTTGCATCCAGATCATGAGGATACAATTCAAAGATTTGTTAACATGGCAACTTTAATATCAGATGAACACAAAAAAGATAAAAAAGTAATATAACCAAACAAAAAAAGATCTCAGATTTTATTATCTGAGATCTTTTAAATTGCGATTATTTTAAAATATTTTCAATCAATTTTAGCAATTTGTCGTTTGATTGTTCATCCAAAATGCAAAATCTAAAAAAGTATTCATTCAAGTTATTAAATGAGGCACAGTCTCTTATGATAAGAGCATAAGGAATTAGTTTTTCTCTTAAATCATGTGCGGTCATTTTTTTATCCAATATTTCGCATAACACGAAATTTGATTTTGAAGGATACACTTTCAAGCAATCTATCTTTTTCAGAGTAGATATCATTTTTTCTTTTTCACGATTAATAAATTCGAACACTTTTTTGTGGTAATTAGTGTCTGTGAACATCTCGCCACCAAGAATATCAGCGAAGATATTTATATTCCACAAATTGGTGTGCTTATTTATATCATCGTAAAGTTTTTTGTTTCCAGTTATACCGTATCCCAATCTTATTCCGGCAGCTGCGAAAAATTTTGATGTGGAGCGTATAACAAGTAGGTTATCACATGATTGAGTTAACTTAACTGCTGAATACTTGTCTACATCTGAAAACTCAACATAAGTTTCATCTATCATGAAATAGCAATTACTTGATTTAATTAGATTTTTAAGTTTTTCGTTTTCAATAGCGTATCCTGTTGGATTGTTGGGATTAGTTAATATTACAAGACTTACGTCATTTTCTTTTATCATTCTCGTTAATTTCTCACAATCTATTGCGAAATCATTTGATTTATCCAAATCATAAGAAATTATATTGGAGTTGATTTTATTAAGTTCCCTTTCATATTCTGAATAACTAGGGTTGAATATTATTGCGTTTTTTGGATTGATAAGGGATATAAATGATGAAATCAAATTAGTGCTTCCGGATGTAAGCAAGATTTTGTCTCTTGATACATTGGTGTATTCTTCAATAGATGATAGCAATTGATCGTAATTTGGGTCGGGATAAACTCCGACTTTATTAAGATTTTTTTCAAGCTTAGTCATCGCTTTAGGGCTTGGGCCTAAAGGATTGACATTAGAACTGAAATCCTTGATTTCATCTATATTAAATCCGTATTCTTTTTGTATTTCAAAAAGATTTGCTCCGTGAGATGATTTCATTATTTTCTCCTTATAAAATGTTAATACCTCTTGTTTTATCTAACAATATTGAGATGGATTCTTCTCTATTTATGTGGTGAATGAATTCACTCATCAATTCACTCATATCTACAGCGTGGAACCATTCTTTATTTTTAATTGATTCTGGTACGTAAGTTAAGTTTGTAGAATAAACTCCGTTGATAAATCCTTCATTGTACATTTGGTCAAATTTGTCAGGGCCTTCAGTAAACAATGCGAAGCTTACTGCGCAGAATATTCTCTTAGCGTTTTGTTTTTTCAATTGTTTTGCAATATCAATAACAGATCCCCCAGAAGCAATCATATCATCTACGATTAAAATATCTTTTCCATCAACTTCACGTCCGATGTATTTGTGTTCGATTATAGGGTTCTTGCCGTCTACTACTTTAGTGTAATCACGTCTTTTGTAGAATAAACCTATATCTTGTTTTAAAATATTTGAATAGTAAATTGCTCTATCCATTGCGCCTGTATCTGGTGAAATTATAATCATGTCTTTTTTGTCTAATTCATCAGTAGTTATTTCTTCTTTTTCTAGGAAATAATTAACTATTTCTGCTGTAGGATAGATGTTTTCAAATGTCATCAATGGGATTGCGTTTTGGACGTTTGGATCATGCACATCGAATGTGTAAATTCCATCTACTCCCATGGATTCTAATTCTTGAAGTGCCATTGCACAATCAAGTGATTCTCTTGATTTACGTCTGTGTTGACGAGATGAATATAAAAGAGGCATCATTACATTGATACGAGAAGCTTTTCCATTGATTGCGGAGATTACTCTTTTGATATCTTGGAAGTGTTCATCTGGACCAATTATAGTTTGTTCACCAAACATATTGTACTTCAATCCATAATTTCCAACGTCTGATATGATTAAAATATCACGACCTCTAACTGATTCATCGATTGTAACTTTTCCTTCGCCGTTACTAAATCTGGATTCTGTTATTTTTAATAAATAACTTTGTGTTGCACCGTTTTTTTTCATTAAAAGTTCGTCAACCTCTTTTGCCAAACCTTCAATGTTTTTCATAGCTATGATTCCAAGTTCTCCGTATGGAAACTCTTCAAATTTTGATTCTGACATAAGTCCTCCTTAAATACTACATTATATATAAAGAATATCACAAACGATTTACGTATTCAAATTTAAATAATGCAAACTATTTGATATAATCGGATAGGAAAGGTGTTTTATAAATTATGGAAAATAATGATGAAAAATTCATGATAAAAGCTATCGAACAAGCGAGGATTGCATTTGATTTGGATGAAGTTCCAGTTGGATGTGTTATTGTAAAAAATGGCGAAATAATTGCCCAAGCCTATAATAGTGTGGAAACAGATAACAACGCTACAATGCATGCAGAATTAAAAGCTATCAATCAAGCAACACAAGTTATTGGAAATTTTAGATTAGATAATTGCACTATGTATGTGACATTGGAGCCTTGTGTGATGTGCACTGGAGCTTTGGTGTATTCTAGAATACCAAAAGTTGTGTTCGGTGCTTTTGATAAAAAAAGAGGAGCTTGCGGATCTTTGCTATCATTAAATGATTATGAAGGTCTCAATCATAAAATAGAAGTAAAAAGTATTATGGAAAAAGAGTGTGTGGAACTAATGCAAAGTTTTTTCAGGAGGATTCGTGAAAAAAATAGAAATAAATAGATTAAGTGATTATTTGAAAAAAACATACGGCACGAAAGTTTACAAGTTGCCATTAGATGGTGGGTTCAGTTGTCCTAATAGAAAAAATTCTAACGGTTGTATTTTTTGCTCTGAAAGTGGTTCTGGTGAATTTACTTTTAATGAGTATTCGATCAAAGACCAAGTTGAATTGCAAATAAAAAGATTATCTGAAAAGAAAAAAGCTGACAAATTTATTGCGTATTTTCAATCATTTACCAATACTTACAAGCCTTTAAATGAACTTAGAAAAATCTATTCAGATGCTATTGAAAATGAAAATGTACTTGTGCTTGATATTGCAACAAGAGGAGATTGCTTAGATGATGAGAAGATACAACTTTTGAGTGATATCAATAAAGAGGTTGATGTTTGGGTTGAAATGGGACTTCAATCTACAAAAAAGTCTACGGTAGAATTAATCAATCGTGCTTATAGCAATGAAGTTTATTTTGACATGGCAAAAAAACTAATGGATAATGGAATAAAAGTTATATCACATGTAATCGCTGGACTTCCTTATGAAACTGAAGATGATTTCTTGGAAAGTGTGTATCAAACACAAATACACGATATTTGGGGAATCAAAATTCATTCATTATATATACAAACAGATTCAAGGTTGTACGATTATTATCGAAAAAATAAATTTAAAATTTTAACGATGGATGAGTACACTGATTGGGTCGTTGATAGTTTCAAAATTTTAAATGAAGATACTGTTGTGCATAGAATGACTGGAGATGCTTACAAGCCAAAACTTTATCTGCCTAAATGGTCTTGTGATAAATTGAAAGTAATTTCTGAGATAAATAGTAAAATTAAAACATATAATACATAAAAAAATTTATTGAAGTTTTTGTGCTTTTGAAATATACTAACTTAGTATAGGAATATGGAGGGAATAGCACAATGAAAATCCACATGGGATTAGATGTAGGTTCAACGACTGTCAAACTTGTCATTATCAACGAAAACTACGAAATTTTATTTCAAGAATACACTAGACACCGTTCTGACATCGAAGAAACTACCAAAAATGTTCTTAGACAAGCATACGATTCACATCCAGAGTTCAAAAACAGCGATTGTACAATCATGGTCACTGGAAGTGGCGGAATGTATGTTGAAGATAATTTAAATATTGAATTTATACAAGAAGTTGTAGCAGGAACTACAGCTATAAAAAAATATATTCCCAATGCCGATGTATGCATTGAGCTAGGGGGAGAAGATAGTAAAATAACTTATTTAAAAGGAAACGTAGAGCAAAGAATGAACTCCATCTGCGCTGGTGGAACTGGAGCATTCATAGACCAAATGGCGGCTTTGTTAAAAACAGATGCATCTGGTCTTAACGAATTAGCTAAGGATTACAAGAAAATATTTTCGATTGCAAGTAGATGCGGAGTATATGCAAAAACTGACATTCAAGCTTTGATTAATCAAGGAGCAACAAAAGAAGACATGGCTGTGAGTGTATTCCAATCTGTTGTAAATCAGACAATATCAAATCTTGCATGTGGAAGACCTATTGAAGGAAACATCGTATTTTTGGGTGGACCACTTTATTTCTTATCGGAATTAAGAAACAGATTCATCACAACATTAGATGATGGGGTGAACACATTCTACAGCCCTGAAAATGCGCAAGTGTTTGTAGCATTGGGAGCAGCCATTGCATCAATGAATGAAGAATCTATAAAATACGAAGAATTGTTAAACAAATCTTATGACAAAAAGCAAGAAATTAGCGATGAATTGATACTCGAGCCGTTATTTAAAAATGAGAAAGAAAAAGAAGAATTTTACGAAAATCACAAGAAATCTAACGTAAAATTCAAAAACATTGATGAGGTAGAAGGAAACTTATACTTGGGGATAGATGCGGGTTCAACTACTAGTAAAATTGTAGTAATTGATGAAGACTGCAACATCGTTTATGATTTTTATGCAAATAACCAAGGTAATCCACTCGATTTAGTAAAGGAACAGTTATCTGTAATTTATTCCAAATTAAACGAAAATCAAAAAATCGCAAGCAGTGGTATCACAGGTTATGGTGAAGATTTTATAAAACAAGCATTATCAGTCGATTTTGGAGAAGTAGAAACAATCGCACATTTGACTGCTGCAAGATATTTTGATCCAGATGTTGATTTCGTTTTGGATATTGGCGGTCAAGACATGAAAGCAATGCATGTAAATGACGGAATAATTGACTCCATTCAATTAAATGAAGCATGTTCTTCAGGTTGTGGATCGTTTATTGAAACATTTGCTCACAGTTTGAATTTATCGGTACAAGAATTTCAACAAAAAGCCCTTGAATCGGAAAATCCTGTAGATTTAGGTTCAAGATGTACAGTTTTTATGAATTCGAAAGTAAAACAAGCGCAAAAAGAAGGCGCTAGTGTCAGTGATATTGCAGCAGGTTTATGTTATTCAGTAATCAAAAACGCAATCCAAAAAGTTATCAAACTTAGAGATCCATCAAAATTAGGTGAACATATCGTAGTTCAAGGTGGTACATTCTACGGGGATGCGATTTTAAGAGCGTTCGAAAAAATCACAGGCAAAGTTCCAACAAGACCGAACATTTCAGGTCTTATGGGAGCTATGGGGATGGCTTTGATTGCTAAAGAAAAATCAACAGGATATTCCACGATTTTATCAGAAGATGAACTTGAAAAATTTGAATACACTCAAGAACAAGCTGAATGTAAATACTGTTCGAACCATTGTAAATTGACTATAAACAAATTTGCAAACGGCAAGAAATTTGTAACTGGAAATAGATGCGAAAGAGGAGCTGGAATTAGTCTTGATAAAAAAGACAAGCTTCCAAATATGTACGATTACAAAAACAAGAGATTGTTTGGTTATAAGAGCATTCCAAAAGATAAAGCAAGAGCAACTGTAGGAATCCCTAGAGTGTTGAATATGTACGAAAATTATCCTTTCTGGCATACATTCTTCACAAATTTAGGATACAGAGTTGTATTGTCATCTAAATCATCAAGAGAAATCTACGAAAAAGGAATTTCCTCTATTACAAGTGAAACATGTTGCTATCCTGCAAAATTAGTTCACGGCCATATTGAAGATTTATTAGAAAAAAATGTCGATATGATATTTTATCCTTCAGTATTTTTCGAAAAACAAGAATACGATAAGGCGAATAATCACATCAACTGTCCAGTTGTTACTGGTTATCCAGAAGTTATTAAAAATAATGTCGATGGATTGAAAAATACAAAATACTTCAACCCATTCATCTCATTCCAAGATAAAAACAAATTAAAAACGAGACTTATCGATGAATTAAAAGAGCTTAGTCTTTCCGATAAGGACATTTCTAACAGTGTTGATAGAGCATGGGATGAACTTGAAAAATACAGAAAAGATGTAAAAGTTGAAGGCAAGAAAGCTTTGTCCAAGATTCGCGAAATGGGTAAAAAAGCAATTGTATTAGCTGGTAGGCCATATCATGTTGATTCGGAAATTAACCACGGAATTCCTGAACTTATCACTTCATTAGGTCTTGGAGTTCTATCAGAAGATTCTATAATTGATTACGATGACGATGTAGATAGTGATTTGAGAGTATTGGATCAATGGGTATATCACTCAAGGCTTTACAGAGCAGCAGAAATTGTCGGAAACAGTGAAGATTTGGAAATGGTGCAGCTAAATTCATTTGGTTGTGGAATTGATGCTGTAACTACAGACCAAGTTAATGAAATTTTGTCTGCAAAAGGAAAAATCTACACTGTATTAAAAATCGACGAAATAAGCAACTTGGGAGCTGTAAAAATCAGAATAAGATCGTTGATACAAGCACTTGAAAAGAAAAATTTCATCCCAAATGTGAAAAAATCATATCATGTAGAAAAAGTTGAATTCACTAAGAAGATGAAAGATGAATACACAATTCTCGCACCGCAAATGGCGCCTGATCACTTCGAAATAATGGAAGCACTTTTCAAAGCTAGTGGTTACAAGGTAGAATTTTTGAAAGATGTTAATTCAAAAGTTATAGACGAGGGATTGAAGTATGTAAACAACGACGCTTGTTATCCTTCAATTACTGTTGTTGGTCAAATGATGGAAGCTATAAATTCTGGAAGATATGATACTAACAAACTAGCTTTGTTAATGAGTCAAACTGGTGGAGCGTGCAGAGCAAGTAACTACGTTGGTTTCATAAGAAAAGCACTAAAAGAAGCGGGATACGAAAATATTCCTGTAATTGCTATTTCTTGGCAAAATATTGAAAAGAACGAAGGATTTAATCTTTCTCCATTAGTATTACAAAAAATGATAGTTGCTGTTTTGTATGGAGATTTGATAATGAGATTATCAAACTTTACTAGAGCTTACGAAAAAGATAAACAAACTGATGCTCTAAAACAAAAATGGATTGAAGAATGTCAAAAGAGAGTTTTGAAATCAAGTTCAAAATTATTCAGACAAACAGTCGATGAAATCATTGAGGATTTCTCAAAAATAGAATTATTGGATATCCAAAAACCAAAAGTTGGTATTGTTGGAGAAATTCTCGTAAAATATCTTCCTCAAGCCAATAATAATTTACAAGATTTATTAGAAAAAGAAGGTTGTGAAGTTGTAATGCCTGATTTGACAGATTTTGTACTTTACTGTTTGAGAAACGAATACCACAAAGGAAATTTCTTATCAAAATCAAAATTCACAGGATTTATGTGCAACATGGGCGTAAATTTGATTGAACATTACAGAAAATACATTAGAAATCAATTAATTAAATCTAAATTTACTCATCCACTAAAAATACAAGAACTAGAAGATTACGCACAAGAAGTTGTATCGCTTGGAAATCAATACGGTGAAGGCTGGTTGTTAACTGCAGAAATGATTGAATTAATTCACATCAACGCCAACAACATTGTATGTATCCAACCATTTGGTTGCCTTCCTAACCATATCACAGGAAAAGGCGTTATCAAAAGAATTAGACAATTGTATCCGCAAGCAAACATCATTCCAATTGACTACGATCCTGGCGCAAGTGAAGTAAATCAAATTAACAGAATCAAACTTATGCTTTCACAAGCAAAAGAGAAAATTAATAATTAAAACTTACAAAAAATCAAAATTAGTGTAAATTTTCATTGTTTTTGATATAATTAAATAAGTGTATGACAAAGCACCGGTTAATCCGAGTGCTTTGTTCATTAAGATATATTTGGAGGATAGAATGAAGAAAAGAGCTGTTATTGTCTTTTTTATTTCGCTAGCACTATTTTTGGGAGTGTATTTCGGTGCTGGTAAATTTCTTGGAAGCTTAAAAACAACTGGCTCTGATATTAAAGGCGATGAATTAGGGAAAAACAACGTAATTGAACAAAATATACCGGATGAATTTTTATTTGTTCTTTTGGGAATAGACAAAGAAGTAAGCACTACAGATCATCAAAGATCTGATACTATAATGGTTTGCAAAGTTAATTTTAATTCTGGTAACGTGGACATATTATCTGTTCCGAGAGATACTCAAATTAGATTGAACGGCAATATCCACAAAGTAAATGCAGCACACGCTTACGAAGGAGCAAAAGGATCTTTGAAAGCGTTGAGAAATTTATTGGGAATTGACTTGGATTATTATGTAGAAGTTGATTTTGATAGCGTTGAACACATAGTAGATGCTATGGGAGGCGTTGAAGTTGATTCACCAGCTGAAATAGTTGTCGAATCTAGACATATCCGTATCCCGAAAGGAAAATCAAAACTTAACGGAGATGAAGCGTTGCAATATGTAAGAGCACGTCATCCATTGGGTGGATCTGATGAAGCGAGAATTGAAAATCAACATTATTTTATAAAAACATTGTTGGATCAATTATTGAGTCCAGCAAATATTACTAAAATGCCAAAAATGATTGAAATTTTCAAAAGAGATGTAAAGACAAATATTCCATTGGGAGATATGACATCTTATCTCACAAAACTTCCGAACTTTTCATCTAGCAAAATACATAGCTATATACTACCAGGAGAATATAAGAATGACGGAATTAGTTGGTATATGGCTGATGAAGAACAATTACCAGAAATTGTAGACAGGTTATTTGCTGAATACAAACTGGATGATCAAACCACTAATCGTGAAAACAACGAAAATAATGAAAATGAGGAAGAATCACAAAATAATTAGCGGTTTTGTTTTTTGGAGGTATTTTTGTGGAAAGAAAGCAAGAACACATTGAAAATTATTTAAAATCAGAATACAGAGGTAACAACTTATTTGATTGTGTATATTTGGAACACACATCATTACCTGAGATTGATTTGAATGATGTCGATTTGTCTGTGGAATTTAACGGCAAAAAAATCGACTATCCCTTCATGATAAATGCCATGACTGGTGGCGGAGATTCCTGCTGCGATATCAATGAAGATTTGGCTAGATTGTGTAAGACATTCAACATTCCAATGGCGGTAGGTAGTCAAAAAATTGCTCTTGTGGAAGATGAAGCGATTGAAAGTTTCGAACTTGTACGAGAAAATTTGATTAAAAACGAAAACATCGTAATAGGAAATCTTTCTGCAAGAGAAAGCTTGGAATCAGTTAAAAAAGCTATAGAAATGATAGATTCTGATATGTTTGGACTTCATTTAAATCCAATTCAAGAATTGATTATGGAAGAGGGAGACCGAGAATTTTCTGGAATTAAAGACAACATCAAAAATATCGTAGAAAATGTAAATGTGCCAATAATCGTTAAAGAAGTGGGTTATGGTATGAGCAAGAAGACAATCTATGAATTATACGATTTAGGTGTTAGATATATTGATATTGCAGGATTTGGTGGAACTAATTTTTCCGAAATAGAGGACAACAGAAGGTTTGATATGGAATTTTCTGAGTTTTATTGTTGGGGAATTCCTACTGCAAAAATCTTGTTAGAAATGAAAGATAAGCCTGATGATTTGTTTTTAATCGCAAGTGGCGGAATAAAGACAGCAATTGATATTGTAAAAGCTCTTGTTCTTGGCGCGGATATGACAGCAATGAGTGGAGAAGTATTATCTTATTTAATGCATGGTGGTTATGAATTTGCCAAGGAATTTTTGGATAGTTTGATTTATAAACTAAAAATGCTTATGGTAATGCTTGGAGCAAGAAATATCAGTGAATTAAAAAATGTTGATTACAAAATTTTTGGAAAATTAAAAGAAATTACAGAATAAAAAAAGTCATACAAATTTGATTTTATAATCAAACTTGTATGGCTTTTTTAAATGTATTTTTCTATTCTTTTTGTTACGAAACTAAAAATCAATGCTTTTAACATATCACCAGGTAAGAAAACAATCATACCAGTGAACAATAATTTCCACAAATCAAATTGTTTGTTAGATAATTTAAAAAATAATCCCATGTATATCACACCAAAACAATAAATAATAAGTGATGAAATCATGAACATTATAAAAAGATTTAACTTTGATAGGTTACGATTTTTAAATCTAACGTAAAAAGTTTGTGCCAAAAATCCTATTACATATCCAAAGCTTGGTGAAAATACTGCTTGCATTCCACCTTTTCCTCCAGCAAAAACAGGAAGTCCAATAAGACCCAAAACTATATACAACAAGACAGACATGTTTGCGTATTTTTTGCTTAAATAATATCCCGATGCTATTGCAAATAAACTTTGTAAAGATATGGGAACTGGGAATAATGGAATTATTATATATGATCCAATTATTATTAATGCACTAAATAAAGCAATTTTTATTAGTTCTTTTGTATCTATACTTTTACTCATCTTGCTTATCTCTCATATCTTGTCTGTAATTTGCCATTACTTTATGGAAAATTTCACCAGATGTAGGAGGAGTATAGCTTAAAGCATTAGCACCAGCATTAATTGTATCAATTACGTTTTGTTCATTATCGCCGCCTGTTGCAATTATTGGGAATTCATATCCAACTTTTTTTCTAATTTCTTCAACTAAAAATGCAGTTTTCTTTCCGCCTGATACATTTAATATATCCACACCAGATTTTATCTTTCCTTCGATATCATCATATGCAGATACGATTGTAGCGACGATTGGAATATCTAGAACTTTTTTCATCTGAACAATAGTCTCATTTTTCATTGGTGCGTTTACTATTACTCCGTATGCTCCCAACATTTCTGCTTGTAATGCCATATTTATACTTCTAATCCCAGATGTGATTCCACCGCCGACTCCGGCAAAAACTGGAAGACTTGAAGACATTATAATAGCATTTGTAATTGCCAATGTTGGTGTGAAAGGATACACTGCCATTATCGCATGACCGTTTGTATTATTAATTATTGCAATGTCTGTTGTGAAGACAAGAGTTTTGATTCTTTTTCCTAAAACTGTTATTCCAGTTGCCTTGTACATTGCTTCTGGAATATGTACCATTCTATTTCTTAAATTAGATTTTACTTCTGGTATAAATTTCTTATCCATAAGGTTCCTCCTTATTTTTAAACTTTATAATATATTATCACAGATATAAAAAGTGTGGCAATTAAAATACGAAAAATTAACAGAAAAAATTTTACAAGAAAATTTTTGTAATTTGTTGTAATTATTAGAAGATTATGGTAATATATATAGGTAAATCCTTGCTCCGGATAGGGGCCAAATAGACCACAAGGAGGTGTCATATGAACAAATATGAATTAGTGCTAATCTTTAAGCCAGAATTATCAGAAGAAGACAGAAACACTGTATTCTCAAGAATTCAACAAGTAATTGACGAAAATGGTAAACTTGAAGAAGTTCACGATTGGGGAAAAAGAAAATTAGCTTATGAAATTAACTACATCAAAGAAGGATACTATTATATTGTAAACTTCGATTTAGATCCACAATTTGTTAAGGAAATCGAAAGAAGATGTAGATTATTCGACCAAATCATTAGATACATGGTTGTTAGAGTTGACGAACAATAATCGTTAAGAGGAGGAAATGTTTTGAATAATGTTAGTTTGATGGGTAGATTGACAAGAGACCCTGAAGTGAGATATTCAGCGAATACTCAATTAGCAAACGCTAGATTTAGTGTTGCTGTAGATAGAAGATTATCTAAAGAAAAAAGAATGGAAGCTGAAAACAACAATCAACCAACTGCGGATTTTATCAATTGCGTTGCTTTTGGAAGAACTGCAGAAGTTATTGGACAATATTTCCACAAGGGAAATAGAATTGCAATTACAGGTCACATTCAAACTGGATCTTATGAAAACCAACAAGGACAAAGAATTTATACAACTGATGTAATTGTCGATCAATTTGATTTTGTTGAATCAAGTAATTCACAACCAAATTCAGGTAGTTACCAAGGTTACAACAACAATAACCAATCATTCAACAATAATTCTTTCCAAAACAATAATTTCCAAAATTCAAACGATATTCATAAGAGTAATGACGATTTCGGAATGGGAGACAATGCAGTTCCGACTGATATTGACGAACTTCCATTCTAATAGTAGGAGGTTTTAAAGATATGCAAAGAAGATTTAGACCTAGAAAAAAGATAGATCCATTCCAAAAGGATAAAACAAAAGTTATTGATTACAAAGATGTAAACATGCTTAAAAATTATATCAGTGAAAGAGGTAAGATTTTACCAAGAAGAGTAACTGGATTAAACGCTAAACATCAAAGACAAATAACTGATGCTATCAAAAAAGCTAGACAAGTTGCACTATTACCATACAGTGCTGAATAAGATAAAATTAAGCTACCTTGATGGTAGCTTTTTTTACATATAAGGAGATTAAAAATGAGTTTAAAAATTGAAAAAACAAAATCGCCAAAACAAAAATACTCTAATAGTGAACAATTGGGGTTCGGTAAAATATTTACAGATCATATGCTTATAATAGATTACGATAAAGAAAATGGATGGCATGATGAAAGAATTGTTCCTTACCAAGATATTTGTCTTGATCCATCTGCTATGGTTTTTCATTACGGACAAACTGTTTTTGAAGGGCTGAAAGCATATAAAAACAATGGAAAGGTGTATTTGTTTAGGCCACAAGAAAATTTAAAAAGATTAAATAAAAGTAATGACAGATTGTGTATTCCACAAATTGATGAAGAAAAAGTATTGGAATATTTGTACAAATTCGTAGACTTGGAAAGAGATTGGATACCTGAAGATGAGGGCTGTTCATTGTATATCAGACCTTTTATTATTGCAACTGATGCACAATTGGGTGTTCATGTTAGTAATGAATACAAATTTATCGTTATAGCATCTCCAAGTGGATCTTATTATAAAAATGGTTTGAGCCCTGTGAGCATTTATGTAGAAAAAGATTATGTGAGAGCTGTAAGAGGCGGAATGGGGATGGCAAAAACTGGTGGAAATTATGCTGCTAGTATGAAAAGTCAAGACATTGCTCACGAAAGAGGATACTCACAAGTTTTATGGTTAGACGGAGTTGAGAGAAAATACATCGAAGAAGTTGGTGCCATGAATATTTTCTTTGTGCTAAAAGATAAAGTAATAACTCCAATGATTAATGGAAGTATTTTGGAAGGAATAACTAGAAAATCCGTTATCGAACTTCTTAGAAATGAAGGAATGGAAGTTTCTGAAGAAAGAATTTCAATTGACGATATCGTTAAATATTACAAAAATGGAGAACTTTTAGAAATATTTGGAACAGGTACTGCAGCAGTTATTAGCCCTGTTGGAAAGCTTTTGTATGATGAATATGAAATGGTTGTTAACGATGGCAAAATAGGCAAAATTAGCCTTCATGTTTATGAAACTTTGACTAATTTGCAATTTGGTAAGATTAAAGATGATTTCAATTGGAGAGTTGAAATTTAAACTTTAAAAGTCAAATTCTAAATATTTTTATTTTGTGTTTATGGTATAATAAATACGATAAGTAATATTTGTCAGAGGAGTTAAAATGAATAAATACAGAAATATAGTATTGGCAATTTTGGATGCTATAATTATTAATATATCGTATATTGTAGGTTTGCTTTTAAGATTTGACGGACAAGTACCACCGAGGTACATGAGTTATTATCTTAAATATGCAGCTATAGTTACAATATTACAAATTTTGATACTTTTTATTTTCAAAATGTATAAAGTAATGTGGAGATATGCAACATTTGAAGATTACTTAAAAGCTGGAGTGTACACTGCTATTGCAAGTGTTGGCTCATCATTGTTTTTGATTGTTGTAAAATCAACACTACCACGATCAAGCTTTCTGATTGCACTTGTTTTTGAAGTGATTTTGATATTAGTAGTTCGTATGTTTGCTAGAACACAAACTGATAAAAAATCAGCTGTCGAAACAAAAATTGAAGGTCAAGTTAACTCAATGGTAATCGGAGCTGGTGCTGCAGGTGTTTTGGTTGTTCGTGAAATGTTAAAACATCCAGAAATGAAATCAAAACCAGTGTGTATAATCGACGATGACAATACTAAAATAAACAAAAGTATTTCATCAGTTCCAGTTGTCGGAAATACAAGTGATATTGTAAAAAAAGCACATGAATATAACGTTGAAGAAATTATACTTGCAATACCAACTATAGATTCAGATCGCAAGAAACAAATTCTTAATGAGTGTGAAAAATTAAATGCTAAGGTTAAAATAATGCCTGGTTATTATGAATTTATAGATTCCAAGGTAGACTTGAAAGATTTGAGAGATGTTCAAATCGAAGATTTACTTGGACGTGACCAAGTAGTATTGGACAAGGAAATTCTTAATGAATTTTTGAATAATAAAGTTGTTATGGTTACTGGAGCAGGTGGTTCAATAGGTAGTGAGCTTTGTAGACAGATATTGAAATACAAACCCAAAAAATTGGTGATGCTTGATATTTACGAAAACACTACTTATGATATACAAAATGAAATTTTGAGAAATGATCCTAATGCACCAATTGATGTTATTATCGAATCAATACGAAACTTCGATAGAATGAATGCTTTATTTGGAATTCACAAACCAGATGTAGTATTTCATGCCGCAGCTCACAAGCACGTTCCTTTAATGGAACATTCACCACAAGCAGCAGTATTGAACAATGTATTTGGAACAAAAAATATAATTGATTGTTGTGATATTCATAACGTCAAGAAATTCGTCTTAATATCTACAGATAAGGCTGTGAATCCGACATCTGTAATGGGTTGCACTAAGAGAATTTGTGAGCTATTAGTACAATCTAAAAATCAAGTTTCTAAAACAGAATATGTAGCGGTTAGATTTGGAAATGTACTTGGATCAAATGGTTCGGTTATTCCATTATTCAAAAAACAAATTCAAGAAGGTGGACCGGTTACTGTTACTCATAAAGATATCATAAGATATTTCATGACAATTCCTGAAGCTTGCCAACTTGTTATGCAAGCTGGGGCAATGGCAGAAGGTGGAGAAATATTTGTATTAGATATGGGTGATCCTGTAAAAATCGTAGATTTGGCAAAGAAATTGATAAAATTGTCAGGTTTGGAACTGGACAAAGACATCAAGATAGAATTTACAGGACTTAGACCTGGGGAAAAACTTTACGAAGAAACTTTGATTGAAGCTAATAATATAAGTAAGACAAAATATGATATGATATTTGTAGAAGAACCGGTAGTTCACGATATTGAAAAATTATCTAACGACTTAGTTGACTTGAAGAAAACTACTGAACAAAATTCTAAGTTAGTAATTGTTGAGCAATTACAAAAAATCGTACCAAATTATACTCCGGATGTAGAACATCAATAAAAGAGGTGGAATATGGCTGACAATAGAAGAAAATCAAGTTACAGTGATATTAATAAAAAATACGATTTTTCAAGCGAAAGGGTTTCTGAAAGCGAAATGAGGCGCAGAAAGAAAAACGCTGAAAAAAATCGTAGAGAAATGAGACGACAAAGAAATAGTTACAATCATGAACAAGATATGGGAAAGACAATAGTTTTAACTCCTGAAATGGTTGAAATGGAAAGAAAAAGAATTGCTAAACAAAAACGATTAGCAAGAAAGAAAAAATTGAGAAGAAGAAGAATTATATCTGCAGTCGTAGCTATAGTTTTGATATTTTTAATTGTTTTTGCGATTAAGAAGGTGGCAAACAAAAATAGCGCCAAACAAAAACCTCAAACATCAATTACTAATCAAACTCCAGTTAAACCACAACCTGTTGTTCAGTCTTTAGTTAAGTTCTCAAAGACAAACAAAATGACTAATTTGTATGAAAAGGCAGAAAAAGTATCTACTGTGCTTGAACAAATTCCTAACAATTCTTATGTAAAATACTATTCAGACCAAGGTGATTTCTCCTACGTTGTATATAATGGCAAAAAAGGATACATTTTAAAATCTGATTTGTCTGATATAGAAAATAAAAATCAATTCAAAGTAATCAAAGGAGTATTGATTGTTAATAGTGATTACACTTTACCATCTGATTACGATCCAGGAATCGATGAAGATGCTCGTAAATCATTTACTTTAATGGTTAGTGATGCTAACAAAGACAACATAATTTTAAGAAGTGTTAGCGATTATAGATCATTTGAGCAACAATCTAAGTTAGAAGATGTAGAAGATGTAAAATTTGTAAAAGCTGGTACTTCTGAACATCAAACAGGCCTTGCTTATGATTTGATAGGAGAAGACTACACATTAAAATACAAATTAGATTTTGCAAAATCTAAAGAATACAAATGGTTGATGGACAATGCTTATAAATATGGTTTCATTTTGAGATATCCTGAAGGAAAGAAAGATATAACGGGAGTAAGCTTTGCACCATGGCAGTTCAGATATGTCGGAATTGATTTAGCAAAAATTCTTCATGATCAAAAATTAACTTTGGAAGAATATCTTAAAGTTGCAGATGAAAATGTATCTAATCTAGACAACAATAAGGACAATAGCGATAATCAAAATAACGAAGATAAAGAATCTTCTAATTCCGAGGAAAATTCTGACAGAAATTCAGATAATGAAAACTCGAATAAGAATCGAGATAATTCAGATAACGAAAATTCTAATAAAAAGAGAAACAATAAAGATTCTGAAGATGATCGACAAAACAACGATCAAAACGACAGAAATAGTGACAATAATGATAGCAATAATTAGAGGTGAAATATGATTTATTTAAACAATGAAAACTTTGATGAAGAAGTAATCCAATCAAAAGGCAAAATTTTAGTAGATTTCTATGCAGACTGGTGTGGACCATGCCAAGGACTAGCTCCAATAATTGAAGAAATCGATGCGGAAAACAAAGATGAAAACATCAAAATTTGTAAATTAAATGTAGATGGAGCACAAGAAATTTCAAGAAAATACAAAGTAATGAGTATTCCTACAATCTTAGTATTTGAAGATGGAGAAATCATAAAATCTACTGTAGGTATGGTTGAAAAAGATTATATCTTGGATATGTTAAAATAACAAATTAAATATTTGAAAGCGAGAACTAATCACAAAAAAGATTGGTTCTTTTTTATAAAAAGCAAAATAAATAATAAAAAAACAAAAAAAGACTTATATTTTTTTAAAAAAGATTGTATAATTAGGGTGAGATAGAATATAAAGAAATTGTAAATTTTATGTAAAAATTTACAAATATTCTAAGGTATAAAATTATGGAGGTATAATATGATAAACAAAAAAATAATTAGCGTAGGTGCAGGAATAATAGCAGGAGCTATTGGTGGAAAAGTTTTAAATTCAAAGCTAGCTAAAAAAGCTGCTGTTAGTACAGTTGTTGGAGGATTAAAAGTTAAAGAATCTATCGATAAAACTGTTGAAAATATTAGAGTTTCTGCAGAGGATGTTATTGCAGAAGCAAAAGATGTAAAAGAAAGAGAAGAAAAAGAAGAAGCCAAGAAAAACGATGAAAAAGACATCGACAAAGTAGCTGAAGAACAAGAAGAAAAAACTGAAGAAAAAGTTGAAGATAAAAAAGAGGAAGAAAATAAATAATGAGAGCGTCAATAGCCCACAGAATAAAGGGCAGATGCCGTTTTGTTTATGAAGATAATTTAAAAAAAGAAAATCTTAATAAACTTAAATATTGTATAGAAGAAGTTAGTGGAGTGAGATCATGTAAGATTTCACTTCTTACTAATTCTATTACTGTTAATTATGATGAAAACTGTGTTTCGAAATTGGCGAAGTTTATTCTTGATTTAGATATGGATACAATTGAGAATACATCAATAGATAATGTGGATTTTCAAGCACAATCAGAAAATGATTTGTTTAATATTCTGAGAAATGCAATGTATCGAAGAATCTTTTTCAAATATATGCTTCCTGCTCCAATCGGAACAGTTGCATTGTTCTTTAGAGCTTATCCGTTTATAAAAAATGGAATTAAATCTTTGCTCAACAGAAAACTAAATGTTGAATTGTTAGATGCAACAGCTATTTCAGTATCTCTTGCAACAAGACAATTTGCAGATGCTGCAAATATTATGTTCTTGTTGGGATTAGGTGAAGAAATAGAAGATTATACAATGAAAAAATCCCAAGAAAACTTGGCACATTCTTTGGCTTTGAATATCGATAATGTATTTGTCATTGAAAATGACGAAAAAATCATAAAAAATATTAAAGATGTTGAAATTGGAGATATTGTCGAAGTTGAAATGGGTAATAGCATTCCTGTTGATGGGAAAGTAATCAAGGGTGTTGCTATGGTTAACGAATCTTCATTCACTGGAGAATCAAATCCTGTCAAGAAAACGTCGGGTAGTGTTGTATTTGCTGGAACTGCAATTGAAGAAGGTTCTATTCTAATCAAAACGGCGAAAAAACACGATGATTCAAGATTATCTCATATTATCAGTTTGATTTCAGAAAGTGAAAAGAACAAGTCACTCGCTCAAAAGAAAGCTGAGAACACGGCTGATAGTCTTGTGAAGTATTCATTTATAGGCGCAGCATTGACTTATTTGTTCACAAGAAATCTTCAAAAAGCTAAGTCGTTCTTAATGGTAGACTTCTCATGTGCATTAAAATTAACTATTCCAATTGCCGTAATGAAGGCGATTAGTCAAGCATCTGAAGAAAAAATCCTTGTAAAGGGCGGAAAATATTTGGAAAACTTGTCTGAAGCAAATACGATTGTGTTTGACAAAACTGGTACGTTGACAAAATCTGAGCCAAGAGTAGCAAAAGTAATAGCTCTCGATAAAATTTCGGAAGATGAGTGTTTAAGAATAGCGGCTTGTCTTGAAGAACATTTCCCGCATTCAATTGCTAAAGCTGTGGTTGAACATGCAAAGCTTAAAAATTTGAAGCACGAAGAAATGCACTCTAAACCAGAGTACATTGTTGCTCATGGAATCAGAACTAAGATTGTTGACAAGGATGCCTTGATTGGATCTGAACATTTCATTCTTGATGATGAGGGAATAAAAATTAATGATGAAATAAAACAAATTATAGATAAATTAAAAGAAGATTATTCTCTATTGTACTTGGCGTTTGCCGGAAGATTAATTGCTGTAATTTGTATTGAAGATCCGCTAAGAGATGAAGCTTTTGATGTTGTAAAATCATTGAGGGATTTGTCATTTACAAACATCACGATGTTGACTGGCGATGCAGAAAATTCTGCTCACAGTGTTGCTTCACAATTGGATTTGGATTATTATCAATCACAAGTTTTACCTGAAGATAAGCAAAACTATATTTTGCAAGAAAAAGAAAAGGGCAATAAGGTTGTAATGATTGGCGATGGTATTAACGATTCTGTTGCATTATCTAGCGCTGATGTAGGAATTTCAATGCATCAAGGAGCAGATATTGCGAAGGAAATCTCGGATATTTCGATTGGATCAGACAGCTTAGAAGGGCTTGTTGATGTTGTGAAATTATCAAAAGCAATGAAAAAGAGAATTGATTCTGATTATAGACAAATTGTAGGATTCAATTCAACTTTGATAATATTAGGAGTTATGGGAATATTGACCAATACTTCATCGGCACTCCTTCACAATTTATCAACGGTTATGATTGCCGGTAAAAATATGAATAAATACAAAATCTAATTTAAATAAAAAAATCTCGTAATCGGTTATATCGGTTACGAGATTTTTGTTTATTAATCTTTAATATTTTGTATACTTTTCGAAAGTATTATCAATTTTTTGTGTGATATAATTTATTAAAGTGATTTTAAGGCTTCTATAGCTTTGTCGTAATCAGGATGATTTGTATTTTCCTTTACATATTCAACGTATTTAACTTCGTTGTTTTCATCTAAAATTACGATGCCTCTGTTAAGAAGACGGAATTCTTCCATAACGAAACCGTATTTCAAACCGAAATCCAAATCTTTGTGATCGCTTAGGACTATTAGATTGTCGATTCCTTCAGCTGCACAGAATCTTGATTGTGCAAATGGTAAATCACAACTAATTGTAAATATAATTGTGTTGTCAAATTCACTAGCTTTTTTGTTGAATTCTTTTGTTTGGAATTCGCAAACGCCAGTATCGATTGATGGTACTACAGAAATTAATTTTTTCTTTCCGTCATAATCAGATAATTTTACTGGCTTTAATTCTGCGTTTAAGCAAGTGAAATCTTGAGCTTTATCTCCTACTTTTACTTTAGTTCCTAATAATGTTACAGGGTTGTTTGCAAATGTTGTTTCTTGTCTTTTGTCCATGTTATAGACCTCCTTATATTTTTCATTCACAAAAGTTTATACCCAAAAAATTATTCATATAAACAATAGGAGTTGATATTAATGAGTTTAGCTACAATTATTATTGTATTAGTTAGCGTTGCAATTTTGGCATTGTTTTTTAAAATATCATTTAAATTAGGTATGCATGCACTTTCTGGCTTTGTTGGAATTTTTATTTTAAATATATTTTTGAGTTTTTTTAATCTTCATATTCCATACAATTTAATCGATATGTTAATAGCAGGAATTTTTGGAATCCCTGGATTGGCTATTCTGTTTTTATATTATATTATCCTTTAATACTAACAAAAATATTAAATTTGTTGCGAACAAATCACTTATTTGGTATAATTAATAGAGATTTTAGATTACTTAGGAGGAAAATAAATGACTAACTATAAATTGGATATGCAAAAAAGAGATAAAGTTGGCTCAAATGCAGTTAGAAAATTAAGAGTAAAAGAATTAATTCCAGGAGTTATTTACGGAAAAGATTTTGAACCAATCAACGTGACAGTTGATGAAAAAGAATTAAGAAAAGTTCACCTAATGGCTGGTACTTCAAGCTTAATCGATGTTAAGGTTGACGGTGAAGAACACACAGTAATTATTAAAGATGTTCAAAAACACCCATTCAAAAATCATTATGTACATGTTGATTTTAAAGAAATCAAAATGGGCGAAGTTGCAAACTTCACAATTCCAGTTGTATTAGAAGGAAGAGACGAAATCAGACTTCAACCTTCAGTTTTAATGCAATTATTAGACGAAGTTGAAATCGAATGTTTACCAAAGAACTTACCAAACGAAGCAGCTGTATCAGTTATCGATATGCAATATGGTGACACTTTCGAAGTAAAAGATTTGGATGTATTCAAAAACCCTGATATTAAAGTTCTTAACGATGAAACAGAAGCAGTATGCTCATTATCTGAACCAAAAGAAGAAGTAATTGAAGAAGATGTTGAAGAAGTATCTGCAGATGTTCCAACAGTTAGTGAAACTGAAGAAGAAGACGCAGAATAATAGATAGAAAAAATAAAGCGAGTTAACTCGCTTTTTTTATAGGATAAAAAATGTTTATTACTTTTGAAGGTCCGGATGGCAGTGGGAAATCAACTATAATTCAAAAAGTTTACGACTATTTAATTGAAAATAATTATAATGTTATCAAAACTAGAGAACCTGGCGGAAGTCCTATTGCAGAAAAGATCAGAAATTTGATACTTGATACTGAAAATATCAAAATGGGTTATAGAACAGAAGCTTTGTTATATGCAGCTTCTAGAGCGCAACATGTTGAAGAAACAATTCTTCCTGCATTAAACGAAAACAAAATTGTTTTGTGCGATAGATTTCTTATTTCCTCTCTTGCTTATCAAGGAGTAGGAAGAGGCTTGGGAATTGAAAATGTTAGAAATATCAACGATTTTGCCATAAATGGAGTTTTTCCTGATTTCGTTTTGTTTTTCGATGTTGATCCAATTACTACTTTGAAAAGAAAATCGTCTTTGGATACAGCAGATAGACTCGAAAAAGAGGGTAATAATTTCCATGAAAGGGTATATAATGGATATAAAGAGATTTTAAATTCTGAAAAGAATATAGAAATTATTGATGCAACTCAATCTGTAGAAGATGTATTTAGTCAATGTATAGAAGTTTTAAAAAGGAGAAATGTTTTATGAAACTAGTTGTTGCAATTGTTCAAGATCAAGATGTTTATAATTTAAATGCAGACCTTACTGAAGCTGGTTTTAGAATTACAAAGTTGGCTTCGACTGGTGGATTTTTGAAGACAGGAAATAGTACTTTATTGATTGGTACTGAAGATGAAAATGTAGATAAATGTTTGGAAATTATTGAAAATGATTGCAAATCAAGAGAAACTACAACATCTATGCTTTCTGTAAGTATGCCAGGAACGAACTACATATCATATCCTGTAGAGGTTATGGTAGGTGGAGCTACTGTGTTTTTATTAGAAGTAGATAAGTATTTAAGATTTTAGGTGATTTTATGAAACTTATAGTTGTAATTATGGAAGATGACTTATGTCATATTCTTTCAAAAGAGTTGTTAGAAAACAAAATATCTTCTACAAAATTATCATCAACAGGTGGATTTTTGAAAAAAGGGAACACTACGATGTTAATTGGTACTGATGTAGAAAATGAGCAATTTGTTTTAGATATAATTAAAAAAGTATGTGACGAAAATGATGTTGAGTCTGATAATGAATCAAAGGCTAATGTTTTCGTTATGGATTTAGAGGATTTTAAAAAGTTTTAATGTTACCGAAAAACAAAACTTTGATAAATCAAGTAAAGAATAATAAAATTTCTAACCAATATTTACTGTATGGGGAGAATTTAAACGAAATAAATTATGATGCTGAGGCTTTGATATACAATTTGCTTGTCACAAACTCTAATTTGAAGTTGAAGTTTGACAGGAATAAATTATCTGATTTGTTGATTATAGAACCTGAGAAAAATTCTATAACAATTGATAAAATCAGAGATATTGCAAAATTTGTATCCACAAAGCCTTTTGAATCTAATAACAAGGTTGTGTTGATAAAACAAGCTGATTTAATGAGAACAGAGGCTTCTAATGCTCTTTTGAAAAACTTGGAGGAGCCGAGGTCTTTTGTATATTTTATATTACTTACAGATAATAAGAATAAACTTCTGAAAACTATTATTTCAAGATGTCAAGTAATTAATTATCTAAAAGAGAAAGAAAATCAAGAATTTGATTACTCCCAAATCTTAGATATTTTGGATAAATCTATGGGACAAAATCTTCTCACGATGTTATATTCGAAGGAGTATTTGTCTGATTTTCAAAAAGAAACTGATGTATTGTTTGATTTTTTGATGGAGTTTTATTCGTCATTTTTAAAATTTGTAAAGACTAATGATGAGTCTTCTTTAAATAAAGATTTCGTGAAACTGTACAAGAAATATCCAAAGGCAAACGAGAGAATTATCGTAGAAACTTTGGATAAGATTGAGTCTGTAAGGGGATATTTTAAAGTTAATGCGAATTTTGAGCTTTCTATGGAGGAGCTTTTATTGTATATAATGGAGGAAAACTATGCTTGATGTAACTGGTGTTAGTTTTAGACAAGCTGGTAAAGTGTATTACTTCGATTCCAATAATCTTCAATACAAATTGGGCGATCATGTAATTGTGGAGACTGCTCGTGGTGTTGAGTATGGGGTTGTGGTAAAAGAAAATTTTGAAATAGATGAAAAAGAATTGTCGTCTGATTTGAAACCAATTATACGATTGGCAGATAGTGCAGATGATTATATTTATATGGAAAACAAGAAGAAAGCTAAGGAATCTATCGAAGTCTGCAAAGAAAAAGTAAAAGAATTTGGCTTGGATATGAAATTAGTTGACTGTGAATATACATTTGATAATAATAAGATTATTTTTTATTTTACTTCAGATGAGAGAGTTGATTTTAGAGAATTAGTAAAAGAATTAGCGAGAATTTTTAGAATAAGAATTGAATTGAGACAAATTGGAGTGAGAGACCAAGCTAAGATTGCAGGAGGAATCGGCCCTTGCGGTCAAAGATGTTGCTGCAATAGATATATGAGAAATTTCAATCCGGTTAGTATCAAAATGGCAAAAGATCAATCGCTATCGCTTAATCCTTCAAAAATCAGTGGACTTTGTGGAAGACTTATGTGTTGTTTGAATTATGAGCAAGAAGGTTATGAATGCAAATTGAAGAAAATGCCACATGTTGGTCAAAAAGTTACGACTGAAATGGGAGAGGGCGTTGTTACCGAAACTAACACTCTTTTGGAATCTGTAAAGGTAAAAGTCATGTCAGAGGATCAAACTGAGGAATTAGTTCAAGTGAATGTCGATGAATTAATTGATTTTAATAAATGCGGTGGTTGTAATCATAAATGTCATTAAGCACTTGCATTTATTTAAATATTGTGTAATAATGATAGTAGAGCATAAATACATAAAACGCTCTAAAATTACAAGGGGGTAAAGCAATATGGCTTATAAAATTTCTGACGATTGTATCGCTTGCGGACAATGTAAACCTGAATGTCCAGTAGATTGTATTTCTGAAGGGGACATTTATACAATTGATCAAGATGCATGTATCGATTGTGGTTCTTGTGCTGACGTATGTCCAGTAGATGCTCCACATCAAGACTGCTAATTTTAGGGGAGAATTAGACTACTCATTTTTGAGTGGTCTATTTTTTTAATATGAAAAGAGAACATTTTATACCAAAAACAGATTTAAAAATAATTGCCGATGATGAGAAATTTTCTTTTACGATTGATTCCATCCTCCTTACAGATTTTGCGAAAATGAAAAAGAACACCAACCTTATTGATATTGGTTGCGGCACAGGAATACTCATGCTGAGATGTATGGCGTTGTATGATTTGTCAAAATGCATTGGAATTGAAATCCAAAAAGATGTGGCAAATATGTTGGAAGAAACTATTTCTATTAATAAATTGAAAAACGCATTTGTCATTAATGACGATTTCAAAAATGTCGACATTAAAAATGATTCAATAGACAATATAATAGTTAACCCTCCTTATCAAAAAAATGGCCACGGTATTTCCAATAAAAATACTAATTTCCACACATCGAGATACGATAATGAAATGAAATTGGAAGATTTATTTGAATTTGCGAAGTTAAAGCTAAAATCAAACAGGTCTTTGTTTATGATAAATAGATGCGAGAGATTGGTTGATTTATTAAGTATTGCAAGAAAATATAATATGGAAGCGAAAAGAATTAGGTTTGTACAATCGAGAATTGATGATAAACCAAATCTCGTGATGATACAATTTGTGAAAAATCAGAAACCTTTCTTGACTTTCGAGAAAAATCTGATTATTTATAATGATGAAGACTACACGGAAGAAGTGATGAATATATATGGAATTACAAAAGTCTAAAATTTACGTTGTGCCAACTCCGATAGGAAACTTGAAAGATATGACTTTGAGGTCGTTGGATGTTTTAAAAAATGTGGATGTGATTTATTGTGAAGATACAAGAAACACATCAAAATTACTGAATTATTACGATATCAAAACGCCTCTTGTAAGTTATCACAAACACAATGAACAAAGTAGATCAGAAGAAATTATCGACAAAATTTTGTTGGAACATATAAATTGTGCGGTAGTAAGCGATGCAGGAATGCCTTCTATTAGTGATCCAGGACAAATTTTATTGGAAAAGGCGATTGATCGCGATGTTGATATCGAGGTGCTACCAGGTGCAAGTGCTGCGATAACTGCCTTGGTAAGAAGTGGATTCGATAGTTTGCAATTCGCTTTTTTGGGATTTGTGCCTAGAAAAAATTCTGATAAAAACAAGTTCTACGACCAAATAAAAAACGCAACGATGACTACAATAGTTTACGAATCGGTTCATAGAGTTGAGGCTACAGTTGAAGAACTAAGTGAGTTTTTGGGGGATAGAAAAATTTGTGTTTTAAGAGAACTTACGAAAATTCACGAATCCGTTATCAAAGGGACTTGCCCTGAGGTTATGGAAATGTTGAAAAATGAAACTGTAAAAGGTGAATTTGTAATAGTAATCGACAAACTTATAGAAGAAAATGAAGAAATAGATGTAAAAGAAAAACTTACAGAACTTATAAACGATGGAATATCCAAGAAACAAGCGGTGAAGATTGTTAGCGATATGTACGGATTGAAGAAGAACGATGTGTACAAAGTGAGCTTAGAATTATGATTTCAAAAGATTTGATGGATGAAGTATCTCGTTTAAATCAGAGACTTAAAAATAGAAAAAATGTCTCTAAATTAAGCAGAGAAGATATCAGAAATTTAATAACAAATGAGATTGGCAAAATCAAAGTTTACGATAGATTTAGTGTTGATAAGCTAAAAGAAATTAAACAAGATGGATGTATTTGCGTTGTAGATGGCTCTGTTAATCGAGTCGGTGCAAATTATCCAAACTATGTGGAGTTTTTTCAATCGATGGCGCTTGTAGGTTCTGACAAAGAACCTTTGGTTAAGGCGGATATTTTGTGCCCATTGGTGGATGAATTTTCAGAACGTGACCAATTTCAAATATCAAAAGAAAAATTGTGCGCTACAGAACTTGCTGTAGCGATTGAAGCGGTGTCAAATCATGATGTGAAAATACTTATGATGGATGGAACTTTAATGAGATATGCACTTGAAGCGGAAGGTTTATATGAAGCTTTGGTCGAACTTTGTGATGAGAAAGGTGTTATTTTAGTTGGAGTTGTCGAAGAAATCAGCACAAAAATTATTATGAACACATTTCACGAAAATGGAAAAAATGTAGGTATGCTTTTCGACAGGGAAGCGTTGTTCAATGTATTAGATATGAATGAAGGGTTTGTCGTAGAAAAATATAAATCGAGAAAAGAAGAGTACAATATAGAACAAGCATTTATAAGAACATCTAAGGATCCTTGCGTAATAGCAATCGACATTCCATCGCAAAATAAAGATGATTTTGATAAAATAATTTCTTTCGTTCTTACATTATCCGATGAAAATACAAGAGGTGTGCCGTTTTTGTTAGATTTGGTTGACAAGAAAACTAGGATAGACAATAAGCAAGCTGAAATTTTGGCAAAGAAATACTTGGATACTGAAATGTACCAATCGATATTTAGATCACAAAGGAGCAAAAGAGTTATATAATGAATGATTTAGATTTTAGAGTAGTCGGAATGACCGATCAAATCGAATGTTACGTGGCTAGTAAATACGATAGACTAAGAATCAACGAGTACATGATTGTAGAAGACTCGAAACAAGGAGATATTTTATGCCAAGTTACAGAAACACATAGTGTTAACGAGTTTATGGAATCAAATACAGCCGATTCTTACATAACCAAAGAACAAATTCTCAAACTTCAAGCAGTTGGCTACAATATTTCTGAGGGAATCAAATATATTTACAAATTAAGAGTTATGGACGATCCAGCCTTTGCGATAGAGGCAGGATCTACTGTCAGAAAACCAAAATTCGATGAAATTAAACACTTATTTTATTCAGGAACTATTGATAAATCGCTTGAAATTGGAATTATTAAAAACACAGAGGAAATTTATGAAACTTGTCCAAATGAATATAAAAATTTGCTTAAAATAATGGATTCCAATCAACAAATCCACAATCAAGAAGAATTGGTTTATTTATTTAACTACTACAACATGATCGAATATCCGCATATTGGTATTTTTGGTGGATCAGGTTCTGGTAAATCATACGGGTTACGAGTAGTTATCGAAGAACTGATGAAGAAATCTGTCCCAACAATTGTGTTTGATCCACACAATCAAATGGTTTTTAAAGATAGGACGCTTGAAAATTACGGGGTTGATTTTTCTGACAAATTTGAAGTTTTAAAAGTTGGGGAAGATTTGGGAATTAATTTTCCTGATTTGAACAGATATGAGCTTATAAGTTTGATAGAAACACAAGGAGAACTCACAGAATCCATGAAATCTGCTTATGAAGCTATCCTTGACAAAGACTCAATCACACAATCGAGTGCCAATGCGTTTTTAGATTATTTGACAACAATATCCAAAGCGTTATCTGATAAGGAGGATGACACGACAGGATACTATGAAAGATTTTCACAACTTGTAAATGTCGATTCACTACAAGCTGTTATCAGAAGATTCAACAGACTTTTAAACACAGATATATTCTTGAACACTTCACAAAAGCTTTTCGAAACATTGGTAGACGGCAAAACAGTTATAATTCAAGGCACTCAAAAGATGCTAAACTTGTACGCATCGTACGCAGTGAATACTTGTTATAGAAAAAGAAGAAGATATGTAGATGCAATGACTAGCGAATATTTCCCGATTATTTGTATGGTTTTTGATGAAGCCCACAACTTCTGTGGTAGCGATCAAATATCTGTAACAAGAAGAATAATTAAGGAGATCGCCCAAGAAGGTAGAAAATACGGAGTTTTTCTCATACTAGCTTCCCAAAGAATGGCAGCAATCGAGCAGACTACAATTGCACAGTTATCCACAAAATTTATTTTCAGAATATCAACTGAAAAAGACCTTGAAGTTATCAGGAAAGAAACTGATTTGTCCTCAGAAGAAATAAGAAGACTTCCATATCTATCGAATGGTGATGTATTTATCTCTCAAGCTCAAATCGGAAAAACATTGTTTGCAAGAATTAGACTTGCATACACTACACAACCGAAATTCAAAAATCCGTTTGACGAGATGTATCGAATGCTACAAATAAATGTTCAAAAGAAAAACGAATCGGATATGGAATTATTTAAAATGCTAAAAGAAGACAATGTATTTCCAATAACCCTTGACTTGTTCAGAATTTGTAAGATAATCGAAGAAAAACACAGTATCAAGCTTAATGTTAGTGAATTGGAAAACAAATTAAATAAACTAAGCGATGATGGTTATATATTAAAGAAAAAATCTATCATGGGAGAAAGTTACTTTTTAAAAGAGGAATAATATGAAAGTTAGTTTGAATACAAAAGTTATGAATGTTTTTTGTGGAACAAATTCAAAAATCAGATTGAACAAATTATTTGATTATATGTTGGAATGTTCTATGAAACAAGAAGAAATTCTTAAAGAAAAACTTAAAGATTTGAATGGAAGTTGGATTATTTATCAATGGGATGTTGATATATCTGATATGCCTGATAAATTTGACGATTTGACAATACAAACATACCATACTTATACTAGAAAATTCTACGCTTTTCGTAACTACGATGTTTTTAGAAACGGCGAACTAATTGTAAGAGCAAAAACAAAATGGCTACTAGTAAATCCAGAAAAAAAGCTTCCAATGAGAATAACGGATGAACTGGGAAAGATTTATGGCAGAGAAGATGGATATGAAGTTCTAGAAAAAGATGTGGAATTAATAGATGGTAATTACGAAAAGTGTGGAAAATACACTGTAAGAAAAACAGACATTGATTATAACTTTCATGCAAATAATGCGAGATATATAGAATGGATTGAAAATTATCTGGATGATGACACGATTAAAAAAGTAGAAGTTGTATATAAAAAAGAGCTTAAATTAGATGAAACTGTTGAAATTTATAAATTGGTAGAAGATCGCAGTATTTATTTCAAATTAATATCTAATGGAGTATTGAAAACAATAATAAAAATTACGAAATAAATTTAACTCACAAAATGATTTTTTTGTTTTGTGAGTTTTTTTATTTTAAACATGAAAAATAGCCGAAATTTAATAAAAAAATAATTGACAAAACAAAACTGTTGTTATATAATTCTAAGATACAGTATAAAAATGGATAATTATGCTATAAAGTAGATTATTTAGGAGTTTAAGATAGTATAAGGGGTGAAGTATATGCATACTGAAAAGTATGGAGTAACGGACAGAGTTAGCTTTTCTAGGAACAAAAATGTTTTGGGACTTCCAAATCTTATTGGCATTCAAACTGACAGTTTCGATTGGTTTGTAAAAAAAGGTATCAAGGAAGTTTTTGAAGACATTAGTCCTATTAAAGATTATGCGGGAAGTCTTGTTTTGGAATTTGTGGATTATTATTTTGAAGAAAATCCAAAATACACAATCCAAGAGGCAAAAGACAGAGATACTAACTATTCTTGCCCGTTAAAAGTGAAAGTAAGATTAATTAACACCGACACAGAAGAAGTAAAAGAACAAGAAGTTTTTATGGGTGATTTCCCTTTGATGACAGACAGCGGTACATTTATCATCAATGGCGCTGAAAGGGTAATTGTAAGCCAACTTGTAAGAAGTCCTGGTGTTTACTTCGCCGAAGAAATTGACAAATCAGGTAACAGCAACTTTGCATCTACAGTTATTCCAAATAGAGGTGCTTGGCTTGAAATGGACACTGATGCAAGTGGTGTAGTCAATATTAGAATCGACAGAACTAGAAAATTACCTGTTACTACATTACTTAGAGCTTTATTATTTGACACTGATGATGAAATAATTGAAGCTATGGGAGATTCTGAAATTTTAAGAAAAACTCTCGAAAAAGAAATTTCAAAAGACAGAGAAAGTGCTTTAATTGAAATTTACAAGAAATTAAAGCCGGGTGATCCTGCATCTTTGGAAAGTGCAGAACCTTTGATTAACAATATGTTCTTCGACAGTAGAAGATACGACTTAGCAAAGGTAGGACGTTACAAATTCAATAAAAAATTATCTTTAAGAGATAGAATTACTAATCAAAAAGCAAAAGAAGATGTTGTGGATACATCAACAGGAGAAATTTTGGCTACTGCAGGAGATTTGATTACTGAAGAAATGGCAATCGAAATCGAAAACGCTGGTATCAATGTTGTTGATGTTGTAGGACATGAAGGTCAAAGCGTCCGTGTCATTGGTAACCACTTTGTCGATTTGGATAGTTTTGGTTTGGATATGGATTTATCTGATTTGAATTTGTCAGAAAAAGTTTATTATCCAATTATGGAAAAGATTTTGGAAGAAAATGATGACGAAAAATCAATCAGAAGAGCGATTGAAGAAAATGTTCATCAATTATCTCCAATTCACATAATACATTCAGACATTTTGGCATCAATTAACTACGAATTCAATTTATTCTTTGGAATTGGTTCAACTGATGATATCGACCACTTAGGTAACAGACGTGTAAGAACTATTGGTGAATTATTGCAAAATCAATTTAGAATTGGTTTATCAAGAATGGAAAGAGTTGTAAGAGAAAGAATGAGTACACAAGACCCTGACTTGGCAACTCCACAATCATTAATTAACGTTCGTCCAGTTACTGCTGCAATCAAAGAATTCTTTGGTTCAAGTCAGTTGTCACAATTCATGGAACAAACAAACCCATTGGCAGAACTTACTCACAAGAGAAGATTGTCAGCTTTGGGACCAGGTGGTTTGTCAAGAGATAGAGCAGGAGTTGAAGTGCGTGACGTTCACGACTCTCACTACGGTAGAATCTGTCCGATAGAAACACCAGAAGGACCAAATATCGGTCTTATAACTTCCATGACAACTTATTCTACAACTAATGAATATGGATTTTTAGAAACTCCATACAGACGTGTGGACAAAGAAACTGGAGAAGTTACAGAAGATATTGTTTATTTGACAGCTGATGAAGAAGATAAATATATAATTGCACAAGCAAACGAACCATTGGATGAAAATTCTAGATTTATAAATGAAAGAGTTTCTGGTCGTGGTATCAACGGCGAAAATGATATTTATCCAAGAGAACTTATCGACTACATGGACGTTAGTCCACAACAAATCGTATCTGTAGGTACAGCTATGATTCCTTTCTTGGAAAACGACGATGCCACTCGTGCATTGATGGGTTCAAACATGCAAAGACAAGCAGTTCCATTGTTGGCAACTCAAGCACCAATTATCGGTACAGGAATTGAACACAAGGCTGCAAAAGACTCTGGTGTAGTTGTAAAAGCAAAACACAAAGGTACAGTTACTAAAGTATCTTCAGATATTATTGAAATCACTCGTGATGAAGATAGAAAAGTTGACGAATACACTATTCGTAAATTTAAAAAAGCAAACCAAGGTACAACTTTCAACCAAAGACCTATCGTTAATAAAGGTGACAAGGTTGATGTTGATGATATAATCGCAGACGGTCCAAGTACTCATATGGGAGAAATGGCTTTAGGTAAGAACATCCTAATAGCATTCATGACTTGGGAAGGTTACAACTACGAAGATGCGATGTTATTAAACGAAAAATTAGTTGTAGATGATGTATTGACATCTGTTCATATAGAAGAACACGAATCAGAAGCTCGTGAAACAAAATTAGGAGCCGAAGAAATCACTAAAGATATTCCAAATATCGGGGAAGATATGAGAAAGAATCTTGACGATGAAGGAATTATAAGAATTGGTGCTGAAGTAAAATCAGGAGATATTTTAGTAGGAAAAGTTACTCCAAAAGGAGAAACAGAATTATCTGCTGAAGAAAGATTATTGAGAGCAATCTTTGGCGAAAAAGCTAGAGAAGTAAGAGATACTTCATTGAGAGTTCCTCATGGTGAATCTGGTGTTGTAGTTGATGTTAAGACTTATTCAAGAGCAAACGGCGACGAATTATCACCAGGTGTTAACAAGGTAGTTAGAGTATTCGTAGCTACTAAGAGAAAAATCATGGTAGGGGACAAAATGTGTGGTCGTCACGGTAACAAGGGTGTCGTTTCTAGAATTATGCCAGAAGAAGACATGCCATATTTACCAGATGGTACACCAGTACAAGTAGTTCTTAACCCATTAGGGGTACCAAGTCGTATGAACATCGGACAAGTACTTGAAGTTCACTTGGGACTTGCTGCTAGTAAATTAGGTTGGAAAGTTGCTACACCAGTATTTGATGGTGCAAGCGACCTTGAAATAGAAGATGCTTTGGAAGAAGCAGGATATCCAAAAACAGGAAAGATTTGGTTAAGAGATGGTAGAACAGGAGAATACTTCGACAACCCAGTAACTGTAGGATACATGTATATGTTAAAACTACACCACATGGTTGCGGAAAAAATCCATGCTAGATCAACTGGACCATACTCTCTTGTAACTCAACAACCATTGGGTGGTAAAGCTCAATTCGGTGGACAAAGATTTGGAGAAATGGAAGTTTGGGCATTAGAGGCATACGGTGCAGCTCATACTCTTCAAGAAATTTTAACTGTTAAATCAGATGATGTTGTAGGTCGTGTTAAAACTTATGAAGCGATTATTAAAGGTGAAAATATTCCTGAACCAGGAATTCCTGAATCATTCAAAGTTTTAATTAAAGAACTTCAATCATTATCATTGGATGTTAAATTACTTGATGAAAACAATGAAGAAGTCGAATTAATAGAAGAAGACGATGATTCTAGCGAATTCGGCAGCGATGATAGACTATAAGAAAGGAGAGGGCTCCTTGGTACAAAAAAATACTTTTGAAGCTATGAAAATTGGTTTGGCTTCACCAGACAAAATTAGACAATGGTCTTGGGGAGAAGTTAAAAAACCAGAAACTATAAATTATAGAACATTAAAACCTGAAAAAGAAGGTTTATTCTGTGAAAAAATATTTGGACCTACAAAAGATTACGAATGTAATTGTGGTAAATACAAAAGAATAAGATACAAGGGCATTGTATGCGAAAAATGTGGTGTAGAAGTTACAAAATCAAAAGTTAGACGTGAAAGAATGGGCCACATTGAACTTGCAACTCCTGTAAGTCATATTTGGTATTTCAAAGGAATTCCATCACGTATGGGATTGTTATTGGATATGAGTCCTAGAGCACTTGAAAAAGTACTTTATTTTGCATCATTTGTAGTTATAGATCCAGGTAAAACTGATTTATATGAAAAACAATTATTAACTGAACAAGAATACGAAGAATATTGTGACAAGTACGAAGAAGATGTTGATTTCAGAGCCAAAATGGGAGCTGAAGCAATAAAAGAACTTCTTCAAAAAATAGACTTACAAGAAGAATACAAAAACTTAACTGAAACTTTTGAAGGGTCAACTGGACAAAAGAAAGTTAGAATTTTAAGAAGGCTTGAAGTTGTTGAAGCATTTATCGAATCAAAAAATGATCCATCATGGATGATTATGGATGTAATTCCAGTAATTCCACCAGATATCAGACCAATGGTACAGCTTGAAGGTGGAAGATTTGCTACAAGTGATTTGAATGATTTATACAGAAGAGTTATCAACAGAAACAATCGTCTAAAAAGATTATTGGATATTGGATCTCCTGAAATCATTGTAAGAAACGAAAAAAGAATGCTTCAAGAAGCAGTAGATGCTCTTATTGACAATGGTAGACGTGGTAAACCTGTAACAGGACCTGGTAATAGACCATTGAAGAGTTTATCAGACATGCTTAAAGGTAAATCTGGTCGTTTCAGACAAAACTTGTTAGGTAAGAGAGTTGACTACTCTGGTCGTTCAGTAATAGTTATCGGACCAAATTTGAAATTCTATCAATGCGGTCTTCCTAAGAAAATGGCTCTTGAATTATTCAAACCATTTGTAATTAGAGAATTAGTTAAGAGAGAAATTTCACACAACGTTAAAAACGCTAAGAAATTAGTAGAAAGAGAAAACGACAAAGTGTGGGATGTTTTGGAAGATATTATAGTCGATCATCCAGTGTTATTAAACCGTGCGCCGACATTGCACAGACTTGGTATACAAGCTTTCGAACCAATATTAGTTGAAGGAAAAGCTATCAAACTTCACCCATTGGTATGTACTGCATACAATGCGGACTTTGACGGTGACCAAATGGCAGTCCATTTGCCACTTTCACCAGAAGCACAAGCAGAAGCTAGACTTTTGATGTTAAGTACAAATAACATACTTGCACCAAAAGATGGTAAGCCAATTACAACTCCTTCACAAGACATGGTATTAGGTTCATTCTATATGACTACTAGAAAAGAAGGTCAAAAAGGCGAAGGCTTAATCTTCAAAGATATTGATGAAATGATGTTGGCTTATGCAATGCATTATGTAACATTGCAAACAATAGTAAAAGTTAGACGTAACAGTGTAAATAACGATGGAACAAGTAAAATTGTAGAAAGTACTGTCGGTAGATTTATTTTCAACGAAGGAATCCCTCAAGATTTGGGAATGGTAAATAGAGATGAAGATCCATACTCACTTGAAGTTGATTTACAAGTTGATAAGAAAATGCTATCTAAAATTATTGATTTAACTTTCAGAAGATATGGAAATATCAGAACTGCTGAACTGTTAGACTACATTAAGTCTATGGGATACAAGTATTCCACAATCGGTGCATTGACAATATCAATGGGAGATATTACAATTCCTGATTCTAAGAAGGGAATTATTGAACAAGCAGAACAAAGAATTGATATGGTTCAAGATATTTATCTTCAAGGTGATATTACTAACGAAGAAAGATACAAGAAAGTTATCGAAATTTGGGAACAATGTATTAAAGATGTAACTAGAGCGTTGATGACAAATCTTCCTGCCGACAACAACTTGAATATCATGGCCGTTTCTGGAGCCCGTGGTAGTGAAAACCAAATCAGACAATTAGGTGGTATGCGTGGTCTTATGTCCGATACTGCTGGTAACACAATCGAAATTCCTATCACATCAAACTTCCGTGAAGGTCTTTCCGTACAAGAGTTCTTTATTTCAACTCACGGTTCAAGAAAAGGTCTATCAGATACAGCTCTTAGAACTGCAGACTCTGGATATTTGACAAGAAGACTTGTAGATGTATCACAAGATGTTATCATAACTGAAGATGATTGTGGTACTGATGAGTATATAGTTGCAAAAGAAATCAAAGACGGAAACAGACAAGTTGAAGATTTAAAATCTAGAATTATCGGTAGATATGCATTTGAAGATATTCTTGATTTGGATACTGGAGAAATCATTGTTCATAAAAATGATATGATCAATGAAGCAATCGCTGAAAGAATTGAATCAAAAGGTATCAAAGAAGTTAAAGTAAGAAGTGTTCTTGGATGTAAGATGAAACACGGTGTTTGCGCTAAATGTTACGGAAGAAACTTAGCTACTGGTAAGCCAGTAAACATTGGTGAAGCAGTTGGTATTATCGCTGCACAATCAATCGGTGAACCGGGTACGCAATTGACAATGAGAACTTTCCACTCAGGTGGTATCGCCGGAGTAGGAATCACATCAGGTCTTCCTAGAGTTGAAGAGTTATTTGAAGCTCGTAAACCAAAAGGACTTGCTTACATTACTGAAATAGAAGGTACTGTAAAAATCCAAGAAAACAAGAAGAGAAATGATGTTATCGTAACTAGTGAAGATGGAGAAGAACAAGTTTATCAAATTCCATACGGCGCTCACATCAGAGTTAACGAGGGAGATCATGTAGAAAAAGGTGAACCATTAACAGAAGGTTCAATCAATCCACAAGATATTCTAAGAGTTAACGGAGCAGAAGGCGTTCGTGATTATATAATTAGAGAAGTTCAAAAAGTTTACAGACTACAAGGTGTAGACATTGATGATAAGCACATCGAAATTATAATCAGACAAATGATGAGCAAAATCAAAGTTGAAGAAAGTGGCGATTCAGGATTCTTATCAGGCAGCGTAGTAGATGCAAGAGATTTCAAGATGACTAATGAACAACTTATCAAAGAAGGAAAAACTCCTGCAACAGGAACTCATTCCTTGATGGGTATCACAAAAGCATCACTTGCAACTGAAAGTTTCTTGTCTGCAGCATCATTCCAAGAAACTACAAGAGTATTAACAGAAACATCTATTAAAGGAAAAGTGGATCACTTAATAGGCTTAAAAGAAAATGTAATAATTGGTAAATTAATACCTGCTGGTACAGGAATAGCAAAATATGACAGAATTGAAGTAGATTATGACGGTAAAGCTGAAGATGATATGATTGAAGCTGAAAAAGCACAAGAGTCAAATGATTCTGAAGAAGCTGAAGAATCTACAGCAATGTCTGAAAATTACGAATCATTACAAGATGAAGATAAATAATATTTAAGAATTAAGGGATGTGAATTTGCATCCCTTTTTTTCTAAAATTAAGGAGTTTTGATGAAAAAAGATACAAACATCATAGAAATAAAAAACTTAAGTTTTCAATATGAAGGTTCATCAAAAAAAGTATTAAAGAACTTAAACATAAATATTAAAGAAGGTGAATTCATCTGCGTATTGGGTCACAACGGATCTGGAAAATCCACGCTAGCAAAACTCATCAACGCTCAATTCATCCCAACAGAAGGAGATATTTTGGTTGGAAATATGAATACAAAAGATGATGATAATTTGTGGAATATTCGTGAGATGTGCGGAATGGTATTTCAAAATCCGGATAACCAATTGGTAGCTACAATAGTTGAAGAAGATGTTGCATTTGGACCAGAAAATTTGGGAGTACCAAGAGACGAACTTCGAAAAAGAGTAGATGATTGCCTTGAACTTGTAGGAATGACTGAGTACAAGAGACATTCTCCAGCACTGTTGTCTGGTGGTCAAAAACAAAGAATTGCAATTGCTGGTATATTGGCAATGAATCCAAAATGTTTGTTAATGGACGAACCAACAGCAATGCTTGATCCTCAAGGAAGAAAAGACATCTTGGATACTGTTTTGAAACTAAGAGAAATGGGCAAAACAATAATCCATATTACACATTACATGGAAGAGTGCGTAAATGCAGATAGAATCATTGTCATTAATGAGGGAGATGTAGTGCTTGAAGGAACTCCTAGAGAAGTTTTCTCAAATGTGGAGCAAATGAAAGAAGTTGGTCTTGATGTTCCAGAGCCTACAGAAATTAGTTATCTTTTAAATAAATCAAATATAAATGTGAGACGTGATGTCCTAACTGTTGACGAACTTGTAGAAGCTTTGGGAGAATGTTAGGTGATAGGTATGAAGATAGAATGCAAAAATTTAGAACATATTTATAACAAATCAAATCCATTTGAAAAAGTCGCTCTCAAAGATATCAATTTAGAGATTAATCTTGGAGAATTTATTGGAATAATAGGACACACTGGTAGTGGTAAATCAACTCTTGCACAACACTTGAATGGATTATTAGAACCTACAAGTGGTGAAGTAATTGTTGATGACATATCAACCAAAACAAAAGTCAAAACAGATATCAGAAAAAATGTTGGATTAGTATTTCAATATCCAGAATATCAATTGTTTGAAGAAACTTGTTACAAGGACATTGAATTTGGACCAAAAAATTTGGGACTAACAGATGAAGAAATCAAAGAACGTGTAGAATGGGCATGTGATGCTGTTGGATTAGATGTAGAACACATGAAAGAAAAATCACCTTTTGAATTATCTGGTGGTCAAAAAAGAAGAGTTGCAATCGCTGGCGTTTTGGCGATGAAACCTAAGTTTTTGGTTTTGGACGAACCTACTGCAGGGCTTGATCCATTGGGTCGAGATATGATTTTAAATCAAATAAAACAACTTTTTGAAAGAGAAGATATGACAGTTATTTTAGTAAGTCATAGCATGGAAGATATCGCAAAACTTTGCAACAGAGTAATTGTTATCGACAAAAGTCAAATCTTCATGGATGATACTCCAGAAGTTGTGTTTAGTAAGGAAAAAGAACTAAAACAAATTGGACTTAGCATTCCACAATCCACACAAGTTGTCAGAAGACTGAAAGAAAAAGGATTCGACGTTAAAACAGATTGTTTAAATGTAGAACAAGCTTATGAAAGCATCAAAAAAGCTATGGAGGCAAAATTATGATAAAAGATATAACAATTGGTCAATATTTTGCATCTGATAGTATAATTCACAAGCTTGATCCAAGAGTCAAAGTTACATTTGTATTTTTCTATATTATTGCTATATTTCTTATAAGTAAACTTTGGGTGTATGCACCAGTATTGGTGTTTCTAATTGCTATTATTAAAATTTCAAAAATAAAACCAAATTTTGTGTTTAAAGGAGTGAAACCACTCATACCTATCATTTTATTGACATTTATACTAAATGTATTGATGACACCAGGTGAAGTTGTGTGGAAATGGGGAATATTCACAGTTACAAAATCTGGATTGAATTTGGGATTTTTCATGGCATTCAGATTGATATTTTTGGTTTTAGGAACAAGCTTATTGACTTTGACAACATCTCCGATCGAATTAACGGATGCTATGGAAAAAATGCTACATCCTTTTACAAAGATTGGATTTCCTGCTCACCAATTTGCAATGATGATGACAATAGCTCTAAGATTTATTCCGACATTATTTGAAGAAACAGACAAAATAATGAAAGCTCAAATGGCAAGAGGAGCAGACTTTGAATCTGGAAATATAATTAAAAGAGCGAAAAATCTTGTGCCACTTTTAGTTCCACTATTCATCAATGCATTGAAAATTGCTGGAGAACTTGCAGTTGCAATGGAAGCAAGATGCTATCGTGGAGGAGAAGGTAGAACAAGGCTTAACGAATTGTCGTATCAAAAACGAGATTTCTTTGCTTATGGAGTTATAATTTTATTATTCGTTTTAATTATCGTGAGTAGAATAGTATGAAAAACATAAAACTGACAGTTCAATATGATGGTTCAAAATTTTACGGATGGCAAAAACTGAATGATTTGCCATCCGTACAACTAGAAATAGAAAAAGCAGTGACAAAAATGGTTCATCAACCAGTTAAAATCAATGGTGCTGGAAGAACTGACAAGGGAGTTCACGCAAAAGGTCAGGTATGTAACTTCATTGTTGACACAGATATTTCTGCGAATCAATTTCTAATGGGAGTCAACCACTTCACGAGTGATTCAATTGTCATAGTAAAATCAGAAGAAGTGGATTTGGATTTTCATGCGAGATTTAGTGCCAAATCAAAAACATATAAATACATTTTATGTAACAAATACTATATGGAGCCTTGGTTTAATGATTATAAAGGTCACAGAAAATACTACTTAGATTTTGATTTGTTACTAAAATGCAGAGATATGCTCATTGGAAAACATGATTTTACTTCATTTGTTAATGATTTGGAAGAAAATATCAATCCAGTTAGAACTATTGATGAAATTACTATCGAAAAAATAGACGACGATATTGTGTTCACTTTCAAGGCAGAAAGTTTTCTTAGAAATATGGTCAGGATTTTGGTTGGAAGCATGGTTGATGTAGCAAGAGGAAGGAAAAGCATTGATTGGCTAAAAAATGCTTTGGAAAATAAAGACAGGCAGTCTGCAGGAATCACTATAGAACCTTGTGGATTGTATTTAATGAATATTGAATATTAAAAGGGGGAGTAAATGAAAAATTTGACAAGAAAACTCATCAGCGTAGTTATGATACTAATGATGATGTTTGTTTTCGTAAACAATGAATCATTTGCAGAAAAAGATACATTTGTAATTGGAATGGAGGCAAACTACGCACCATTTAACTGGTCACAATCGACTGATGCTAATGGTGCTTATCCCATCGAAAACAGCAAAGGGGAATATGCAAACGGATACGATTTGCAAATAGCTAAGAAAATTGCCGATAGTTTGGGCAAAAAATTAGTTGTAATAAAAATGGAATGGGACGGACTAGCACCGGCAGTTATGAGCGGTAAAGTTGATGCAATAATTGCGGGAATGAGTCCAACAAAAGAAAGAAAAGAGCAAATTGATTTCTCAGATACTTATTACAGCTCTGATTTGGTAATTGTAACTAAAAAAGACAGCAAATACATTAACGCGAAATCATTAAATGATTTAAAGGGATTTAAAATAACAGGACAATTAAATACATTCCACTATTCAGTAATCGATCAAATAAAAGATTGCGATAAATTACCTGCAATGGAAAGTTTCCCATCAATGCTTTCAGCAGTATTGGCAGAAAAAATAGACGGATATGTTTCTGAAAAACCACAAGCATTGAGTGCAGAAGCATCTAATGCAGAGCTTTCATATATTGAATTTGAAAAAGGTAAAGGATTTGAAACTTCAGCTGAAGACACATCAATTGCTATTGGTGTGAAGAAAAATTCTGATTTGACAGGAAAAATCAACGAAGCTTTGAAGAAAATCAGTCAAGAAGAAAGAGATAAGTTGATGCAAGAAATGGTAAGATTAAATGTGGAAAAAGACCAACCACAAGGATTCTTATCAAAAGTAAAAAGCATATTCAACGAATATGGATCACTTTTCTTAAAAGGTGCATTGATGACCTTGTTCATTGCCAGTGTTTCAACAATTATCGGATTTTTAATTGGAATATTAGTTGCAGTAATTAGAAACATGAGATTAGATAAGGACAAAAATAAATTCACTTATTATCTTCACAAATTTGTCAATTTCATCCTTGCTTGCTACGTTGAAATATTTAGAGGAACACCAATGATGGTACAATCAATGTTGATTTATTTTGGAGCAAAATTGTATCTTGGAATTGATATGGCGCCAATTAGTGCGGCACTATTTATAGTAAGTGTAAACACAGGAGCTTATTTATCAGAAGTTGTACGTGGTGGAATTAATTCTGTAGATGTCGGACAAATGGAAGCTTGTAAAGCTTTGGGAATGACACATTCACAATCAATGATTAATGTAATATTGCCACAAGCTATTAAAAATATATTGCCATCAATAGGAAATGAATTTGTAATCAACATCAAAGATACATCAGTATTGAACGTAATTAGCGTTACTGAATTATTCTTTGTATCTAAATCAATCGCAGGTTCAACATATAATATTTTTGAAACTTACGCAGTTACATGCGTTATATATTTTGTATTGACATTCTCATTGACAAGAATTCTTTTGTACATTGAAAAGAAATCCAACAACAAAGAGTATATAATGGAAGCTACGACTGGAGGAATGTTCAGTGGAAAATAAAATAATAGAATTACAACATTTGAAGAAAAACTACAACGGAGTAGAAGTTTTAAAAGATATCAACTTTACGATATCAAAAGGAGAAGTATTATCTATAATTGGATCATCAGGATCTGGAAAGTCTACTATGCTAAGATGCATCAACCTTTTAGAAAAACCAACAGGTGGAGACATATTGTATCATGGAGAATCCATACTTTCTTCGAAGTTTAATCAAAATAAATTCAGATCCAAAGTAGGTATGGTATTTCAACAATTTTATTTGTTTGAAAATATGAGTGTAATGGATAATTGCACTGTCGCTCAGATCAAAGTTTTGAATAGAGACAAGGAATCGGCTGTTAAAGAAGCTGAAAAATATTTGGAACTTGTAGGAATGATAGAACATGCTCATAAGAAACCAAGCATGCTATCAGGTGGACAAAAACAAAGAGTTGCCATTGCGAGAGCGTTATGCATGAATCCAGAAGTTTTGTTGTTTGACGAACCAACATCCGCACTAGATCCAGAAATGGTAAACGACGTATTACAAGTAATGACCAAACTCGCAGAAACAGGAATGACAATGGTAGTTGTAACTCATGAAATGCAATTTGCAAGAGATGTGTCTACAAGAGTATGTTTTATGAACGAAGGATATATTATCGAAGATACAGATCCACATACAATGTTTACAAATCCAAAACACGAAAGAGTTAAAGAATTCTTGAAAAATTATTTGAATAACTAAAATAAACGCCCTTTATCACAACGATAAAGGGCGTTAGTTTTATCTGATATTCCTAATGTAATTGTGAATTACATAATTGTTGTTATATTTGCTGTACAAATTATACGAACTGTAAATTGAATTAATTTCAAGTTTATTCGAACTACCAAATGAAATCTTCAAATCAAATGATGTGTTTGGATTTGATACTGGCCAAGCTTCGATTGTGTAGTCAGTTTGGGATGTTGTTGTTGGTTGTTTAATCAACATTTTTGCGACACCATTCGAATCTGTTATTTTTTCTATTGTTCTATCAAATCCTTTTTGATTTCTTATTCTTACCGACAATTTCAAATTAGAAATTTTCTTGTCATTCTTATCTGTAGCAAATATTTTAATGTTAGCTGTATCTGAAATATTATATGATTTTTTATCTGTTTCAAATTTCAATTTTACAGTTTGTTTTGTTTCGGGTTTGTTTTCTGAGTCGTTGACAATAAGTGTTGTATTTCCCGAAGAATTTTTGTAGCCGTTTTTAGAAACTGTTGCTTCAATGTAGTATCTTCCTTTTGAAACTGGTCTGAATGTATAGTAACAATTACCGTATCTATCAGTCCTAAATCTTTTTTCTTGTTTATTGTCATTTTCATCAGTGATGCTTAACACTACATTAGCATCTGATATCCTCAATGAATTATTCTTGCATGTTACACTGATTATAGCGTTTTGATTCAATTTTATTTCTGCATTTTTCAAATCAACCTTTGTTTCGAAAGTTGCTCTGTTATCTTTTACTTCAAAACTTAAATTATCTTCGTTTGTATTTCCTTTAGAATCTGTTGCAGAGATATTTACGTTGTAATTTCCAACTTCATCCAATTCGTTAGCTTTTAAATATAGTATAGATTGTCCACGGTAGTTAGTAGTCAATTCTTTTTCTATCATTTTCTTAGAAGGTTTGTTAATTGTGAATTTGACCTTTGCATTTCTAATATTTCTTTTGTTTGAATCTGTTACTATAGCGGAAATATTGTTAGTATTACCTATAGATATTGAATTTCTGTAGGCATTTGATTTTATGTTTACTGCATTTTTGCTTTCTGGACTGTCGCCTTCTACATAAATTACAGCAAAGTTTGAAACGTTTGAACCATCTGTTGATTTTGCAATTATTTTAACTTTACCAGGATTATTACATACCGCCATAGAATTATTTACAGATACTACGTTTTCGTCAGAACTTTCCAAAGCTATTTTAGGATTCTTCGCATTTCCAGGTAATACTCTAGTATCAATTCTGAATTTGTCGCCGACCTTTGCTTTTTTATAGGAAGGATACATGATTATATTTTGAACTTTAACATCCTTGCCAACACTATCATCGATATTTGGTTTTTCGTTTTCTAATACATTAACTCTGATGTATTGCACAATTCTTGGATTGTCCGCTGACTTAACTGTTACATAACATTGTCCAGGATTTATAGCTCTTATTAATCCAGAATTATCTACAGCACACACATTTGTATTAGAAGAGGACCACATCAATTCTTTGTTTGTCGCATTTTCTGGATAAACTTTTGTATTGATTTGTGAATCTTCTCCAGCTTTTAAAGTAATATTGTCTTCAGATACCGCAATTTTATTTACTCTAATTTCTTGTTCAGGTTCAGGAACATCTGGTTGTGGTGTTGGATCGACAGGTTCAGGATCTGGAGCTGGATTGACACCTGAATAAGGTTTTGTGAAAGCTTTCAAACATACATTTGCATTTGATCTATTCCTTGCCAAATCCGACCAATTATATCCGTCGTTAGAAATAAATGATTGATTATATCCAGCCCTTGCTCTTGATGAATATCCGTAAATCATGGATTCTATCGGAATAGGGTAGTTGTAACCTGGAGTTGTTAGTTTTACAATTGGTGCAAAATAAGCTCCCGCATTTATTTTTTGTGGATTGAATTTCACAGTTGTGTATCCTGCATTTTCAACAGTTCCACGCGCAACCAAAACTTTATCGTTGAAACCACTATTTCCACCGATATTTGTATTTACATAAATTTCGTATTGCGCACCGTTTGATGGAACGAAGAAGCCTACCTCGTCGATTTGGCTTGTTCTACTTACAGGACCAAAAATATTTGAAAACCAACCAGTTTGATTGTAACCAATACTATCAGTCATTCCCAAATCATCATAATACCAGATAGATTTATTTCTATCTTTATTTTTCAATACAAAAATGCAATTTCCTTTTGCAACGTGTGCATCGTAATATGATACATGATAATATCCGCCTTGATTTCCCCAACGATCACCCCAACTATTTTTTACAAGCCACGCTCCATCACCAGGGGGAGTTATGCCGAAATTATATCGTGAATAATCATCATCCCATCCAACTATAGTTACGGCGTGGTTTTGCCAACCGTAACCAGGATTATAGTGGCTCATAGAATAAAAATTGGTATAATTTGTGTCTCCATTTATAGTTGTGTAAGATGCACCATATCTCATAATAGCTCTTTTTAATCTGTCACGATCTTGATTGTTATTTACATCTGGAATGTACAAAGCTTCCTTCAATTCCTTTTGTGGAAGTAAATTATAAGGTGATCTGAAATCATAGGCAGAATAAGGATCGTCTTTCTCCCAAACAGGGCCAGACCATCTTGCTAAGTAAGCTGCGGCCACTGCTCTTGTACCACCTTGATCAGGACCCCAGTCAAAACCATGAGTGTTTCTCAAATGCTTCTCAGAAAAATCTGTGAACTGACCATTCGTAAGCATATTCGATTCTGCAGAACCATATGTAGCAAATGCCCAACAAGATCCGTTCGGGCCTTGTGCTTTTACAGGAGTAACTCTGTTGTGTTGTCGTAAATCATAGTTTGCAGGAATTCCATAAGCTTTCTGTCTTGGAATATCTTCTTTTTGGTTAAACAAATCGTAGTTTGTATTAACCAAGAAAGGATCTTCATTTGAACCGTAATTTTTCGTAGTCTTTGGACTATTCATTTGCCTATTAAATGCGGGATTGCGAGGTGCATCAGAAAAATCGATTTCTTTTACAGTTAAATCATTGTTTAATTTAAATTTGTTTTGAGATTCTGCAAAACTCGTAGAAAACAAAGATTGTAACGTAAAAACCGCAATAAAAAGCAATAAATTTTTTCTTTTCATATTCAACTCCTTGTAATAATTTTAAATATTAATTCATGACTAAAATAGTATTAGTAATACTATTAAGAATTAACAACTTTATTATACTACTTTTGGAAGAATAAATATATATCTTGAAAAAATTCATATAAACGACGAAATTTGTGATTTTCAATCATTTTGTGCTGTAGTATGATAAAATCATTATAAAAAAATGTAAAATTTTAAATAAATAAAATTAAAATTCGTGAAAAACATAGACATTTCGAAAATATGTGATATAATAAAAACAACAAATTCTAAATTCTAAATTAATAAATGGGGGCTATTAAAATAATTTTCAGATTTAAATCATATTTATTAAGACTATTATTTTAGTAGCATATTTCAAAAGGAGGGTGCTATGAAATTTAAAAAAATTCTGAGTTTGCTACTAGGAACAGTCATGGTTTCATCAATGTTAGTAACTGCTCCAACGTTTGCAGATGAAGACAATAATTCTAAATTAGAATTAAGTCCTATTGAAAATAGTTTTAAAGAAAATTCCAAGGATGATGAATTGTTGATATCACCATTGAAGACTTCTTACGATTCAGTAAAAGCTGGAGTGAGAGCTGCGATTCCATCAAAATATGATTTGAGAAAAACTAACAGAGTTTCCTCAGTCAAAAATCAAGGACAAAATGGTTCTTGTTGGACATTTGCTACATATGGTTCCATGGAATCTTATTTAAAATTATTTGGAACAGAATATGATTTTAGTGAAAAACATATGAGAAACATGCATGGTTTCGATTGGGGTCCAAATGATGGAGGTAACAGAGACATTGCAACATCATATCTTGCTAGAGGAACTGGTCCGATTTTAGAAAAAGATGATCCATATGATGCATACATTAATGTTTCACCTACAAATGTGAAAAGAGCATTCGATATTGATAAAGTAATTTATCTTCCGGATGTTCACAATGCAAACGAAACAAATGTTATCAAACAAGCGATAATGGAATACGGTGGAGTTTACACAACTTTAAGCTCCCAAAAGTATTACGAAAAGAAAGAAGCTAGAAGTTACTACAATCCAGGAAGTGGAAAAGCAGATCATGCAGGAACAATTGTAGGTTGGGATGATAATTTCTCCAAAAACTCATTTCAAACGAAAGCTCCTGGAGATGGAGCATGGATTGTAAAAAATAGTTGGGGAACAAGCTTTATGGATGGTGGATACTATTACGTATCGTATTACGATGGTTTCTGTGGTAAATCCAATGCGGTATTCATTCCTCAAAGAAAAGATCCTAATGCAGTAATTTCACAATACGATGATTTCGGAGCAACAAGAAGTGTTGGATACAATATGCAAGGTTATATTGCAAATGTGTTTACATCTGATGAAGATCAAACAATTTATCAAGCTGGTTTGTTCACTGTTGCGATGAATACAGAGTACAAATTGTATATTGTAAGAGATTTGAAATCTACTGATGATTTGACAGCAAATAGAGAAGAAATTGGTAGTGGTGTTATCGAATATCCAGGATATTACACATTAGACACCAACCAAATAAAAGTGAAAAAAGGTGAAAGATTTGCAATTGTAGCCTACATGAATTCTTCAGCTTCAAAATACAAATACCCAATGCCAATTGAAATGCCAATTGCTAATTATGCTTCAAAAGCAACAGCACAAGAAGGACAATCATACGTTTCATCACAAGGTGATAAGTGGACTGATTTGACAAAAGAAGTTAGAAATGCCAACGCATGTATCAAAGCTATTGGAACTACTGGAGAAGTTCTTCCAAGAGATACGGTACCAGAAGTTGATCCAAATGAAGTAATAGAAGAGCCAACATCAATCACTGTAAAAGAAGGAAGCCAAGGATTTATCAGTGTAAAGAAAAAAGGTAAACTTCATGCTACAGTTCAACCAGAAAAATTCAACAACGATCCAGTTGTTTTCGAATCATTAGATAAAAATGTTGCAGTTGTTAAAAACGACGGAACAGTTTATCCAGTAAGCGTTGGAAATGCAAATATTTTAATCAAGACTGTGGATGGGAAAATAACTCAAAGATTTAATTTATTGGTAGCTCCAGAAGGAATTAGAGTTCCTGATAGAAAAATGATTGAGGTAACAGGGGATAATGATTATGATCCAAAAACAGATCCGGACAATACAGAAATCCCAGTAGTACCTCCTAAACCACCAATAGATAATCAAAAACTAGACCCTAAAGTTATAAGAAGCTTGGGAGTATCTGTTCCATCAGTTACTATCAAACAAGGCGACAAATTTGATTTGAATCCTAAAATTTTAAGCTACCCACAAACAGCTATAAGAAAATTTGATTTCAAAATAACAGACACTGACATAATTGACATTGACTCAAAATCAGTGATAACAGCTAAAAAAATCGGTAGAACAAAAGTAGATATTAAGACAAAAGAAGGATTACAAACAAGTATTACAATAATTGTAATACCAAAAGAAAAAGGCGAAATTAAAATAGAAAAGTTTGCACCATCTAAGAGACGTGCTGGAATATTCACGGTGTTTATCGATGCAAAAGAAGGTGACAGAAATTACTCTGGCCCAGCTAAACTAACAGTAAGAAGCGGTAAAAGAACATTAAATAGAACAATATATTTCAATTCAGGTCATGCAAAATCTAAATTCCACGGAGGTCAATTTGGAGTTTGGAGAAAAGATTTTGAAGCGACTATAACTATTAGAAATCACAAAGAAACAATTAAATTTGGGTTTTAATCAATAACGGGTAGTGCCGGTTGTTAAACAAAATATTTAGTTCATAGGAGGGAAATATGAAACATTTAAAGAAATCATTAGCAATGATTTTAGTGTTCGCTATGACTTTTATAGCTGTTGCACCTTTGAGTGAAGTTTTCGCAGATTCTTTGGAAGTAAAACAAGAAGAACCTAAACTTGAAATCTCAGAATTGAAAGAAGGTTTGACACAAGCTGTAAAATCAGTTGAAGACATAGAACCAGCTGATGAAAAGTACAAGGAAGTTTTGGATAAGTTTTATGAAGCACATGATTTCTTAGATAAAGAAATCAAAGTAGCTGAAATGAAACAACGCCAAGCAGTAGGAAGTGCGCAAGCTGTAGGAGCATTAGAAAACTCAATCTACGATTTGACTACAATTCCAGTAAGAGTACAATTGATGATTAGAATTGGTAGAGCAATCAGATTTGCAACAACAGAACTTTCTAATAAAGTTATAGCAGCTCACACTAAAATTACAGAATATATAATAACTGGTATATTATATGCTGTTAATCCTTTTGCTAGTGAACAACAAATTATGGAATACATCCAACGATTTGATCAATTGGAACAAGAATTGTTATCTTATCCAGATTTGGGACCAAATGACATAGCTACTATTTACAAAAAAGCAGCAGTTTGGAGAGAAATAAGAGAAGCAAAAAAAGTTCGTGCTTCAAGAACAAGATTTGGTAATTCATTTATCGTAAGAGACTTAAGTGAAGAAATTTCAAAAACAGTTGGCTTGCAATTTAGAATCACAGTAAAATGTGGCGAATTGGATGATCAAGTTAAGAAGCTTCACGCAGCAATGGAAAAAATTACTGGACCAAAAGTAAAGGCTGAAAAAATTGAATTCTTTGAAGGTAACGTTGGAGCTATTTCATTAAACAAGACAACAAAGATTACACCTGTTGTTTTACCAAACGAAGTTAAAGACAAAGAAGTATTTATTTATTCATCAAATGCATTTTTGGCAAGAGTTGTTGGTAACACAATCATTCCAATTAGAACTGGTACAGTAATGATTACAGTTGTATCAAAAGATGGATACGCAAAATCAAACTTTGAACTTCACATCGTTGAACCTGGTCAAAGCATATCAGGAATTCCATTCTTGCAAGCAACAGGAGAAAACTCTGAATACCTTAACACTAGCTCAAATGGTGGAGGAGTAGTTAACAATAACCCATATATTCAAAAAGATTCATATGAAGTTAAAAACATTGGTTTCTCAGTAAAATCTACTACATTGAAAGTTGGAGATACATATGATTTAGCATCAAAGACATTTGTATTCCCTGAAAATGCATTAGAAAAAGAAGTTTCATATAAATCAGATGACGAAACTATCGCAAGAGTTAATGAAAAAGGTACTATAAAAGCAGTTGCAGAAGGTTCAACAACAATAACAGCAACTACTAAAAATGGAGTAACTAATAAATTTAAACTAAACGTAATTAAAAAAATTGACAAAGACGAATATCAAATAACAGAAATCAACCCTTCAGAAAGAAGAGCTGGAATATTTTCAATTGAATTCAAAGCAACTAAAAACGGCAAAAAATACAATGGACCAGCAAAAGTAACTGTTTCAAACACTAAAAAATCAATTGTAAGAGATGTTTACTTCAACAATGGGGTTACATCAGTAAAATATAACGGATTTGAATTTGGAACATGGGTTAAAGATTTCAACGTAAAAATCGAATTAAAAGACCAAGTAAAAACATTTGAACTTAATTATTAGGAGATGAAAAATATGTTAAAAAAAGCATTATCAGTAGTATTACTATCTAGTATGTTATTGGGAACAGTAGCACCAGCAGTATCTTATGCACAAGAAGATAAACTTGAAATCGTTCAAGGTGCAGAAGAAACTGAAAAATTAGGAATTGATGAAGCAGAAGTTTATAAAAGACAAATCAAATCAATTCAAAACGAAGTAAACGCAATCCAAGTTAAAAGAGAAGACGAAAAACAAATGGTTGATAAATTCAACGAAACTTCTCTTGAAATTAGCGACAAAATTGACCAAACAGCAGTAGGAATGGGAGTAGCTGATATTTATGATTTATCATCTATTCCACAAAGATTGTTGTTATTAGGTAGAATGGGAAGAGCTATCAGATTTGCTACAACTCAATTAAGATACAAAGTAGATGCAGCTCATGCAGAAATAGCTGAATACATCTTTGGAGGATTCGTAATCGCAGCTTCTCCATTCCACACAGTAGAAGACATGAAAGTTTACATGGCACAATTCGAATCATTATCACAAAAATTATTAAGCTATCCAGATGCTGGATTAAATGATACAGCAAACATTTATGTAAGATCAGATTTGGATCACAAATTAGCAAAAGCTAGATCATTAAAATATCATGAATTAAAAAATATGTCAGGAGCAGTAATTGACAAATTAAACGCAGAAATTCACGAAATTACATTAATGAGACTTAGACCACAAGAAACAGTTGCAGAAATCTATCAATTAGGCGACAGATTAGACCAAGCAGTATTCGAAGCATTAAACAGCGAAGATTACAGAGCAAGTAAAACTGAAATAGAAGCTTTAAAAGAAGCTATGAACAAAGCTATAAGAGCAAGAAGACATGGCGATAAGAGAGCAGAAGTTGGTAAAGCAATTGATCGTGCAAAACAAGAATTAGCTAAAATTAGACCATCAAGTGTAATCGCAGCTCAATTAGTACAACAATTCAAAACTTACTACGAATAAAATTTATTGAGATTAGAAAAATAGTAGATTAATAGTAAAAAGCCACCATATGGTGGCTTTTGTTGTATCTATTATAAAATTATCTCACAACTACTGCAAACTTTTTGATATTGTATCTTTTATCGAAAAGTGAACGAGATATCCAATATCCATTTGGTTTATCTTCTGCTGGATCTACGATGTGCATTCTGTTTTTATCGTAACCATCAACTACCATTACATGTGCGTTGTAGAGGGCATTTTTTCCCCAGAAATAATCTTTGAATGTTGGATTTCTGAATTTATAAGTGCCGAAAAATATTACTGGGTTTCCTTTTGCGATTTCTTCTCTTATATATTCTGAAGATTTTCCAGAAATATTTTGTGCTTTTGAATATCTATTTGCCCATTTTGTTAGGGGTTCTGGAAATATTGACTGGTAAATTTTTTCATCAATATTAAAAGGAGAGCCTGCAAATCCGTGATTTGGATTGTTTTCTTTTGCAAGTGGCATTTCTTTTATAAATTGGTTGATATTCGTGTTTGTTTTTATGTTTTTGTAGTGCAAACATTGAAGTAGTGATGCCGCTTCGCATCCCATTGGTAAGCCTGCTTTGTTTTGGTTGATTTGTGGAACATTTAATAATACGTAGTCTTTTTTTGGCGGAGTTTTTCCGATTATTTCGTCAAATTTAAGATGAAGTCCACCGCCGATTAATGTTATTTTATTTGGGTTTAATTTATCATAAAAACTTTTCTCTGATTTTGTTAGATTATTTTTTGTTGATGCAAATATAATAGGAGATTTTTCATTTGCAGCAAATGGTGCTACTGTTACGCAATCTATCAATTCAGAAAATCTTTGTTCTCCGTTTTTTGCTAAGAATACAGACTTCGAATTTTTGAAGAAAGTATATGCTATTTTCATACTTGTATCATTTCTGTTTTTCCCGTAAATTATTTTCGAATTTGGGAAACTATTTGAAAATTTTGCTGTAGCTCCACCTATCAAATAAGTGTTTTTGAATGTATTTTTTGCATATTTTTCGTTAAATGATGTTGTGTCATTTCCTACGAATAAAATTGGACTATTCATATGACATGCAGCAGCACTGACACTTGCTGAATCTACGATTGATTTGGTAGAGTGAACAACAAATGCATTGTCGAACTTTTTTGTTTGGTTAAGGTTAGAAAGTTCTTTTGCTATTTCAAATGATGTATCAATTCTATCTTTGCCTGAAATTCTTCTTACATTATAACCGTGTTTTATAAGATATGATTCTTGTGATTTGGAAATACTTTGATTTCCACCTATAAGTAAGATGTTTTTCGCTTTGAGTCTTTGAATTTCTTTTAGTGTCGATTCGTTTATTTCATCAAAATCAGTTAAAAGAATAGGACTTTTAATTTGGTGAGCTAAGACTCCAACTGACAATGAATCTGAGATTTTTTCTGAATTTACAATTATTACTGTGTTTGAGGTTTTAGGATGCGAAATCTTTGATATTTGAATTGCCGTTTCGTATCTGTTTTTACCTTCGATTGAAACTTTTTCGATGTGTTTTTTTGCAAATGTTGTCGTTGATATTGAAAGTGCTAATATAAATGCTAATACAACGATTTTAAAATTTTTAAAGTTTTTAAAGTTTTTCATTTTTAATTCCTAACCTAAAGATCTAACAGGCCCTATGTATTCAAGATCACTCCATCCAATATATACTCTTGTGAGATGAGGAAAGAATACTGAAATTATTTTGAAAAGCAAATCCTCTTGTCCGTATACTCTTACTTGTGAGTAGTTTAGATGCAAAATTACAAAGAAATTTATTATTGGAATTAGTAGTGCAAGAGATGCGATTCCTGTTCCATAAACTATTTTGAACAATAGCCAGACATTTAATAATGGTACAAAACTCCACAATCCAAATATTCCAGCTTTTTCAAACATTTTCCACAATCCTATTGCATTTATTACATATAAGAATAATACAATTGTTGTTATAATCATTTTAATCACTCCTTTATATTATTATAGCATTTTTAAAACAATTTATTGGTAGTGGCGTGAGAAATTTTGTATAATTTTTATAAATATTTGACAAATTATTAAAAATATATTATTATAATTCTATTAAAAGCTGTGATCAGAACGAAATATTTTGATTAATTTTACAGAGAATCCTGTTTGGTGAGAGGGATAAATTAAAAGAATATTTGAATCATCTGAAAGAAGCTCACAGATCTAATAGGTCTGTGCGTGTTACTTGACGTTACAAGAAATGAGAGGTTTACACAATTAGGGTGGTACCGCGGTTTATTCGTCCCTTGGAATTAATTTTCCAAGGGATTTTTTAATTATTTTATAAGGAGATATTTTTATGAAAAAGTTTAAGGAACTTTCTAAGAAACCTGTTAAAGAACGTGAACAGGCTACTAGTAAGTATTGGAAAGAGATAGATCTTTTGAATGAAACTTACAACAGTAGAGATGAAGACAATAGATATGTTTTCTATGATGGCCCTCCAACAGCCAATGGAAAACCAGGAATTCATCACGTTATTAGTAGAACTTTAAAAGACATGACTTGCAGATATAAAACTATGCAAGGATACAAAGTTTATAAAAAAGCTGGTTGGGACACTCATGGTCTTCCGGTTGAAATAGAAGTTGAAAAGAAACTCGGTCTTCATGACAAAAAAGAAATTGAAAATTACGGTATAGAAAAGTTCAACGAAGAATGTAAGAAATCTGTATTTTCTTACAGAGAAAAATGGCAGGAAATGTCTGACAGAATGGCATACAATGTCGACATGGATGATCCATATATAACTTTGGACAATAATTACATTGAATCAGTGTGGGCATTGCTTGACAAAATGTACAAGGATGGATTGATTTACGAAGGAGCGAAAATTCTTCCATATTGTCCAAGATGTGGTACTGGTCTTGCATCACACGAAGTTGCACAAGGATATGAAAATATCAAAACAACAACAGCATATGTTAAATTCAAAAGAAAAGATGCAGATGAATATTTCTTGGCATGGACTACAACTCCATGGACATTGCCATCAAATGTTTGTTTGACAGTTCATCCTGATATAGATTATATTTTGGCAGAAAAAGACGGAGAAAAAATATATCTCGCAAAAAATAAAGCGCATGATTTGTTGGGTCACGAAGGTGAAGACTACACTTTAATCAAAGAATTAAAAGGTAAAGACATGGAGTATATGGAATACGAACAACTTTTACCTATTTATGATGTGAATAAAAAAGCATTTTATGTGACATGTGCAGATTATGTAACAGTTGAAGATGGTACAGGAATTGTACACACTGCGCCAGCTTTTGGGGAAGACGACTATCAAACAGGAAGAAAATACGATTTGCCATTAATCAATCCTGTTGATGAGGAAGGAAAATTCGTTGGAGGTCCTTGGGCTGGTCAACACGTTATGGATACAGATCCAGAAGTATTACAAAGATTAAAAGAAGAAAACAAATTATTCAGAAAACAAAAAATCGAGCACAATTATCCTCATTGCTGGAGATGTCATACACCACTTATTTATTATTCAAAACCATCATGGTACATTGAAGTTAGTAAATTAAAGGACAAATTAGTTGAAAATAATAACGGTGTAAACTGGTATCCAGAACACGTTGGTGAAGGTAGATTTGGAAATTGGCTTGAAAATATTAAAGACTGGGCAATTTCTAGAAATAGATACTGGGGAACTCCATTAAATATATGGAAATGTGACAAATGTAATCACACACTTTCTGTTGGCTCAAGAAAAGAATTAAAGGAATTGGCTATTGAAGATATCGATGAAAATATCGAACTTCATAGACCATACGTTGACGATGTTCACATTAGATGTCCAGAATGTGGAGAAATAATGACAAGAGAAAAAGACGTAATCGATGTTTGGTTTGACTCTGGTGCTATGCCATTTGCTCAACAACACTGGCCATTTGAACACACAGATGATTTTGATAAAGTATTCCCAGCAGATTTCATCAACGAAGGAATCGACCAAACACGTGGATGGTTCTATTCATTGTTAGCTATTTCTACAATGATTACAGGAAAAGCACCATACAAAAATGTTTTGGTAAATGATTTAATCTTGGATAAAGATGGAAAGAAAATGAGTAAATCCAGAGGAAACACAATTGATCCAATCGAATTATTCGATAAATATGGGGCAGACGTTGTTAGATTCTACTCACTTTATGTATCTCCACCATGGATTCCAACAAAATTCGATGTAAGTGGTTTACAAGAAGTTGAAAGTAAATTCTTCAGATCATTCAGAAACACTTATAACTTCTTCCAAATGTATGCAACAACTGATGAAACAGATCCTACAGAATATTTTGTAGAATACAATGATAGAGCTGTAATTGATAAATGGATTTTGTCTAAGTTTACAAATTTACAAAAATTCTACTTTGAAAACATGGATAAATTTGAATACACTAAAGTTGCCAGAGAAATTTCTAATTTTGTTATAGAAGATTTATCAAACTGGTACATCAGACGTAATAGAAGAAGATTCTGGAAAACAGAAATGGATGATGACAAAAAGGCTGTCTACAACACAACTTACGAAATATTAGTTGGACTTACTAAATTAATCGCTCCATTTACTCCATTTATTGCAGAAGAAATGTATCACGATTTAACTGGTGAAAAATCTGTTCACTTAGCTTATTTCGATAAGGTAAATGAAGATTTAATCGACAATAAGTTAGAAGAAAAAATGGAAATCGTAAGAACTTTTGTAACACTTGCGAGAGCTTCTCGTGAAGAGGTTAATATTAAAGTTCGTCAACCGTTGAAGAAAATAGTCCTAGATGAAAGATTCAGAGAAAAAATCGAAGAATTCAAGGATTTAATAAAAGAAGAAATCAACTTAAAAGACATCGAATACAAAAAAGATTTGTCTGAATTCATGAATTACGAATTAAAACCTAACTTCAAGGTTGCAGGAAGTATTCTTGGAAAACACATCAAATCTTTTGGAAATTATTTGAAAGATATCAACGCTAAGGATTTCATTTCAAAACTTGACAAGTCAGATTTGAATATTAAATTGGACGATGAAGACATTGATATTAAGAAAGATTACGTCGATGTAAGAATCAACTCAAAAGAAGGCTTCGATGTGACAATGCAAGGAGATTATTTCGTAATCTTGGATACAGAAATCACTGATGATTTGTTAATGGAAGGATATGCACGTGAACTTGTAAGTAAGGTTCAACAAATGAGAAAAGCCAAAGACTTTGATGTTTTGGATAACATAATCATCAAAATCAATCCTACTGACAAAATCAAACAAGCAATTGAAAAATATGAAGACTTCATAAAAGATGAAACACTAACTGTTGACATTGTAATTGATGAAAATGTTGATGGTGAAGATATTGATTTGAATGGAGAAAATGTTAGAATTGATGTTATAAGAAAATAATTAACAAGCCTACTGATTACAATCGGTAGGCTTTTTTATGTTCAAAAGTATACAAAAAATCAACAATTAAAAATAATAATTGCAAGCTGTACTATACTAATGGTATACTTTTATAAGATGGGGTGTAACATGAAAAATAAAAACACAATTATAAGAGCAATTTTAGTATTCTTATTTAGTATAGGGGTAATTTTTTTCATAAAAAGTAAAATAGGAGCAGACGATGCTTTCGATGTAATAAAAAAAATCGCGCCAGTCTTCTTGGCAGCATGCATATTGACGATGTTTATGTTTTTTTTACTGGAAGCTATCTCGTACAAATTTCTTCTTAAAATACAAGGTTATGATGTATCTTTTAAAAGATGCTTTGGATATACATTTACAGATTATTTTTTCAGTATGATTTCTCCAGGTGGAAGTCTTGGACAACCATTACAATATCACACAATGAGAACTGATAATATTGATTCATTGACTACAATCAATTCGCTACTTTCATTTAATTGGATATATCATTTATCTATGGTAATTATTTTCTTCGTTGCTATGATATTTGGATTAGTTGGAAGAATTGCATCGATATCTGAGTTTAAGTACTTAGTTATATATGGAATTGCCTGCCAATTGATTTTAGTAATTGGAATAGGTTTTTTGATGTTCAATAGTGATTTGGCAGCGGGAGTTATAAAATTTTTCAACACTATATTTTCAAAGTTTAAAATACTCAGACGTTTCAGTAAATCTGAAGAAGATATAGCAAAAACTATTGAAGAACACAAAAATTTCGGAAAGTTTTTGATTAACAACAAAAAAGTTTTTGCAAAATTATTGTGCATATCAATCCCGATGCTTTTGTTCTCGTTTGCGATCCCTGCGATTTTGTATAAATCATTTGGGCTAAATTCGTTTAATTTTATGACTTTGGTTTTAATCCAAGCTGTGGTTACAATTTCATTTGAGAGTGTGCATATTCCAGGGGGAGTAGGAGTTATTGAAGGAAGCATGATGCTTGTGTATTCTTCTTTTATGCCAAAATCTTTGGCCTTTAGTATAATGGCAATCAATAGATTTGTTACATTCTACTTGGCTGTACCTTTTGCAGGACTTTACTTTTTATTAGTTAAGACTAATCGCAAAAACTATCAGAAAAACAAAACTCTAATAAAATTAAATTAATAATAATTTTCGAATCGATCTATTAATTTAGGTCGATTTTTTCGTGGGAAAATTTGATAAGAATAAATATTTTTCTATTTAAATGGGTATATTATATATGATTAATATCTTTATTAAATGATATTGAAATAATTAAAAATAACAAATTTTATCATTGATTTTAGTGTGCTTTATGATATGATTAATTAAAGAAATATTTTTATTTCCACATAGTGAAAAGCTTTTATTTATGAAAACAAATCCGTATTTTATGGGTTTTATATATAAAAAATTTTTATAAGGGGTGAAAGGTTTGAAAGAGTTTTATAATAAATATTTTATGAAACAAAAAATGATGCATCCTGTTATGTTTGCTCTTTTGCCGATTGCTTTGGTAGCGATATATTTTTATGGTCTAAGAGTATTAGCTTTGTTTTTGCTAAACATAATTGTTGCATGCCTTGTAGAATATTTAGCAAATGCTAAGATATTCAAAAGAAAGAAAATATCTGAAGCAGCTATTGTCACATCTTGTTTGTATACAATGACATTACCACCATCAATTCCTTTTTGGATTTCAATTGTTGGTATAGCGTTTGGTATATTTTTCGGTAAGATGGTTTTTGGAGGATTTGCAAAAAATGTTTTCAATCCAGCCTTAGTGGCTCGTGTATTTATTTATGTTAATTTTCCTCAACAAATGACTATTTATTGGAACAAAGCTGTTGGTGGTTTTCCAGGAGGATTTGGAACTTATTTAACCAAATCATTGGATTCAATGACACAATCAACTCCGATGACAGCATTTAAGGTACACTCAACATTTGAAACAATTCCGACAATGCTTTTGGGACAAATTCCAGGTGTTATTGGTGAAACTTGTAAAGTTTTAATTATAATTGGGGCAATTTATTTGATTTATAAAAAAGTTGCAAGTTGGCAAATTATGGCGGGAAGTGTACTAGGTTTTTGCGCATTAAGTTTAGTATTTAATGCTATGGGAGTAACTTCTGTACCAAATCCTATTTACGGAATGTTAATGGGAGGATTTTTGTTTGGTACTGTATTCATGGCAACAGATCCTGTTTCTGCAGCAAAGACTACTGTTGGTAAATGGATTTACGGTTTTATAATCGGAATTGTTACTGTAATTATCAGAGGATTTGCACTATTTGCAGGCGGTGTAATGTTTGCTGTTCTTATTGGCAATACTTTTGCGCCAATTATTGATTATTGTGTAAATAAAGTTCAAGCTAATAAAAAAGCAAAATCTAATAAGGAGGTCAAGGTTAATGGCTAAGAAAAAATCAGTCGTATATCCAGTAATTTTTATGTTGGGTTTGACACTAGTTTTGACATTAGCGTTGGCTTTGTTGAATCAAGTCACAACTCCTACAGTAAAATTCAATCAAGATATTGAATTAAAACACAAGATTTTGAATGTATTTAATATCTTACCTAAAGATACTTCGCCATCAAATATCGACAAAACTTTTAAAGATAATGTCACAGAAGAAGACTATAAAGGCAACAAACTTTATATTTTAAAACAAGATGGTGAAGAAAAAGCTTACGCAGTTCCTGTTAATGGCCCTGGTCTTTGGGGCTCAATTAGTGGATATGTAGGAATAACTAAAGATATGAAAAAACTTGTTGGAATAGAATTTATCAAACAAGATGAAACTCCTGGTTTGGGTGGACGTATTACAGAAGATGAATATAAAAACCAATTCAGAGATTTAGATATTTCAAAACCAGTTGATGGCAAAATCGTAATCAATAAACCAGCAAACGGTGGTAACATTGACGCTATAAGTGGTGCCACTCAAACATCTACATTTGTTGTGAACATGATAAATGAAGATGTAAATGAGTTTATTAAGAATGGAGGTAAATAATGGCTAATTCAAACAAATATACTAAATTATTGAAAAATGGATTGCTAGATGACAACCCTGTTCTTATTCAAGTTATAGGAATTTGTTCCACATTAGCGGTTACAAATTTGTGCATGAACTCATTAGTTATGGGACTTGCATTAGCATTTGTTACGGGATGTTCATCTTTTATGATTAGTTTGCTTAGAAAAGTAACTCCAAAACACATTCGTATGATGGTCCAAGTATTTATTATTGCCTTTTTCGTAATAATAGTTGATATTTTCTTGAGAGCTTATATGCCGGAAATGAGTAAAACATTAGGACCTTATGTCGGATTGATTATTACAAACTGTATAATAATGGGACGTGCAGAAGCTTTTGCTATCAGCAATGATCCTGTAAGTAGTTTTGTAGATGGTGTTGCATCTGGATTAGGTTATACTGTTGTTCTTGTGCTAATAGCTTTAATCAGAGAATTATTGGGATTCGGTAGCGTATTCGGATTTAGAATAATGCCTGCAAGTTTTGTGCCATGGACAATGATGGTTATGCCACCAGCAGCATTCTTCATTTTACCTATAGTAATGTGGATTGCTAATGCTCATCTTAAAAAGGAAGGAGATGCTAAGTAATGACAATTAGTCCTTTAGTTATATTTTTTGCATCAATCTTTACTTCAAACATGATTTTCTCAAACTTTTTGGGAATGTGTTCATTCATTGCTGTAAGTAAAGAAATTGAAACTGCAACAGGATTGGGAATAGCTGTAACATTTGTATTGACAATCACAACTATAATCAACTTTTTCTTATACAAATTAGTTGTTAGATTTAATATAGAATATTTGAGATATATAATTTTTATTATTTCAATAGCGGCGTTCGTTCAATTATTGGAAATGATTTTGGAAAAATATATTCCGAACTTATACTATGCATTGGGAATATTCTTGCCACTTATCACAGTAAACTGTGCGATTTTAGGGGTAAGTTTGTTCATGGTAATCAGAAACTACAACTTCTTGCAAACAGTAGGCTTTGCAATAGGAAGTGGACTTGGTTGGATGCTTGCAATCGTATCAATGGCAGGAATTAGATCCAAAATCAAAGATACATCTGTACCAGCAGGTCTCCAAGGATCTCCTTTAACTTTAATTATAACTGGAATCATGGCGATGGCATTCATCGGATTCTCCGGTATAGTTCAAATATCATAAGGAGGAATCATGGGACAAATAATTATTACAACAGTTGTAGTGTCGGTTTTGTGTGCACTATTTGCATTGCTACTTTCATTTGCGGATAAATACATTGCAGATTATGGTGAAGTAAAATTGACTATAAATAACGATAAAGAATTTACAGTAGATGGTGGAGATAGTTTACTATCCACACTTAGAAATCAAAAAGTTTTCATTCCATCAGCTTGTGGTGGAAAGGGATCATGTGGTTATTGTAAAGTGAAGGTATTGGACGGAGCAGGCCCTGTACTCGCTACAGAAAAACCAATGTTAACAGCAGATGAACTTAACGACAACGTTAGATTATCTTGCCAAGTAAAAGTAAAAAAAGATATTTCGATTCAAATTCCAGAAGAATTATTCAATGTAAAAGAATACGAAACAACTCTTGTTGAAAAATTACCATTAACAGATAGAATTACCAAGTTTAGATTTGAACTTCCAGAAGGAGAGACTATCAAGTTTAAACCAGGTCAATATGTGCAATTAAAAGCAGAAGAATATCCAAAAGGCGATGGATATGAAGGATCAGATGAAGAAGTATTCAGAGCGTATTCTATTGCTTCTAGTATCAGAGATGAAAAACATATTGAATTGTTAATTGGATATACAAAGGGTATTTGTACAACTTATTGCCACAAAGTTCTTAAAGAAGGCGATAAAGTTACTATCAATGGCCCTTATGGTGATTTCTACTATCACGATGAAGATACTGAAATTATCCTAGGTGCAGCGGGAACTGGTTTCGCGCCAATAAGATCTATCCTTAACCACATGAGAGATCATGATGTTAAAAGAAAAGCGAGATTCTACTTTGGAGCTAAAACTCCAGATGATTTATTCTTGTTGGATGAATTGAAACAATTTGAAGAAGATTTGTACGACTTCAAATTTATACCAGTATTGTCAAGAACAACTCCTGAAATGAATTGGGAAGGGGAAACTGGACATGCTGACGATGCAATCAAGAAATATTGCAAAGAAACTGGAAAGAACAGCTCAGCTTACTTGTGCGGTTCGCCAAGAATGATAGAATCTTTGACAAAAGCATTGAACGAAGTTGGAGTAACTGACGATAGAATTTACTACGATAACTTCTAAAATAAAAGATCGATTGAAACTGATTATATGTCAGATTCAATCGATCTATTTTTTTAAATAAATTTAGTTATAAATTTGTTAGGCTTATTTTTTGGTTGTTCATCACTATAACCCAAAGCAAGTGCACAAGTGATTTCGTATTTGTTATCGATATCTAATGATTTTAAAAATTCTCTTATAGGTTCACTATTGTATGAATCGTAAAACTGGTTAATCCAGACATTTGCAACATTTAACTCACAAGCTTTTAACATCATATTTTGCATTATACATCCGCAGTCGAATTTTCTATTTCGATTATCGCTTGGACTCAACAACAAAATCATATTTTTGCAATTATAAAATCCATTGTAACAATCATTACTCAAGTGCTTTCTTATGGCGTTTAATAAATTATCCATCGTACTATCATCAGAAATAGCTACAATTATATTGTCTTGTTTGTTCATTCCAGTAGGAGCATACGTTCCGGCCTCTACAATTTTTTTAATATCGTCAATTGATACTTTTTTAGATGTAAAATTTCTTCTCGATCTTCTGTTTTTGATAATATCCATAAATGCCTCCTATATGATATAATTTTAATACTGGGGGAGATATTTTGCAATTCGTAAAAACAAAAGAAGATTGCCAAGATTTAATGGATGTAGTAGCTGATACTGCAAGGATTTTGCTTGAAAGTGGAGCTGAAACATATCGCGTAGAAGATACAGCGTTTAGAATGAGCAAAAGTATTCAAAAAGTAAACAAAATAAATGTATTTGTTTCTTATACTTGTATAATAATATGTTTAAGTTTTGATTTTGGAGATCTTGTAACTATGAGAAGAACAATTCCAAAAGCGACAAATTTATGGAAAATACATCAAATTAATAATTTTTCCAGAAATTTTGTTAATGATGTATACACTTTGGATGAGTCAATAGAAATAATAAATAAAATAGATAAAAGATCAGTAGACAAAAAACTCTACATTTTGGGAGCGGCAGTTGCATCAGGATTATTTGCTCACTTACTTGTAGGAGGAATAATCGAACCAATAGTGGCTTTCTTTATATCGATACTTGAAATGCTAGTATTCAGATTTTTCCAACAAAAAGAAAATCCGCAATTCGTAAATACATACATTACAGTAGCATTTATGACATTGCTTACAATGCTAACATTAAAGATTTTTGGAGTATTGAATGTGGCGTTGGACATGAATAGTATAATTGTAGGTTGTATAATGCCGTTTGTTCCAGGAGTTTCTATTACAAACTCGGTTCGTGATGTTCTAAGTGGGGATTTGTTATCTGGAATAAGTTCTATGATTAATGCAATAATCACAGCATTAAGTATAGCGCTTGGAGTTGGTAGTGTATTGTACTTTGCAGTAATGATGGAGGCGATTTAATGTTATATATAGTAATAGAATCTATAATATCATCATTTGCCACATTAGGATTCTCCCTATTTTACGATTCTCCCAAAAAATCATATAAAATAGTAATGATATCTGGATTTGTAGCGTGGTTTGTTTACAAATATTTAACGATAATTTTAAACAACAAATTTATTGCAGCCTTATTCGCATCAATTGCTGTAGGAATAATAGGAGAAATAGCTTCTAGAAAAGTACAAATGCCAGTAACAGTTTTTGTAATACCAGGGATAATATCTTTGGTCCCGGGGGCTGACATGTATTACACAATGTATTACACTATCCAACAAAACTCTACTTTAGCATTCTCACATGCAAGAAACGCAATGTTATATGCGGCAAGTATTGCCCTTGGAATACTTGTAGCATCACTATCATCAAAATCAATAAAGCATAATACAAAAGAGCATTTGCGCACTAATTCAAGATTTAAAATAAAAAAATAAAAAACACTTGACAAAAAATAAAAACCTTGATATCATATAAAAGCACTTTGAGTTAAGTGCTTTTTAAATTACTCAAAAACAAGTAATACACGTAAAATAAAATTAAAAAAATTTTACAAAACACTTGACAAAATGAAATGATGATAGTAAACTATAATAGTTCACTAAAGTAACATTTCAGAAAAACACATTTTGATTAAAAAACATATCAAAAAAAGTGTTGACAAGAAAAAGTTAGTATGATATACTAACAAAGTCGTTACGAAAGTGCGAAGTAAGTTGTCACTAAGACAACAAACTATAGAACCTTAATAAATTAAATAAAGTAAATACTTTGAGAGAAGTACAAACCAAACAATAATTCGGTGAGAATAAAAAAAGCAAAAGTCAGCTGAAAAGCTAGCTTCAAACAAACATTAAATTGAGAGT